>CAMLGR010000022.1 GCA_946479615.1 uncultured Bacteroidota bacterium | reverse complement strand
TATCTATTTTGGAGAACGATTATTAAAAAATGACACACTTAATTAAGCAGACCCATTAAATCCGTTTATCTACTTCTATCCGTGTTCTATTCTTCCCAATCAAACTCTCAATGTAATTCACAAACCTTTTTCTTGCCAGCGCGTACCTGGTAGTTTTTAAAATGCCACAGATGCACGGATAAGTTCGTCTATCCCTGGCAAAAATCCTCATTAAATCCGTTTATCTACTTCTATCCGTGTTCTATTCTTCCCAATCAAACTCTCTCAATGCAATTCATAAGACTTTGCTCTCTCCGGCACTGCATCCGGCAATTTGGCCGCAGGAATAGTAACTGCCTGTTCAAGTCCTTTACCTGTCACATTATTGATCTGCAACAACGGCCCTGTATACCCCGTTACTTTAATATCTTTTATCATTGCTTTTTTAATATTAGCCAGTGAAATGCCTTTGCCGCAAGTGCCGCTTACATTCGTCAATGTAAATCCATCGAGTGGCTTATCGGGATGTATGCCTGTTCCTTCAACCAATACCGGCACATCGGTTACTCTTATATTAGTAAAACTGAAGTTCTTTATCGTGGGAATACCTTCCAGTCCGGGAACCGGTTCCTGGTCCTGTATACCGCTGCCAAGTATATTGAAACGGAGAAATCCCCCCTTCATATTCGATACATCGATATCGTTGACCGTAATATTTTCAATGAAAGCACCGCGACCGGGACGGCTTTTGATATAAACGGCATGCGTTTTCGCTGCCACGAACTGGCAATGTTCTATACGGACATTACGGATACCACCGGAGGTTTCGCTACCGATACCAATACAGGCAAAAATTGAATCCGCCATTTTGCAATTGGTAATGCGTATATCCTCACTCGTTTTTAATAAGGTATATCCTTCGAGACCGCGGCCCGATTTTACCGAGATGCAATCATCACCGGTAGAAATATCGCATCCATCGATCAATACATGCTTGCAGGAATCGATATCGATACCATCCCCATTACCACCCGTACTCCTGATAGTAAGATTTTTAATGGTAATATTCTCGCAATAAGTAGGATGCAATGACCACATTAAATAATAGTCGGTAGAAAAATCCTCGAAGCGGATATTGCTGCAAGCAATCGTTTCTATCAATGCCGGGTGGCGCAATGGATTTTGTGCATTGGGTCTTCCGCCGAGTGCATGATTCCCTGCAATATGACCAGGACCTGCAATTCCGATATTAGCAGCATCAACCGCATAGATCAATGCCGTATGTCCCTGGATCCATTTGCCCTCCCACCTTACCTGCATAACAGGATAGTCTGCAAAATCAGGTGTGCCCATGAGCACGGCCTCTTTTTCCAGCCGTATCAGTGTATTGGAACGAAGTGCGATAGCACCGGTTAAATAAGTACCGGCCGGCACCAATATTTCACCGCCTCCCAATACATGGCAGCGATCGATGGTCTGCTGAATAGCGATCGTATCTTTCGCAGTGCCGTCACCAATAGCCCCGAAATCTTTTATATTTAAAACAAGCGGTTTCTTTTTATCATCTGTTATTGCAATGGGTGATGGAGCGGGTTGCGCCATCCCTTTCAGCGAAAGAACAACAGGAGCCGCCAGCAGGCTTTTGCCGGTTGTCTTTAAAAAATCTCTTCGTGTGTTATGATTCATACATACTGGTATTATGATTAAAATGCCGGGGAAGTACAGATCATAGCAGGTATTATTTGAAATATATTTTCATGTACTTCAGAAAAATATCCCAATCACCCGGCACCATACCATGACCACCGGTATGCATATAATAACCAAGATCGGTTGATAACAGTGTTCCGGCATCCGGCATCACATTTGTCTGTATTCCCTTTTTCCCGAATAATTCATATACGGGTGAAGCTGCCACTCCTGCGAGGAATTCTCCTTTGGGATCTGACCAGTAATCCTGGTCGCCGGTTTGCAGCAATAAAGGTCTTGGAGCCATTAACGAAACCAGCATATGGCCATCGACAGGAAAATCATTTACCTTATCGCCATATTGCTGATAATTCGCAGCAAACTGGTAAAAATAACGGGTGGGGTGAGAAAGCAATTTGATCGTTTCACCATAATTGCGACGGCTGAGTGCAGCACCGCCTTCACCGGAACAACTTGCAATGACCATGGCAAATCTTGTATCATGTGCGCCTGTCCACAATACTGTTTTTCCTAAACGGGATACACCGAGTAATGCGATGCGTTTGGCATCGACGTTCTTATCGGTTTCGAAATAATCCATCGCGCGGCTAAGACCCCAGCTCCAGGCGGCAATAGCGCCCCATTCGTTTGGAGCCGGCTGTGTTTCACCAGGTTTTAAATAATATCCACGAATGCCATATTGAATGCCACCTGCAAAATCAGGCTCAATATCTCCATAATAAACCGTGGCTACACCATATCCTGCTTCGATAAACGGATCGATATTTATTTTACCAAATGAAATACCGTTTTGCGCCGGTACTTTCTTCCCTTCCCTGGACCATATTTCACCGGCCTTGACACCGGGGTCATTGATCATACTACCATTTGTCGTGAAAGAAACATTGAATAATAATGGCACTGGTTTTTTGGCATTGGCAGGAAGATAGATCAGCAGGTCCATCTTATGCGTGGCTGTATCTTTTGTAAAATAAACGGTTACCTGTTTGCGGATCGCTTTTCCATCAAATACAGGTGTGCCTTTATCAAATACATCGAAATGAAGATCGCGGGGTTTTGCCGGTGATTTACCGAATTGATTTTCTTCATAGAGCTGAACGATCTCTGGCCGGCGGGAATTTATCCATTGTGCAGCCGTCGTTACTTTTTTTCCATTCAATAAGGTCAGTGGATCAGGAAGTGTATAAGTGCCTACTGAATCTTCACTGTAATTGACATAGATGCCGGCGACCACGCGGGTAGGTGGTTTCTGTGCAACGCTGGTAGCAGCAATCAAGACCAGTGATAACAATAGCAGCCGGCTGTATAAATGATCTTTCATTGCAATCGTTTGTGTTAAGACGACTAAACTAAGTATATCCGGCTGGGTGATGGCAAAAAATCTCCGGGAACGTTCCCAGTGGAAGGGAGAGGTGGTAAGTGTCAGGTGTTAAATGCCAGGCGTGGGGTGATCCTATGATTTGAATAGTCATTATTTAATACCTAAAGCCTAACACTTAACATTTACAATCCAAACAGCTTGTGCCTGGTAAAAACATAGTTATTACATCATTTGTAAAAAACCCCCATCGATGATCAGCAGCTTTACACCTGTCCGGGTCGAAGAACGGTGATTGCTCACCTCATCCGATACCACATACCCCATTCCTGCGGTAAGTACGGATTTTTCACCGGTATCCAGTTCACTGGTAAATTCTCCCTCGAGACAATGCACGATATGCCCTTTTTTACACCAGTGGTTAGCCAGGTATCCCGCAGAGTATTCTACCAGTCTTATACGCAACCCCGGGAACTGAAGCGTTTGCCAGTATGCAGTACCTGTATCTCCGGGATGAATTGTCTTTTCAATACCGGACCAGTCGATTGTTTGAAAGAAAATGTTTGCAGGGGTATTCATAGGCACGAAGGTAAAATGTCTGCGCTACGATCAACTATCCATACTGGCATAATTACTGTTGCCTCTGGATATTGATTCATTCCTAAATAATTTTTTATGCAGGGACAACAAACGAAACAGGAAGCCATGCCTGGTAAAAAAGCGAATGCAGATAATGTGTTTTTAGAGGGTAATGGGGAAAAAGAACCACGGTCAGGTTATGCTTCTTCCTCCCGTACCAATGAAAAAACCTTCAACCTGGTAGTGGATGAGGTGCCCTATCTAGTGAAGGCATCACCCTTTTTCTTCAATGGAGAAACCCGTTTTTACATTAGTATAAATGATGGCAATGACCATGTATTTACCTGGGATTCCGAAGTGAACCAGTTGAGGGCAATTGATGATGAAGCAGGCATTTTACCCGAAGCTCTCGAGGAGGCGATCAGCCAGAAATTGCAATCGTAACCAGGTTTTCATAGGGAAAAACGAATATAAAAGGCGGTTTCCCCTATGAATTCATTGATTATTGGATGGACCAATCCTATGTTTTTGACCTTTTTTCCCTCGGAAAAGCCATTTTTTACACTCATTCACATCGAAAGCGTGGAAATGTAGAAAATCTATTTCGCATTATTTAAACAATGCCTGTATATTAGCAACTTCAAAAAGTTCAATTATTAACCTTTGAATTCAAAACGATGGCAACAAAAGCAAAAAAAGCAGTAAAGAAAGTAGCTAAAAAAGCCCCCAAGAAGGCAGCTAAAAAAGCAGTAAAGAAAGCAGCTAAAAAGAAATCTGCGAGAAAACCCAACGCAGCATTCATGGCTCCTCTGACATCCAGTCCTGCTTTGGCTGATGTAGTAGGTGGTAAACCATTACCAAGAACACAAATCATCAAAAAAATCTGGGATTACATCAAGAAGAATGGTCTGCAAGACAAAAAGAACAGAAGAATGATCAATGCAGATGCCAAATTGAAAACTCTTTTTGGTGGCAAAACTCAAATTTCAATGTTTGACCTGGCTAAGATCGTCAGCAAGAACGTGAAATAATTCGCGACTAAACCCGGTTAAAAGTGCAAACTTTTAACCGGGTAAAAATCGTGATCCTCTCCACCTATCGCCCGGTATTAATACACTTCACCATTACAACCGGGCTTTTTCAACAACGAACTTTATAGCATATTGGTTAAATGAGTTTCATTTGATCGGGATAGATTTTCCTGTTACTCACGATGAAACCAGGGACGAAAGAACAGCTCAATAAATATCTATCACCCGATCCCGGATCAGCACCTGCTGCTGAAAAATGGATGATTGAAGCGATCGTATTGGTACAAGGATAAAAGCAAAAAAGTCAAAATATCATTGGGATATTTCGACTTTGATTCGATTTACGGGATTTGTATTTTACTTTTCCTGCTATTTCTTCAGCAATAATAGTTGACCATAATGATTCGCCAGATGATTGGTACGATTGAGTAATACGTTCAGCTTATTACGGTGCGGTTCTTTTTGAAAATCTTCATCACTGACGGCTGTGTGTTTATCCAGCCATTGCTCCACGCTGTAGTTTTCAAAATGTTCTGCCAGTTTTTTATTGACTTCACTCCAATAAGTCCTTAATTCAGCTATTGGTGGTTTTGGCAATCCTGATTTATCAGGGTTCTTAATAAATATATCATCCATTCCCGAACGAAGCGTATTACCAATTGCATACAGCGGCAATATCGCATCATGCACGGCAGCCAGGTGGCCCAGCAGGTACACACCACTGTTCCTGCCGGGTGCTATTTCCTTTTGCAGGTCTTCATCAGAAAGTGAATTGAATAATTTGTCTGTCCGGCTGATGTACGTATTCCAGGCATCGAGCGCCATTTTCGTTATGAGTTGCTGTTGTGTCATTGTTTTGGTTATGATTTAAAATGAAACAATCTAAAACGCAGGATCATGCTAATTGTTCAGGTAAATAATTTATTCTATGCATACAACGTTTGCTGTTCTGGTACTTCCGGGATTTACAAATTTAATAAAAAGGTTGGTGGTGGATCGAATGGCGGGCTGCTTATTAAAAATGGAACCTTAAAAGAATTGAACAGTTAATATCTGTAGTCCTGTTTACCTCCGTTCATCCACACCTGCGCCGAGATCAATCCGTAGATGATCCCGGGACTAAGATTATTTTTCTACCCGGTGTTTTATTTGTAACGCATCCGGTGTTTGTGCATCAATCATCACCAACAGGAAAATGAGCGGGGTAGCTAAGATGAATTTCATATCGGTTGATTTATGGAGTTGATAAAGAATGAATGTGCGGGAAATATATTGTTCGCGGGAAGGTTGCAGCCGGGCAGGTTGCCAAAAAGACCTTAAGGATTGAAAAATAAAAAACCGGTAACTGGTTACCGGTTAATGAAGGATATTATTATGCAGGATTGCGATAATTATTTTGCTCTTCTTTTTAATTCAGCGACCGGCACTACCATCATTCGTCCAATGGGTTTATTATCACGGCAGGTGATCATCTTCAGGGTAGCAGCATCTTTAGGAACCAGGATAGGATCACTATATTTTGGATAGAATTGATCAGGAAAAGAATTATCGAAACTATAATGTATGGCCAGGTTTTCCACTTCGGTGCCGAGCGATACGATTAATTGCGAAGTGTCTTTTTTTGCTACGCTGATGATTGGATCATACATAGCAGGTGAATATTTTATTTCCGAGATGTCGAATCTTTTAAAATTTAATTCTACCCGTTGTATAAAATCATTCCAGTCTCTTGGGGCCCGGGGCGACCATAGTACTTCTGATAAGGCAAAAGCACGTGGCCATGTCATGTACTGCAGGTGACGGGTATTATATATTTGTTCTGTCCATGTATTTCCTTGTCCTCCTTTGATCAAGGCAGGATTTACTGAATCAGGCACGGGTTCAAACTGGTAGACTTTTTTTAATCGTAAAGAAGAATATACCAGTGGTTCGATAGCGCCATCGCCCTGCATATAGTCGAGGTAGACAAAATCAGTAGGGCTCATGACTACTTCATGGCCTTCTTTGGCCGCTGCAATACCACCTTTCATGCCACGCCAGCTCATCACGGTAGTATTGGAGGGGAGCCCGCCGCCCTCCAGTATTTCATCCCAGCCAATCATCTTTTTGCCTTTGGCCGTAATGATGGATGACATTTTTTTCACAAAATAACTTTGTACCTCGTCCAAATCTTTCAGGTTTTCTTTTTGCATTAATGTTTTAATGGCATCGGTCTTTTCCCAGAAATTACGCGCCGTTTCATCTCCTCCCATATGGATATATGGGAAGGGAAACAATTGCGCTACTTCGGTAAATACTTTATCCATGAATTCGTATACTTTTTCATTCGCAGGACAAAGTGTATTATCGATCTCTCCATAGAAATGCCCGCCTGGCGGCCAGATCATAAACCGATCGCCGGAGTTGACCTGGTAATCACCGGGTGTACAACTAAGTTCGGGATATGCAGCCAGGGCTGCCAAACTATGACCCGGTACATCGATCTCTGGTAATATATTGATGTAACGGTCCTTTGCATATTGTACAATTTCTTTAATATCTTCCTGTGTATAAAATCCGCCATAGGTCTTTGGTTCACCTGGCAATGGTTTGGAGAAAGTGCCAAAGGTGCCGGTTTTGTCTACCCGCCATGCACCTACTGAAGTAAGTTTGGGAAGGCTTTTTATTTCAATGCGCCAGCCCTGGTCATCGGTAAGATGCCAGTGCAGGAGATTGAATTTATATTTTGCCATTTCATCAATATAATTTTTTACTTCCTGTTTGGTAAAGAAATGACGTGACACATCCAGCATCAGCCCGCGCCAGCCGAAACGGGGATTGTCTTCGATAGTAGTAGCAGGAATGGTCCATTTGATATCGTTTACTACAGCAGGTGTACTTGCATTCCGTTCGATATCGGCAGGAAGCAGCAGTAATAAGCTCTGTACACCATAAAAGATGCCGGCAGGTGTACTTGCGGTGATGGTAATACTGGTTGGTGTGACTTTTAATTTATATCCTTCTGCCGGGATCGTTGAGTTGGTTACTAAAGAAAGTAAAATAGCGCGTGAAGTCAATACAGTTCCTTCTTTGACTGTCACTTTATAGTGCGAAGCTTTCCTGATCTGTACAGCAAGACGCTCTGCTATTTTTTTTACTTCTGTATTTTTAGACGTAATGATCGTTGCCTGGGCAGGTAAGGTAAACAAACCTGTATTATTTTCCTGTGAAACCGGTTTGGGAATAATGGCATTCCTTTTAAATACCATCTGCTGACTGTGAACAGTGGTTATAATCAGCAGGCAGGCGATTGCAACACTAATTTTTTTCATAGCAGGAGTTGAATGATTTTAAAGTTAATGCTTTCTAAGCCATGTTCATATAAAGTCATAATGCAGCGATAGAGCTTGTATAATACAGTGTCAGCCTGCAAGGCTTTGTAATCATTTCTGTCAATAAACTTATCGCTAAAAAGAAAAAGGCTGGCAATGCCAACCTTGTTTTAAAATTTATCGCCTGAAACTTACCGCTTAACCGGGCATTCTCGAAATATACTTTTCGATCTGTTTGATCTGATCAACGATCTGCGGAGTAGTAGGCTTCAATGCTTTTGCCTTGCGGAAAAAATCTTTAGCGGCACGGAACTCTCTTTTGTTCATCATAATACTGCACATCTGAAGATAAGCGGCCGCTTCATTTTCTTTATCGGGAAGTCCTTTGCGAATGGCGCCACGTACATAACTTTCCGCCTGTTTCAGGTCGTTCTTTTGCATCGCCAACATACCCATTTGCAACATACTGGCACCTTCGGCTTCTTTCATCGGCATACCGAGATCAAGTCCTTTCTTCATCATTTTCTCAGCGCCATCGAAATCCTGTTTCATCATGGCGATATTGCCTTTCAGGGTATAATAAACCGAACGGATGGGTTTATATAAAAGATTGGGGAATTTAATAGCATTCAGCACTTTTTCAGCGCCATCCATATCACCACTTTCCATGTATTCCTGGATCAGGCGGAGGGGCCCAAAGAAGAAATGACCGAGAATCAGGACCACGCCAACGAGGTAAAGCGGGAACCCGGGCCAGAAACCCGAATAATAATTCGTCAACGCACCCAGCAACAGCAATAAGATCCCGATGGGCAGCCTGTATTTGATCAGGAGATTGTAAAACTTCATATTTGTCCTTTTGAGGAGGGCAAAGATAGGAATTAAGAATTGTGAATTATGAATGCCATGACACAAAGATGCCTTACAGTTGTATCGCAACAAATTCATAATTCATAACTCATAATTTAAAATTTCTATTCTTTCGCATCATTGATTTCCAGCCAATACCCATCCGGGTCCTGGAAATAGATCTGTTTAACGCCGTCTACGCGGTTGGTGACAGCTGATTTTTCACCAGCCCAATTCTCGTAAGGCACATTGTTTTTAACCAGCCGCGGAATGAAGGCATCTACCGAAGGGACGGAAAAACAAAGATGGGTGTTCTTTTCGCGGGGCAGGTCCACTTTTGCACCGGAAATAATATGCAGGTGGCTCCTGGGACCGATCAGGAACCAGGTATGATGACCATCGTGGAAAGGCTCGGGAATGGTATCGAGACCCACCACATGGTGATAAAAATCGGTACTGATCTTCAGATCGAGTACATAAAAGGCGATATGGTTGAGGCGGGCCGTGGTTTGTGCAGCGGCCTGACCGGTAGTAAATACCAGCAGCACTATTAGGGTAAGTGCGGGAAGGGTCAATCGTTTCATGCTATTGTTTTATTAGTGATGAAAGATACCGATTTCAGGAGGGTGGTTGCAAAAACAGGGAAATAAAGATGATCGAATTAAGCAATTTAGTATCATTTCAACATATAATGATATGATTTTGCAATGCCTGAACCGTACACCTGTTGTATCGAAACCGTACAGTGTTACCCATTGTTTTAACTCCTAACCTTCTGGCTGCTAATAAAATGAAGAACGGCTCTTTTTTTGTCCGCCTGTCCTGTACTTTTAATCAACAGGTATGAACCATCATTTTTTTAAAACGCTGTTTCGCAACCTTTGGAAAAACAAGGGGTATAGTGCGCTCAATATTTTTGGTCTCGCTATCGGCATTGCCTGTGCAGGCCTCATTTTTTTATGGGTCGAGGATGAAGTGAATTATGATCATGGGTTTGCCAGACGGGATTTTGTGTACCAGATAAAAATGAATAATAATGTAGATGCCGGTGTGTTTACCCATTCTTCCACGCCCGGTGTGATGGCAGCCGCGATGCAGGCAGAGATCCCTGGTATTGCTGCTACCTGCCGCAAAACCGAGGGAACCGATTCCAAATTATTTACGGTGGGAGATAAAGCAGTATACGCGGCCGGGAATTATATCGATTCTACTGCTTTCGATATGTTTTCATTATCCTTTGTAAAGGGAAATGCCGCGACGGCGTTTTCACAATTGTATTCACTGGTGCTGACCGAAAAAGCAGCGTACAAAATTTTTGGTGCTGATAAGAATATCATTGGCAAAACGATCCGGGTAGATAACAGCCAGGATTATACGGTATCGGGTATTATCCGCGATCTGCCGGAAAATTCTTCTTTGCAATTTGAATGGTTGGCGCCGTTTGAGATCAGGTTTCAGCAAAATGAATCGCTTCATCGCTGGACCAATTTCAATACCAGCACCTATGTACAATTGAACGCAGGTGTGGATCCTGCAACTATAAATAAAAGATTGTATGGCTATATAGGAGAAAAACAGGGTGGTGAATCCCGCGCGCACCCGGTATTATTCAGTATGAATGACTGGCATCTGCGCAGCGAATTTGCCAATGGAAAACAAACAGGAAGCGGGCAGATCAAATTTGTACACTTGTTTTCCCTGATTGCGTGGATCATCCTGCTGATCGCCTGTATTAATTTCATGAACCTGGCAACAGCAAGAAGTGAAAAGCGCGCCCGCGAAGTCGGTGTCAGAAAAGTATTGGGAGCTGGAAAACGAAAATTGATTTTCCAGTTCATTGGTGAATCATTGTTCATGGCTTTGCTGGCAGCTGTATTTGCAGTGATGATCATGACTATATTGCTACCTGCTTTTAATACCCTGGTACAAAAAAATCTGTCGTTAGGAATTCTGCAGCCATTGCATATTTCCGCTCTATTGTTGCTGGTACTTATCTGTGGATTGGTAGCCGGCAGTTACCCTTCGCTGTATTTGTCTTCGTTCAATCCTGTTTATGTACTCAAAGGAATCAAACTCAAAACAGGAAGTGCTGCCATCATCCGCAAAGGATTGGTGATAACTCAATTCAGTGTTTCGATCATACTGATTATTGCTACCATGATCATTTACCGGCAAATTCAACATGTAAAAAGCAGGGACCTCGGTTATAATATCAATAACCTGATCCAGGTGGATGCGCCGCCCGAAGTCGTTCGCAATTTCGATGCGATCCGCGATGATCTGCTGCATACACAGGTTATCGAGAATGCAGCACTGGCTGATCATCGTACGATGACCAGCGGTAATAATACGACTTCTATTAACTGGAAGGGAAAAGACCCCAACAGTGTTATCGTGATATCGCAGCGTCTTGTCAGTACCGATTTTATTGCGACATCAGGAATGCATTTGATCGAAGGCCGCGATTTTCTATCTACGGATAAAGTTCCTTTTGGTAGCAATGGAATGCCTAAAGATTCTACAGCGGCGATGAACGTGATTATCACCGAATCGATGCAAAAAATATTAGGAAAAGAAACAGCGATTGGGAAAAGCCTGCTACGCGAGACGGACCGTGGCAGTTTTGCCATGAATATCGTGGGTGTGGTAAAAGATTATATCTATGGTAATATGTATACAGAATCGGACCCGGTCATTTTTTATAATATACCGGAGCGTACCAATCTTTTATATGTACGTGCAAAAGCGGGTGCTGATCCATCGGCTGTACTGGCGAAAATGGAAGCAGTGATGAAAAAAGATAATCCTGCTTACCCGTTTGATTACTCTTTTGTGGATGATCAATTCAATAGTATGTTTATCAGTGAAGCGCTGATCAGCAAACTATCTGGTGTGTTTGCGCTGCTGGCTATTGTAA
Organism: uncultured Bacteroidota bacterium; assembly: GCA_946479615.1. Next base: position 28,389 of record CAMLGR010000022.1, on the reverse strand, counting down.
TCTCTTGCCTGGGTTTATTTGGGTTAGCGGCTTATACAGCCGAACAACGTACCAGGGAGATCGGTATCCGTAAAGTATTAGGTGCAAGTGTACCGGGTATTACCAACCTGTTATCGAGAAACTTCTTGATATTGGTTATTATTTCCTGTTTGGTAGCTTTTCCTCTGGCATGGTGGATCATGAATGACTGGTTAAAGGATTATGCGTATCGCATCAATATTGACTGGTGGATCTTTGCAGCGGCGGCTGGCATTGCGATTCTTATCGCCTGGGTGACGGTTAGTTTTCATGCGATCAAAGCCGCGCTGGTGAACCCGGTGAAGAGTTTGAGGAGGGAGTGAGAAAAAGAATAAGGAATGAGAAAGTTGCTGTTCCCAAACTGCAACTTTCTCATTCCTTATTAATTATTTCTTATTCCTTATTTTCAGGCTCTTTCCCAGAAAGGAGGCGGTTCGATACCGAGTGCCCGCAGGTACACATATCCTTGTGCGCGGTGATGAATTTCATTATCGATAAAATAAAGAAGGAACCAATAGATCTGACCCTGCCATTGTCCGAATGCAAGATCAGCTTCCTGGAAGCGGCCTTCAGGTATGGTGGGCCACAGGTTGTTGATGGCTTCGGTGGTTTCGTCCCAGCGACGTAATAATTCTCTTTTGTTGGCCGCTCCTTTCGCCGGAGAATAGTGTTCCATATCTTCTGCTTTTTGCCAGGTGCGGGTGATGATGCCGTTCAACCCGGGGATCGCCATATCCAGCATTTCCACGACCATAGTAGAGAACGGGCGCATACCGCCTACTGAAAAATTAAAAAGTTTATCTTCCGGGAATGCTTCGATAACCCGGCGGGTCAGGCTGCGATGGCCCTGCCAGTGGCTAAGCATTTCTTCGGGGGTAATTACAACGGAGGTTTTGTTGCTGTTAACAGTAGTAGTCATTAGTAAATATTTATAGTTATTGATTACGTTGACAATACAAAGGAACCAGGGGTGAGTGACAACCCTATGTCAGTGCGATTCTGGCCAATAAAATAAATTTTGAACGGGGGTAAAAAACAGGCTGAAACAGGCTTTTTGGGCGGTGGTTAAAGGGGAAACAGTTATTTTTGCCGCCCGCCGGGTATAGTAGGCGGAACTGGTCCCGTAGTTCAATGGATAGAATAGAAGTTTCCTAAACTTTTGATACAGGTTCGATTCCTGTCGGGACTACTACTCTGTAAAGTCAAATCCCACCAAATTGTTTACAATGCCTTGCAACTCTGACAAGTCCATATTTACAATATACAGCAAAGGCTTGTACAAATACGGCACTCCATATTCGCAGTAAAGGCCTGATCTGCGAATTTTAATTTCTATATTCGCAAGACTACTCTAAAACGCAATATACTTCGCTTTAAATCCTCTAATGATGGAAATTTTACCAAAATCACCCAAAAAGCGAAACATACTTCGTTTTTTTTACATTTATTCGATATTTTTCCTACTTTACACCTAAAAGCGAATTATAGTGCGTAATAAATTAATAAATATTGGTGAGACCATCCGAAAAAGAAGGGAACTGCTTAACTTATTGCAACCCCAATTGGCATCTATTTCCGGGGTAAGCACCCGCACTATTCAATTGGTTGAAATGGGTAAGGGTAACCCCTCCCTGGATACATTGATAAAAATTGCTGATCCCCTCGGTCTCCAAATAAACCTGTCACTCAAAGACACAGGCAATTCAGGCTTAGGTCAACAATAAAATCGAATGGCAACTTTAAAAAACAGATCTGCCCATGTGTTTTACAATACTAAGCCGGCCGGAATTCTAACAAAAACCGGAAACAGTTATCGTTTTGCCTACGATGAGACTTATCTCAATACACCGGGCAGCCGGCCCGTAAGTATAACATTGCCGCTTCGAAAAGAAGTTTATGAAAGCGATTTCCTGTTCCCGGTGTTTGTGAATATGTTGAGTGAAGGTGCCAATAAACGTATACAATGCCGCATGCTCAGGATTGATGAGAATGATTATTTCAGCCTGCTGCTGGCAACAACAAAAGATGACAGTATTGGACCCATTACCGTAAAAGAAATCAATGAGACTTCCTGAAATCAAATATTGCCCATCTACATTGCAGCCTGGGTTTACAACCTATAGTCCTGCTGCGCAACTGGCTTTGTTTGGAAGCCGGTCGAAAAAGATTAGTCATATTCTACCCTTTGGTCCGCCCGGTAAGAATGCAGAACTAACCCGAGCATACAATGAAAAAAGGAAAACGATCAGCATCAGCGGTGTGCAGGAAAAGTATAGCCTGTCACAGGATAAAAACAGTCTCCAACTGACGTCGGAAAGAGGAACACATATTCTAAAGCCTGTTCCTGCCGAGAGACTGGAAAGGGTAGAAGACATGCCCGCAAATGAACATGTCACCATGCAGATTGCCAGAAAACTCTTTAACATTAAGGCCGCCGCCTGTGGCATGATCTTCTTTGATGATGGTTCCCCTGCTTACATTACAAAACGCTTCGACTATAAACCCGATGGTACAAAATATCAAATAGAGGACCTTGCCACATTACTGGGAAAAAGCCCTGAAAGAGAGGGGGATGATTTTAAGTACAATGCTTCCTACGCAGATATTGCCGGTTTAATTAAGAAATATGTCCCTGCCGCTACAGTAGAACTGATCAATTTCTTCCGGATCGTTGTATTCAATTATCTTTTTGGCAACGGCGATGCACACCTGAAAAACTTCGCATTGATGGAAAGTGAGCAGGGGGATTATTTACTGGCCCCTGCCTATGACTTATTATGTACAGCTTTGCACATTGATGACACCAACCTGGCCCTGCATAATGGTTTGTATAAGGGGGATATGGACGAGCCTTCTTACCTGAATTATGGATTTTATACCAGGCAATCGTTTATGATCTTCTCGGACAAGATCGGTGTGCAGCCTGCTATTGCGGAGAAAATCATTGATGAATCAATGAAAGCTGTTCTTCCTGCAATGGACATGATAGATAGAAGTTTTTTAAGTAAAGTAGCTAAGGAAAAGTATAAAGATATTGTAGGAAACAGGCATAGACGATTTAAGATGAAATGATTTTGAGTTATTGAAATCAAAATTTAATAATTGATGTGGCAATCGCCTTTCTTTATGAAATTTTATCCTGGGGTAACCGACATTAATTGATACAATTATCTATCCCGCCAAATCGTGACAACGTCAACTTCTGGCAACCCGGAGGGGATCTTATATTATTTTGAGCAACTTAACTGTAATCTATCATTATAGGTTACCACCATTTTTCTTTCAGCATTGCATATATATGTTACATGCAAGCGCTAACATTAGATACAATACTGCGGATTGCCCTCAAGTATCTCCTGCTCCAACTTAGGTGTTTCACCTGCTTTCCATAAGCGGGTGCGGTGCACTACACGATAAACCAACGGGCCGCCATCCACGCCTTCGCTGCGCTCCAGTGGCCTCGGTATACACACAAACTCGGTTGAAAGCTCATCGGAAGTGGCAGTTACCAAACCATAGCCGTGACCACCGAAATCGAGAAATGACAAATGCGGTGCAACGTCCGGATTGCGCACAGCACGGGCCTGCTTCATATCTCCCGTCTCCTTCAACTTTAAAGTCGAAAGTACGCCATGCATAGGGGTCACATTCATGGAAGGAATCACTGTACCATCAGCCTGGTCAATCAGGTGCAGTACGCGTTTGGGATTGTCTTTGGACATCGTTACCTCCAATACTTCGAACAAAGTTTGCTGCGATATGGAACCCGTAATGAATTCCACGCCCAATGGCTCATATTTCTTTGGCGGCAGTGCTTTGGAAACTAAACCGGCATGAAATGCATGACGGTCACCTCCAACAACACAAAAACCTGTGATCTGCTGGTCGCGTATAAAATCAAATATTTCGTCTTTATCCCGAAGAAACCGGTTGTCTATTACTGCATAGCCGGCATCTTTGGGCCATTTACTACCCAGTTCGCCAGGCAGGTTTTGATAATCGCTTCGTACTTCCATGGTGCCAAAACCATGTCCCCATATTTTCCAGCGCGCAGTAGAAGTTCCAAGCTGTTGTAAAAACCAACGTCGTTGATCGCTGCCCAGGTGAGTTTGGGCATGAACATCTTTTGTAGGATTGGGAAGATCCTTGCCGTTGAAATGAATGGTATCGGGTGGATTGTCATTATTATAATGACGACCGTAGTTCATAATTTCAAAAGGTAGTTGTGGGGACACCCTGGGATATCCCGGAGCTTCAAAATCATCAGTCGACATATCAGGAGAACGGAATGACCAATTATCAGTCAGCAGCAAATCGACATTTCTCCCCCATCGCAGTACGCGCTGGATCTTCAGGCTGTTGATCGCCTTCAGGTTATTAGGTTCTTCGCAAAGCCCGTCTTCGTTGAATTCTTCCAGGGGCGTATCCGTTACTGCCGGAGCATTAAAATGTTCAAGGCCTGGGTTACCGGGCTGTTGAACATGTGCGGGAATGAATTCCCACCAGGCCTGGTTGGCAGCTACTTTCTGATTCTGTGCCGGAGCATTGTAGCCACCTCCTGCAACATACTGGCTCTGGTACCCCGCCCAGGCAAATTCGTGGTTATCCCAAATACAGACAAATGGCCAACGGGCACGGGCATCCTGCAAATCGGGATCCTCAAGATAGGCACGATAGAGCGTACGATAATCTTCCAGTGTAACCGGCAGGTGGAAATTACTAACCTTTCTGCCTTGCGGGAACTTATATAGATTCCTGATGCGGCGGCCGCGGTTTCCTTTTGGATTGTCTTCGGCATACCAGGTAACTTCATAAATAAAATCACCCAGGTGTAATACAAAATTAAGTCGTTGATCTTTCGGACGTGCCTCATCTTCGAAGATCATTTTCCGGTAAGCATTCAGGGCACCTTCATTGGGGCATTGGCAACAGACAAAAGTAAAACGAACAGGTGCATCAGAATCGTCAGCCGGCGCAGTTATGGTACGGCCAACCCTACTGGCAAAACCATGGTCATCAACAAAACGATACCAGTACTCACGGTCAGGCTTAAGATCTTTAACCAGGAAACGACATGTCCAATCCGAATCGGCACTAATGTCCGCAATACCACTTGCCAGGATTTTTCTGAATGCCGGGGTGGTTGAAATTTCAACAACCAGCTTACTGCTGGAACTGTCATTTATTGGCGGGCGTCTTGTCCACAGGATTACACTGTTAGCTGTCGGGTCACCTGATGCTACACCCTGTGGAAAGAGGTCGCGACGTTCAGCTACCAGCCGTACAGGTTTGTTTGCCCAACCCTTCTTTACTGTTATAGCGGAGACAATGATAAGGCCTTGTAAGAATTTACGGCGTGTTAACTTCATGACATTTTTTTGTTTTATTGATAGTCTGAATTAAGCGCATACTTTATTCCTGGTCAGGTATATTCAAAACAACCTGAAACATTTTGCCAAATCCTTATTTGCTCGCGTATAACGCAAAGGATTGCTGTAGCCTGGAGCAGGCAGGCTGTTTACTATCTCCACCCTGTGCCGTTACTGATTAAAGGAACGAATTTTTTTTTCAGGACTTCTACGTGAATTGATAAACGGTCAAGACGATATATGGAGATTATTGTTAGACAAGCAGCTATAATAATTTCCAACCCTTATGTTTAATAGTCAGATTATTCATCAGTAGAAATGTGCTGTGCACCAGACAAAGATCCAAACCAGATACTTCCATCGTTAGTTTCCAAAATCCTACAAAAAGCTTGCTTTCCTGACGACTTAGTTTCGGTCACAATATTTTTTATTGCAGAAGACTTTTGATCATAACGTTAAAGTGCCCAATCCATATTGGGTTTTACTTCACTAGTTGTAAAAAAGTTACTAGCATTAAAACTGAAAAGCAAACACCTGAAGAAACAATTGATCTTGCTTATCAGTTTGTGGGTGCACTTGCATACCAGGAAGCAAAAAAGAAACTTTTATTACTACTTCCTCCTTTTCAAATGATCCGATCCCCTTTAAAAAATTGACTTTCATTAATTTATCAGGTTCGGGGTATTGCTTGGGGTACCTTGCAAAAGAACTAAACATGTTTAAAATAAAGATTGATTTACTACTTTACAACTAATATTTTCTATTTTTCATGAGTGAATTCCATTGCATTTATTGATACGGAAATTGAGCCAAAGAACGGAAAGATTCTTGACATTGGAAGTGTTAAGAGTAACGGCAATATCTTTCATTCCAATTCAATTGCAGATTTCATCAGGTTCCTGAAGGGCACTGATTTCATTTGCGGACACAACGTTTTTAACCACGACTTGAAATATATCGGGAAAGCTATCATTGATGCCAAAATAAATCCTGCCAACATCATTGATACTTTATTTCTATCTCCTCTCCTCTTTCCCACAAGGCCATATCATTCCTTGCTGAAGGATGACAAACTCCAAACGGAAAACACCAACAATCCCCTAAATGATTCCATTAAGGCGAAAGATCTGTTCCTAGATGAAGTTACTGTCTTCAAAAATATAGATGAAAAGCTAAAACAAATTTTCTATTTGCTATTAACCGATAAAAAGGAATTTCACTCCTTTTTTCGCTTTATTGAATATACAAGCACAAATACGGATCTTGAAAAGTTAATCCGTGAAAAATTTAAAAGTGAAATTTGCGAACATACGGACCTTTCAAGAATTATCTCGCAACAACCAGTTGAACTTGCTTACTGCTTATCCCTCATAAACTGTCATAACCGATATTCAATCACACCACCTTGGGTTCTCAAACATTACCCGAAAGTTGAACCGGTCATGTTTCTTTTGAGAAACAAACCTTGTTTAGCCGGTTGTGAATATTGCGACCAATCGTTAGATATTCACAAAAGTTTAAAAAGATATTTCGGTTTCAATTCTTACCGGACATACGCAGGTGAGCCATTGCAGGAAAAAGCGGTCAAAGCAGTAATTGAAAACAAATCAATTTTGGCAGTCTTTCCGACAGGCGGTGGAAAATCAATTACTTTCCAGGTTCCTGCTTTAATGAGTGGAGAAAACGAAAAGGGTTTGACAGTGGTGATTTCCCCTTTGCAGTCGCTAATGAAAGACCAGATTGACAATCTTGAAAGGAGGGGGATTACCGATGCAGTAACAATAAACGGCTTGCTTGATCCGATCGAAAGGGCAAAATCATTTGGACGGATCGAAGATGGTTCTGCTTTTATGCTTTACATCTCTCCGGAATCATTACGCTCACGAACAATTGAAAAGCTTTTGTTAGGAAGAAAAGTTACCCGTTTTGTGATTGACGAAGCACACTGTTTTTCATCATGGGGACAGGATTTTAGAGTTGATTATTTATACATCGGCGATTTCATCAAACAAATTCAGGAGAAAAAAAATCTGGAAGAAGGAATTCCTGTTTCTTGCTTCACTGCAACCGCAAAGCAAAAAGTAATCGAAGATATAAGGGAATATTTTAAATCAAAATTAGGAATTGAATTAATTCTTTTCACCTCTAAAGCATCCCGTACAAATCTCCAGTACAAAGTTTTTAAAAAAGATGATGAAGAACAGAAATACCAGTCAGTAAGAGATTTACTTGAAAATAGAAATTGCCCGACTATTATCTATGTTTCGAGAACTCGAAAATCGCATTTACTTGCAGAACGATTGTCAGAAGATGGTTTTAGCGCGAAACCTTATCATGGCAAAATGGATCAGAAAGAAAAAACAGCAAACCAAAATGCTTTCATATCTGGAGAAGTTCCTATTATAGTTGCAACTTCGGCCTTCGGAATGGGAGTTGACAAGAAAGATGTTGGCATGGTGATCCACTATGAGATTTGCGATTCTCTGGAGAATTACGTTCAGGAAGCAGGCAGAGCGGGGCGAAATGAAAGCATCAAGGCAGATTGTTTCATATTGTTCAATGAAGAAGACCTTAACAAACACTTTATTTTATTAAATCAAACTAAACTTTCGATCAAAGAGATTCAGCAGGTCTGGAAAGCGATAAAAGATCTCACCCGATTTCGTTCAACCGCATCCAACTCTGCCCTGGAAATCGCAAGAAAGGCGGGGTGGGATGACAATATTGTGCAAATCGAAACACGAGTAAACACTGCAATTGCCGCTTTAGAAGATGCCGGCTATTTGAAGCGTGGACAAAATATGCCAAGAATTTTTGCCAATAGTATTCTCGCAAAGAATGCTCAGGAAGCTGTTGACAAAATCAACGCTTCAGAAAAATTTGATGAGAAACAAAAAGAAGAAGGAATCCGAATTATCAAGAAACTGTTTTCAAGCAAGAGCCGAAAACACTCAAATGAAGAAACGGCCGAATCGAGAATTGATTATATCTCCGATCACCTGGGAATTGTAAGAGAAGAAGTAATAAACATTGTAAATCTCCTTCGTGAAGAAAATATATTGGCTGATGCAAAGGATTTAACAGCATACATCAAAAAGGGAGAAAATAAAAACCGATCACTAAGCATTTTAGAATCCTTCAGCAAGATTGAAAATTTTCTTTTGCTACAATTTGAGGAGAAGGAAAAAACATTTCACATCAAAGAACTAAATGAAGAAGCAGAGACAACCGGTTGTGATGATATTAACCCAGATAAAATAAAAACACTCATAAATTTCTGGGCAATCAAAAATTGGATTAAACGACAGAATTATGAATATTCCAGGAATCATGTTGTTGTATTATGTATCCAAAAGAAAAATATTTTGAAAGAAAAATTGGAGAAACGACATGAGTTAGCAGGATTTATCGTGGAATTTCTCTACGAAAAAACCAATTTCTCTGTTGCACAAAATGAAAATGAAAAAGAAGAAGTATTGGTTGAATTTTCAGTACATGAATTAAAAAAAGAATTTGAAAAGAGGCTGAAACTTTTTGAAATAAAAATTTCTCTCGAAGACATCGAGGATGCTCTCTTTTATCTTTCAAGAATCAATGCCATTAAAATAGAAGGAGGTTTTCTGGTCATCTATAATCGGTTGACCATCGAAAGAATTGAGCAAGATAATTATAAAAAATACACCAAGGATGATTACAAGAAACTAAATCAGTTTTACGAAAATAAGATTCAACAAATACATATTATTGGCGAGTATGCCAAAAGAATGATCACTAACTATAAAGATGCCCTGCAATTTGTAGAGGATTATTTCCAGCTTAATTACAATTCCTTTCTTAGAAAATATTTTCCCGGAAGTAAGGTTGACGATTTAAAACTTAAAATGACCCCTACGAAATTCAAGCAACTTTTTGGAGAACTTTCGCCAACACAATTGAAAATTATAAATGACAAGGAACAATACATTGTTGTCGCTGCAGGGCCTGGAAGCGGCAAAACCAGAGTGTTGGTTCACAAATTAGCTTCACTGCTTCTGATGGAAGATATAAAGCATGAGCAGTTGCTTATGGTAACCTTTTCAAGAGCAGCAGCAACTGAGTTCAAGAAACGCTTGCTGAAATTAATCGGAAATGCAGCGAATTATATTGAAATAAAAACCTTTCACTCCTATTGTTTTGATTTACTTGGGAAAGTGGGAAGCCTGGAAAAATCAGATGATATCCTGAAAAAGACAATTGTCAAAATCAGGAAGGGCGAGGTTGAATCAAGCAGAATTACAAAAACCGTTTTGGTCATTGACGAAGCGCAAGATATGGACGCGGATGAGTTTGAATTAATAAATGTGCTAATGGAAAAAAACGAAGAGATGAGGGTGATTGCAGTTGGAGATGACGACCAGAACATCTATGAGTTTAGAGGAGCAAGCTCAAAATATCTTTTCCAACTCATTGAAGATAATAAAGCCACCAAACATGAACTGATTGAAAACTACAGAAGTAAAAGTAACCTGGTTGAATTCGCTAACCGGTTTTCGAAACGGATCGAAAACCGATTGAAAGAAATTCCGATAATAGCAAAACAAACCGACAATGGCAGAATAAAAATTGTTCGCTATCAAGGCAGCAATCTTATCTCACCCATAGCACACGATATTTTCACAACTGCATTAACAGGGACTACCTGCGTACTTACAAAGACAAACGAGGAAGCTTTACAGATAACCGGTTTACTTTTAAACAATGGAATACAAGCTAAGCTAATTCAGACTAATGACGGCTTTAGCCTATCTAATCTTTCGGAAGTTCGCTTCTTTCTTCAACGATTGAATTTAGCAGATGATGTTTTCGTAATCAGCGATGATGTTTGGAATAATGCCAAACAGGAATTGCGAAGCAAATTTCAAAACAGCACTAAGCTGGAAATATGCAATAGCATCATAAAAGATTTTGAATCGGTTAATCCCAAAAAGAAATACAAATCTGATCTGGAAGTTTTTATCCGTGAATCCAAATTGGAAGATTTTTTCAATGAGAACGGAGAATCAATTTTCGTTTCGACCATTCATAAAGCAAAAGGGAAAGAGTTTGACAATGTTTTTCTGATGCTTGAAAACTTCAATCCCGGTACCGAAGAAGCAAAACGGCAGCTTTATGTTGCAATAACAAGAGCTAAGGAAAATCTTTCCATTCATCTGACCGGAAACTATCTTGAAAATATTACAGTAGAAAATATAGAACGCATCGAAGATAGAGAAATTTATTTGCCACCTGATGAAATAGTAATGCATCTAACTTACAAAGATGTGTGGCTTGATTATTTCATAAATACCCAATATTTCATTTCTTCAATGACCAGCGGAGATCGTCTTACAATAAACGGGGACGAGCTACTAAATGTGAATGGGAAATCAGTCTTGAAATTCTCCAGGCAATTCCTGAATAAAATTGAATCAATAAAACAAAGCGGGTACTTCCCGGAAAAAGCTAACGTCAATTTCATTCTTTTCTGGAAAAAAGGGGATCCTGGACAAGAAATAAAAATCATCTTGCCTGAAGTATATTTTCGGAAGCAATAAGCCTTTTTATCTATTCATCGACACAAAGCTGCAACTCGACAGAAATTATTGTCCGGGATACTGATTTTTCCGGATGATTTTTTAAAATTATCTAATCAATCTCTCACTATAATTTTTTGCATACGACTGTATTGGCGAAGAGTGACGTTTTACAACAAATCATGCAAAGCCGCCTCTAATTTTTGTACGGCCGCCTTGGGAAAGCGATGATTATTTTCAAAAATAAATTCATCATCTGCCGATTCAGTAGTTGAGCATAACGGAATTGTTTACCATTCTCCATATACTCCGCATAAGCTATTGCAGACCGGTACCAATGCCAGACCACAGATTGAAGCAGTAAGCGAAATGCATTGTTTTCCACCAGGAGAGTTTAAACAAAAGTAAATCAAATTGAAACAAGGGATTATTGCATATTCGGTTTTCACCAGCCAGTTGTCCCGGGATCTCGCAGCTTCTTATTCCTTTTTCAGGATTCTTAATCTCTTCCCATAGGTAAGCATTCTCCAGATCCATTCAAGTGGCCCATAAGTAAAGTATTTAAACCACCCAATGCTATAAACCACCTGGAGTATATAAACACCCAACCCGATCGGCATAAAAATAGCAGGCCCGATATTTCCACCCAGCCCAAAGCCTGCTCCATAATAAAGAAGGATTCCAATTATTGTTTGCACGAGATAATTCGTCAGCGCCATCCGTCCCATAGGAGCCAGTACTATCCATTTACTGCCTCCCTTTTTCTTCATCCATAAAAGGCATATCACCGAAGCATAAGCCAGGCTAAGCGGTACTACGCTGAGTGCATACGCAACCGTATCGAACAAGCCCCATGGATGGGGAATACTTTTATCGTCGATTTCGAAATAAGCAAGCGCAAGGCTGAACGGAATACCGATTAAAAACCCGCAGGAACGAACTTTCCTGAAAAGTGAACCATAATTTTCCAGGTTGGCATACATCATTTTCCGGCCGGCATAAAATCCAAGTAAAAATAACCCAAGGACCTTAGGTATGCGATTACTTTCAATAATATAACTATAGCGGTACAAAAAACCTGAAGCCTGCCAGTTCCTCCATTCCTGCCAACCGCTTCCGGGCCTGTAAAGATATTGACTATAACTTTCATCCAGAGGAAGACCTGTTCTTTTATCGATCCTCGCTGCTATGGCATCCAGGAAAGCCCCCGTTTTAAAATGGAATATCACTTTGAACAGATCAATCAGGACAGGTGATGCGATCAGCACAACAGCCCATATCAGCAACGTTCTATCAGTGCATTTTCTGAACAGCGGCAGCAACATTCCAAGAAGTGCATAGAGAACAAGAATATCACCTTCCCAGAGTAAGAACAAATGAGCAGCGCCAAAAAGAAGAAGTATAAAGAGGCGCCGGTAAAATATTCGCAGGGGATTAATCCCTCTTTGTTCATTGCGGACCAAAATAATCGAGAACCCGATTCCAAACAACAATGAAAACAGGCTATAAAATTTACCATTGATAAAGGCGAGTTCGAACAAACCAAGAACACTGTCTGCCGGCCAGGTAGAAAGCGATTGGCGATGAACCATTGTAAAATAGCCCCAGCCGGTAAACCCGAAAATATTATCCATTAAAACACCAAACAGTGCAAAGCCGCGAAGTATATCCAGAATATCGGATCTTTCGGTCAGGCTAACAGGCATTGCCCGGCTCATATTCATGTAGTGTTGGCTTTTGTTGAAAAATTCAATGCACCTGAAAAATTACGCCCTGCTGTGATTTGTCTCTTCCCTTCTAAATATAAACTTATTTCCTTGACGTATTATCGTCGCCAACACTATAAAGTTTCGATACAGGCTACTACATGAGTACCCGGCAGCCGCTCCGGTGACCTGCGGAACCAGGAACCGGTGGCTGGTATTAAGGGATAAAAATAGAATACAATCCTTCATATCCTGTCTTTCCACTCAATCTACTCCACCCTCTTCATCTCCTTCCACTGTGCATCTTGCAATACCGAAGAAGGATCGAAATTTGGATCGTTTGTCATAATGAAGTGATTGCCATCACTTCGGCTCCAGGCATGGTCGTAACCGGAACTTAGCTCCACTTTGCCCGTCTCATCCCGGTAATTTTCTACTTCCCTGATGGTTTTGATAAAATTGGTATGCATCCTGTCTTCTGAACTTTGCTGCGCCTCCCAGCTACGCATTTGATTATCCATATCGGCAAGCCGGCGATTCCCGTTTTCAATTGCCTGTCTGCCTATCTCCCGCGTACGTTCATCAATCATCCGTATCCTTCCAATGTTTTCCTGTTGCTTTTTTTCCCGCACGTCCCTCCAATAATTATCTGTTGCCTTTTTCCAATCGGGGTTGGTTCGAAAGCCCGCTACGATCACCGTCATCATCTTCTCTGCCGAAGCCGTCTCTTCTTCGGGAAATGTAAACAACATTCTCGTGGAATAACTGATATACGACGTGCTATAGCTGCCATCATACATATTGGGAATAGTAGTTTCAATATTGGTTACTCCACACATCGCGATCCCATTTTTCCCGTTTTTCATTTTTATATGCGCGGTAATTGCCGAGTGCTTATAATTGACCTGCGATGCGCCATAACGCATCATCTCCTGTTTTCCTTTCTCATCACTTTCACTCATGGTCTGCACTACTTCAGCATTGGGCTTTATATCAATAATAGTCATATCGCCCAGCTCTTTCGCCCAAACATTTTTCAAATATTCCGTAGCATTGGTTGGCTCACTCATCGTACAAAATTCCGACGTATTATATTGCCGGTTGATCTCCAGCATTTGCGGTTGATCGTTCCATGACCAGATAGTAACAGGAAGAATTTGAAAAGAAGTCCGCCCATCAGCAGATTCAGCTGAAAAACGCATATTAGTTCCTGCACAAGCCCGGCCCGGTGCGGTCCAGAATACACCGCCTTTCGAAGTCCACCCGTTTGGAAGCAATATACTATATGCTTCTTCCGGTTCAGAAAAAGCATGATCATCCATTATTTTCACCCGGCTGAATTCTATATAATCTTTGCCCGCCACCTTCTTTTCAGTTGCCGGCTCGTTCCCAGTATCCTTTTTATCAGTAGCAGACGAACCGGGTGACATGTTACAACCCGTACTTCCCACTATCAACAGGGCCAATATGTATGATCCTATGCTTTTATAAGAAATTAATATACTCATGTATCATTGTTTACTGATGAAAAATTTGAACCTGCTTCCTGCCCATCTTTTATTGATTTTATTTCCACCAGGATATTCATTTACCTATAAACTGTTCCGGTTAAAACTGATCAATATCCTGGAAGGGGATCGTATTGTCGAAAGCGATAAAGTTGATAATGTTGATGAAGGAGTACAATCCATTTTCCGGCGTCGGTTGCTTGCGGCTATTGGCAGTAGCCGCTACACAAATTCCATTGCTGTTGCGATAAAGCATTGCGAAAGTACCCGGCAGGCTACCCCACCAGAACCATTCGCCATTCTCTACCACCCAACCACAACCAAACTGCATACTTCCGCCAAAACCAGTACTGGCAGGCGTCACTGTTCTCATTGTTTTTATAGTGGGAAGGCTAAGGATATCCGGGCGGGTGTTTGAACTATCCACTGCAGTAGCAAAACGCAAAAGATCCGCCGGCGTACTTATCCAGCCAAAAGCGCCATCCGCCCTGGTAAAATTCATACGATCGTATACAAAGGAAGCATCACCGGCCTGGCCATAGTATTTAACTTCTTTGTTTTGACGATCACTCAGCGCGGGCGCCGCCATCGAAGATTGAGTGGCGTGTACCTTGCTCCAGATCTCATCGTTCACATACTGTACATACGATTTGCCGCTTAACTTTTCAATGATCTTCGACAGCAACATATACCCGAAATTGGAATAGGCGAAACTGGTACCGGGCTTGCTGGCAAGAGGAAGATTATTCAATGTCCAGTTAATGATAGCAGTGGCATCAAGCGTAATATCAAAAAAAGCAGGATCATTATCCTGGCCCCAGCCACCGATCGTATGATGAAGAAGATCATTGACAGTAATATCTGTTACATATTGGCGGTAAGGTTGTGTGCCATACGTAGTGCCCAGTATACTTCCTGCACCGAAAACTTTCTGGTCAAGCGATAACTTACCATCCTGCAATAGCTTCATGACGGCCACGGAAGTGATCAGCTTACTTACACTGGCAATCCGGAAACGGGATTCTGTAGTTACTTTCTCGCCGCTTTCCTGGTCCCCGATACCATACCCTTTCTGGTATACCAGCTTTCCATTCTTACTGATGGCAAGCGACAAACCAGGCATACCATTCTGGGTTTGCCAGGTTGCAATCTTTGAATCGATGGTAGAAATATCATCTTGTTTGACAGGTGGAGGAGTTGCGGGACCGTTGTCCTTTTTGCAGCTGAACAGGATAAAAACGGTAACGAGTAGTGTGGTGAATTGTTTTCTGATGTCCATTTTCCTTATTTATATCAGATCGGAATAATTGGAAAAGGTCATCGGGAAACAGGGAAATTCTTTGGTAATGCACCAGCAGGCAGGAAGCGGATTCGTTCATGACAGGGTAGTTATTCCTTATTTCAGGAAGAGAAGAAAGGGGTTTTTATTACGACCACTTCCATCGGCGGTGTTGAATCAGGAATTATAAACCCATAGTTCAGAAATATCTTTTTTAC
Source organism: uncultured Bacteroidota bacterium (assembly GCA_946479615.1). Next base: position 12,739 of record CAMLGR010000022.1, on the reverse strand, counting down.
CTTATTTTCCATATTACTGCAGTCGCCATTCCGGCCTTATATAGTGACAGGTATAGCCATAAGGATGTTTTTGCAGGTAATCCTGGTGCTCTTCTTCTGCATCCCAGAAATCCGTAGCCGGCACCACTTCAGTGACAATTGGCCCTGGCCATTTTCTCGACGCTTCCATTTCTGCGATCAGTTGGATCGCCGTTTCTTTCTGCGTATCATTCAAATAAAAAATAGCAGACCGGTAGGAAGTACCGCGATCATTTCCCTGGCGATTGCGGGTAGTAGGATCATGGATCTGGAAGAAAAACTCCAGTAATTTCCTGTACGACAAAACATCAGGGTCAAAACTGATAGCTATACCTTCGGCATGAGTGCCATGATTCCGGTAGGTTGCGTTGGGGATATCCCCTCCAGTATAACCGACAATAGTTTTGGATACTCCAGGCAGGGACCGTACCAGTTCCTCGACGCCCCAGAAACAACCGCCTGCTAAAATTGCTTTTTCTGTACTCATAGTATAAGTATAACATTGCGAAGATAATTTTGTTTAAGCAGCCATTGTTAGGCTTATGACTATTCTTTATCATAAAAAAAGCTGGCACATAGTACCAGCTTTAAACTATCCCTTTTATTACACTTACTGAACTGAATATTCATGCAATGTTTCCTTCACCGGCCGGAAGGCGACCTGCAGGTCTTTTTTCGCCAGGTCATTTTTATAAACGATAACAGGTTGCTGCTTCGGTTCTCCCCCATTCAGCATGGTACTGATATCTGACAGGTGATATGTTTCACTGCTCAGCAAATAATTCTTTCCATGCAATCCTTTTGCAGTGGCAAGTGCATAAACAGCATTCGCCACATCCGCTACATCCACGGCGGCAAAAGCCACATCATGATCATACATCATTTGTACAAACGGATCAGGCGCTATCCTGTTTTTGAAAAGAAACTGCATTCCTCCCGATGTTGAATCCTGCCGGCCGGATAATGATTTCCCGATCACAAAAACCGGTGAAACAGAACTGATCTCGAAAGAAAGTACGGGATGCTCCTTTATGAATCTTTTAACCGTTTCATTTGCAATGAATTTGGCCTGTCCATACGGATGACTTTCTTTGCTGATAAACCGGGTATCCTTTTCACTGATCGTATCCATCGGGCCTTTACCATCCGGCGGCAAAGGGAAATTGGTATTGCTGGCAGCCACTGAAGCAATGAAAACAACTTTTTCAATACCCGGCGTTTGCCCGATCACTTCCAGGAAGTTTTCAGTACCGGTTACTGTCGGTTCAAACAATTGTTTCTGCGGGTCCTGCACATCCAGAATGAATGGAGTACCTCCATGAACAACTACCTGGCAATCCTTAACGAAGTCCTGTAATTCTTTTTTGTTCTCTACATTCAACTTAACGATTTCCAGTTTGCCTGCATTGCCCAGCTGACGTAAATGCCGGTATTTATCTTCTTTTGATGGATCGGTCGCAGAAACTTTTACTTCAAACCCATGATCCAAAAAGGCTTTGGTCACATACGTTCCGATAAAACCTGCGCCACCGATAATGCCTGCTTTTTTCATACCTTTTTTATTAAAGTTAGTTGATCGTTGCCGTTATTATTTAGACAATACAGCGGCGCTGTAATAAGTGATCTCGGAATCTATTTTCCCGTTCTTGTCAAATCCATTACTGATATGCATGATGAGCGGGATCGCTTTTTTGTCTGATTTTCTTACCAGGTTGAATTTCCACCAGGACAATACTTCTCTTCCTTCACTCATTTCATATTCCAGGTAATCCGGATAACCAATCACTTCAATGTTTTTGATCTCGAAAGCATCCAGGAATGCCTTCCACTCCGCCTTAATGTCTTTTTTGAGAACATTTTTTCCATAGTCGTTATTGATATCATAAAATGTGGCTGAATCGCTGTAGTAACTCAGGCATTTGTCCAGGTCTCCTTTTTCAAAAGCATACATAGATTTGCGAACGGTGTTAATATTATCATGATGATTGTAGATCTTTCCGTTGGTGCGATCCGTAGTACTAAGACCGATCTCGTCAAATATGCTTTCATTACTATAGCTGACGATATTTTTGATCTTGTTATCCTTTGTAAGTGTAAACATGAGATGAGCAGGCTGATCGAGTTTTACACCTGTTACCTTGTGCATCCCTTTCATCGTGACCCAGTTTTGCACAAACACTTCTTCGTTTTTATTATCTTTTTTGTATTCGATCGCATCGGGATACGAACCCGGGTAATCTTCCAGGCTAAAGTAGTCGAACTCATTGTGATAGCGGAGCGTATTGGTTACAAATGCTTTTTTCGTCATCCCGCTATCGCCATAAGCAATGGAAACACCATTGAACCCTCTGAAATCGGCTGTCAGCAGGCTATTGATCTTAGCTTCATCGCCGCTTACAATCGCTTTCATAAAATCATTTACGACATTGATAGCCGGGTGTTCGATATACACCGTACCGTTTGTCTTTTTTTGTGCAAAAAGGGTCATAGTGCCAAAGGCAAGAACGAGAAGTAATACTGTCTTTTTCATTTTAAGAGATTTAAAGTTGGTGTGGATAGATAGTAGTTGTGAACAGGTTGGGAGGGATCAGCTACCTTCATATATATTGGAGCCATAAAGATGCCCTGTAAACAGCCGGTTTGTGAGTAGTTTTTCTGCATTGCATCCTACAGTTCCTGCTTTCAACCGGACAAATTGCGCAGCAGCCGGACAAATTCGGCATTTTACAATCAACCGATCTGAAAATACAGTACCCGGTGATAAAATAAGCGGCGCAGAATTATCTTTATAGCAATGCCAAAGCATCCCTTTCTTACTGCTTTCTTTTTTCTTCTTTTTTCAATTTGTGAAAACAGCGCCTTCGCACAGCTAAGTGCGGGTTTTGAAACTATCTCTACCGAACAGGGGCTTTCACAAGGTTTGATCAATGACATGTTGCAGGACCGGGAAGGTTTTATATGGATCGCTACCAAAGGCGGCCTGAACCGTTACGATGGCTATACGTTCAAAACATTTACTACCGATCCGGCAGATACCAATTCCATCAGCAGCAATATGGTGAGCAACCTGCTTGAAGATAGCCTGGGCAGGATATGGATAGGCACTTATGATGGAGGTGTGAATGTATATGATAAGAAGACCGGGCGTTTTTTCCATATAGTACAAAAACAAGACACTGCTTCAGGATTATCGAGCAACCGGATCGTATCCGCGATGATAGAATTATCCAATAACCGGATACTGGTAGTGCCGCAGGGTGGCGGTATGAATATTATTTCTTTACCCGTCAATCGCCCGGATCAACTTTCCATCACCCGCATAGAGGGACCGGGTAACCGGGAAGTGCTGGGGATAGGTAAAGATGATAAAGGGTATATCTGGGCAGGCTGCACAGATGGAAGCGTGTTTATATTCACGCCTTCTACCAGCACTTTTGAGATGCTTTCCGACGGCCACACATTTACAAATCTTATAGAAAAAACAGGTACTTATCTTTCTGCAAGATCGAACCAGGTATTTTTTTTAACACCTATACCCAGTACTCCAATAGATTTCATGGATTCAACAGGTCGTTTAAACCCGGATTTTATCAGTAATCAAACCGGCAGGGACCTGGTCATTAACAACCGGTTCTCTTTCCGGGCAGGTGCCGTTTTTTACGACTTCAGTTCGCTGAAGGCCGGATCGCGTATTAATGATGGTGCCAGTTATTATTTAAAATCAAATACACCGGATCAAACGATCAAATGTGTATTGCTGGACCGTTCCGGTGTATTATGGACCGGTATGCTGGGACATGGTTTATATAAATACCGTATCGGCAACGACAGGTTCAAACCGATGTTGCCAAAATTCAGTATACAACGAATCGTTATACTGAATAAAGATATTCTTTATGTGCATGGATGGCATTCCATACAAACCATCACACCGCAAGGGGCTGCATGCACGAACCCGCTTGGCGCTATTGTTGGAAATTCTTCTTTCACCGATGTATTGCAGACCGCGAATGGCGATTACTGGGCCTACAACCTAAAAACGCTGTTTCATTACTCCGCCGGCGCACTAAAATTGCTGGCCACTTACACGAAACCGGTAAATCCAACACCGACAGAACAGTTGCAACCGATGATCGAAGACAGTAAACACCGCGTATGGGTTTGTGGCGCTAATGGCACACTGGCAAGAATAGATATGCCTACCGGCAAGTTAATGCAGTTTGTAATACATTCTGAATTGCCTTCGGCCACTTCTACACTTACACAAACCAATGCCTTTTATGAAGATGGTGCAGGCGTATTCTGGATGGGGACCGAACATGGCTTTGCAAGATTGATATTTGCGGATGATGATGCAGCGCCTGCAATTAAATGGTTTAAAAACATCCCGGGAAACAATAATACATTAAGCTATAATTATGTGTCCTGGTTCATGGATGATCCCGCTGATCCTGATTATTTATGGATCAGCACCAAAGGCGGCGGATTGAACCGCATGCAGAAATCAACCGGGAATTTTATTCATTATACGACCAAACAAGGCTTACCGAACGATGTGGTATATGGAACGCTAACAGACAAAGCAGGCAATATATGGGGCAGCACCAACCGCGGATTGTTTTGTATGCTGATGGGAACAAAAGATACTGAAGCCCCTGTTTTCAGGATATTCAGTACCAGCGATGGATTGCAGGCAGATGAATTCAATACCAATGCATTTGGCAAATTATCGAATGGTAACCTGATATTTGGTGGCGTTAATGGCCTTAATATTTTCAACCCGGAAAGAATCCTGGAAAACAGCTTCACACCCAATATATTTATTACTGGTATCCAGATCGGGAATAAAATAGTAACACCCGGCGATCAGACTGGTGTACTAAAGGAAACGATCGAGCAAACACATTCGATTACGCTCAACTATTTACAGGATGTACTGACCCTGGAATTTTCTTCACTTGATTTTACAGCGCCGCTGCAAAATAAATACCGTTATCAATTAGTGGGTATCGATAAAGAATGGGTAGAAAGCGGCACCCGTCGCACGGCTACTTACCTGCATCTTCCTTCCGGTAATTACACTTTTAAGGTACAGGGAAGCAATAGCCAGGGTATGTGGAGCAACAAAATAGCCGAATTGAAAATAAGGGTATTGCCACCCTGGTGGAGAAGCTGGTGGGCATATAGTATATATGTATTACTGATCTTATTGGTGATACGGGCCTATCTGCGGTTTAATGTAAACAAAGCAAAACTGCAATCGCAGTTAAACTTTGAACAGATGGAAGCGAAACGGGTAAAAGAACTGGACACGATCAAAACACAACTTTACACAAACATCACCCACGAATTCCGTACACCTCTTACAGTAATATTAGGCATGGCGCAACAGGTGGCTGAAAAACCGGAAGAGCAATTCGCTCCCCGTATGGATATGATCGTCCGCAACGGGCGCAGCCTGCTGAACCTGGTGAATGAATTACTGGATCTTTCCAAACTGGAAACCGGGAAAATGCAATTGCAGTTGTCACATGGAGATATTATTCATTTCCTCCGGTATATCGTTGAATCCTTTCATTCCCTGGCCGAAAGCCAGCAAAAGCAATTGCACTTTCTTACCGATATCAATGCCTTGTACCTGGAATATGATCGCGAGAAGTTAAGGCAGATCGTTTCCAACCTGCTTTCGAATGCTATTAAATTCACGCCGGAGAAAGGAAATATTTATATCAGTGTAACGGAAAATGCAGCGCCCGGCAGGATCAATAGTTCTGCCCTGGTTATAAAAGTAAAAGATACAGGTATTGGTATTCCGGAAGAGCAGTTGCAATATGTTTTCGATCGGTTTTATCAATTGGATAATAGTCATACCCGGAAAACAGAAGGTACCGGCATCGGTTTATCATTGACAAAAGAACTGGTGAAACTGATGGAAGGAGAGATCACGGTTAAAAGCCCGCCGGCAGGAGCGTATAAAGGCAGCGAATTTACCGTATCGATTCCGTTAAAAAGAGTGGAACCTGTGGAAGAAGAGATATCCGCTGATCTTAAAAAGCAAATGACATCTTCTTTGAAATCTTCCACGGATTTTGTTGTAGCGCAGGAAACTGTTGAAGAGAAAAAAGGGAATGCGCCCCTGATATTACTGGTAGAAGATAATGCGGATGTGGTAGCCTATACGGCATCCTGCCTTACCGATTACAGGCTGGCTGTTGGTAAAGATGGCAGGGAAGGTTTTGAAATTGCCACCCAGACGATCCCCGACCTGATTATCAGTGATGTGATGATGCCATTCGTGGATGGTTTTGAAATGGTAGAAAAACTGCGCGCCAACGAATACACCAGTCATATACCGGTTATAATGCTTACTGCCAAAGCAGATATCAGGAGTAAGATAGAAGGCTTGCAAAGAGGGGCCGAAGCATACCTGGAAAAACCATTTAACAAAGAAGAACTACAGGTACGTATACAAAAACTGCTGGAATTGCGTAAGAACCTGCAACAATATTATTTAAAAGAAGCAGGGATCAATGGAGACATCGCCACAGAACCTCTTGTTATACCGGATAAACTGATTGATCGTGCCATAGAAGACATATTTGTAAAAAAGATCAGGGAAGTGGTGGAGCAAAACCTGTCCGATATCGACTTCTCTGTCGAGAAATTGAGCAAACTGGTTTTCATGAGCCATTCGCAATTGCATCGCAAGCTGGATGCCCTCACGGGTTATTCTCCTACCAAATTCATCCGCATGCTCCGGTTGAAAAAGGCAAAGGAATTATTACAAGACCCCGCCAACAGCATTGCTTCGGTGGCACTGGACTGTGGTTATAATGATCCGGGTTATTTTGCCAGGATATTCAAACAGGAACATCAAATGACACCACAGGAATGGAGAGCGGCGAATAGTTGATCTTACCTGCATTACCGGACAATAGCTGTATCAAATCCGAACATTTTCACAACCTTCTATATTTTAAATCCATCATAGTCAATTCCATTAATCAGTATCAATTTTTGTTTTACTCACATTTATTCATTATGGCACAGTTTTTTGATGTATAAATATGTATTTAATTGTTCAACATTAAAATGATGTGTTATGGAAAATAAAAAGAATATAGGACAGAATCATGCTAATAAAGAACAAGGCAATAAATCGAAAAAAATACTTCCCCGCCAGGATGCCGATACATCAAGTCCAACACCGGGTTCTATGAGCGAAGGAAATTTGTCCAATAACGAATATGGCCGTGTACGGAGAAGAACGCCACATGCCAAAACATTCATCACCGGTTCCGACGATGATGGACAAACCGTATAATAAGATTTAAAGAATAATGCAAAAAAACTCCTCATACTTACCCTATGAGGAAAAAAGTCTGTCGGTTTTTCATAGCCTCCGGCAGGCTTTTTCATTTTTATACTTCCTAGTAATTTCCTTTACCTGATCTCGATCTGTGATTGCTGGCCCCCTTCCCATTTGCCAAACAGTTCCTCCACTTGTACAAACCTGTACTCGAATATTTCCCTCAACTTCCTTTTTACAAACAAGGCATTTGCCAGGCTGCCCAATATCCATAACGGGTTTTTATAGTGAATGATATCGGTCATTTCTGTGCCTCCCGGTATGGTTTTGAAATGATGCTGGTGCTGCCACATCTTATAAGGGCCGAACCGCTGATCGTCGGCAAAAAAGTCTATTTCCTTTACATGTGTTACTTCTGTCATCCAGTACAAAGGAATACCCAGCACAGGGCTCACCTTATATTCAAATAGTTGACCGGCATACAGGACGTTTCCATGATATTGCGAGATAACCCTGAAATTCATGGACGCGGGGGTAATGCTTCGTAAATTTGCTGCACTGGAAAAAAAATCCCAAACCTGCTGCTTTGGAGCCGGGATCTTCTGAACGGCTTTGATAGTATGTGCTGTCATCAGAACTTATATATTTTAGACCTTTGAGATGAGGAAATTGTCCGAACCTGTAATATACCTACATTGCAAGTAAGGGACAGGCTCATTGTCAAATTTCCGTTCTTAATTTAAAATTCGATCCTGGAATATGTCATTTAATAAAGACAGGCTGGAAAAAAAATTCCGCGAAGAATACGAAAAGCTGAATGAAAAGCAGCGTATCGCCGTCAATACCATCGAAGGACCCGTGATGGTGATCGCCGGCCCGGGCACGGGCAAGACCCAGATCCTCGCCAGCCGTATCGGCAAAATATTACTCGATACTGATGTGCTGCCTGATAATATTCTTTGCCTTACCTATACCGATGCAGGTGTTGTTGCCATGCGCAAACGCCTGTTACAATTCATCGGCCCCGATGCCTACAAGGTAAATATTTACACCTTCCATGCTTTTTGCAATGATGTGATCCAGGAAAATCTTTCTTTATTCGAGAAAACCATCCTCGACCCGGTCTCTGAACTGGAAAAGATCCAGTTGTATAAGGAACTGATCGATAATTTTCCAAAAAATCACCCGTTAAAAAGATACCGGGGGGATGTATATTACGAGGTCAACAACCTGCAATCGCTGTTCAGCACGATGAAACGCGAAGGCTGGATTCCTGCTTTTATCAACCAGCGCATTGATGAGTATATCAACAGCCTTCCTACCCGTGATGAATATATCTACAAAAGAAAATACAAAGAGTTCAATGCCGGTGATCTGAAAAAAGATAAGATCGCAGAAGAAACGGAAAAAATGGAGCGGCTTCGCGCGGCTGTTCATGAGTTTGATCGTTTCCAGGAACTCATGCGCAAAAAGAACCGCTATGATTTCGACGACATGATCAATTGGGTGATCAAAGCCTTTGAAGAAAATAAAAACCTGCTCGCGAATTACCAGGAAAAATATCAATATATACTTGTCGACGAATACCAGGATACCAGCGGTACACAAAACCGGCTGGTAGAATTGCTGATCAGCTATTGGGAAAGACCCAATGTGTTTGTTGTAGGCGACGATGATCAGAGTATCTATCGTTTCCAGGGAGCGAACGTAGAGAATATGCTGCAATTTGCAGATAGTTATAAAGCCGATTTGGTAACGGTCGTTCTCGTCAATAATTATCGTTCCACCCAACCTATTCTCGATATTTCCAAAACGCTGATCAACCGTAATGATGAAAGATTGGTCAGGCAAATACCTAACTTAAGCAAGGACCTGGTTTCTTCCAATACATTACTGAACTCCCTTACCCATCATCCGCTGATCAAAGAATATGAAACACAGCGGCAGGAAATGATCGGCATTGCCAAAGAAGTTCGTTCACTCGTACAACAGGGTACTGCACCGGGCCGTATCGGCATTATTTATAAAGAGAATAAATACGGCGAAGAACTGGCTCAATATTTCAAGCTGCTTGCGATACCTGTGTACTCCAAACGCCATTTGAACATCCTGGAACTTCCGCTCGCGCAAAAGATCGTCATATTGCTTCGTTATCTCGCAGCGGAACATGATATTCCTTATGGCGGCGATGAAATGCTTTTTGAAATACTGCATTTCGACTGGTTCAACATACCGGCTATCGAAATTGCCAAACTAAGTATCGAGAATGCAGAAAGAAGATTCAGTGATAATAAAACATCGATCCGGCAATTATTGCATGAAAAGACAACTACTCCTCCCAAAGATCTTTTCAGTAAACCATTTCATGAAGGATTGAAAAAAGCAGGAACGATCATTGAACAACTGATCAGCGTTGTGCCGAATATCACCCTGCAACAATTATTTGAAACCATTATCCGTGAAGCCGGTATACTCCGCCATATTATGGAAAGCCCGGATAAACACTGGCAATTACAAATACTTACCGGTCTTTTCGATTTTGTAAAAGATGAAACGCAACGCGATAAAACATTAGATCTTGAAGCACTGGTAAGATTGATCGACCTGATGGAAAAAGAAGGTATCTCTTTACCCCTGGTACAGGTAAGCGGAAGCGATAAAGGCATTAACCTGATGACTGCGCATGGCGCCAAAGGGCTTGAATTCGAATATGTCTTCTTTGCCGGCTGCAATGCGGGTGTCTGGGAAAAGAAACGCAAACCCAGCGGAGGTTATAACCTGCCGGATACCATGTTCTCTTCGCAACCGGGTCATACGGATGAAGAGGAACTGCGAAGATTGTTCTATGTAGCATTGACCCGTGCAGAACAACACCTGGCTATTTCCTACAGCAAATTCAAAAACGATGGCAAGGAACTGGAACCTTCCATGTTTATTGCCGAAATACTCGACCAGCATGCATTGCCGGTAGAAAAAGTGATCATTGAAAATGAAGTGCTGTCTGAATTTACCGCCCTCCATTTTGGTGAAACGGAAAAACCGGAGATTGAAAAGATCGAAGAAGAATTTGTCGGCCGTTTACTGGAAAAATTTGTGATGAACGTAACCGCGCTGAACAATTACCTGAAATGCCCGCTGGAGTTTTATTTCAAAAACCTGGTGCGTATTCCTTCTCCCAAGAATGAAGCAACAGAATTCGGGTCGGGAGTTCACTTTGCACTGGAAAAATTATTCCGCAAAATGCAGGAAGGCGGCAATGATACGTTCCCTTCCAAAACAGAATTCATTGCCGATTTCGAATGGCATATGCGTCGTCACCGCGAGAGCTTTACACAGGAACAATTTGACCGCCGGATGGAATATGGCCAGGAAGTGCTTTCCAATTACTACGATAAATACATCCATCATTTTAATAAAATCGTGGCGATAGAGCGGAACATCCGCAATGTGCTGGTAAAAGAGGTGCCCTTGAAAGGAAAGCTCGATAAACTCGAATTCGATGGCAAACAGGTCAATGTAGTGGATTATAAAACCGGTGACCCGGATAAAGGCATTTCCAAACTTAAAGGTCCTTCGGAAAAAGATCCTAACGGTGGCGATTACTGGCGGCAGGCTGTTTTTTATAAAATACTGGTCGATAATTATGGCCAGAAAGACTGGAAAGTAGTCAGCTCGGAATTTGATTTTATCGAACCGGATAAAAAGAAAAATTACCGCAAAGAAAAAGTGGTCATTTCCCCGGCTGATATTACAACCGTCACACAGCAGATCACCGATACCTGGCAAAAAATCCAGGACCGGGATTTTTATACTGGTTGCGGCAAGCCCGATTGTCACTGGTGCAATTTTGTTAAGACCAATAACCTGGCGGTAGCCTTACATGAGGCGGAGGAAGAAGAGGATAGTTAAATAGTTGTCCCTGGAATCCTTTTCCATACCTAATTCCTAATAATCCCATAAAACCCGTAAATCCCGGTTCAGGCATTTTGAAAGACATTAAGTTTGCAGTTCTGAATCCGGTCACTGGCATCATGAAAAAACTTGTTTTATACTTACTGGCTACATTGTTTCTCCTGAAAGTACAGGTATTTACAACCGGCTGCGCCAATATCGTTCCGCCGGAAGGCGGTCTTCGCGACAGTTTACCACCTGTGCTGGTAAAAGCCAATCCCCCTGAAAATTCGCGGAATCAAACCAATAACCGGATCGTTCTCACGTTTGATGAATTCGTGGATATCGATAATCCCGGAGCAAATATTATCGTATCACCCATTCCAAAGAATCAACCCAATGTGACCCGCAAACTCAATACGGTTACTGTTAAAATAAGAGATACGCTTGAGCCCAATACGACCTATGCCCTGAATTTTGGTAACAGCATCAAGGATGTGAATGAGGGGAATGTATTCAAAGAATTTACCTATATTTTTTCTACCGGTCCTTATATCGATACCCTGCAATTTGGCGGAAAGGTCATCATGGCGGAAACTGGTAAATCAGATTCTACATTAATGGTCATGCTGCATCGCAGCAAAGAGGATTCTGCAATCGAGAAAGAATATCCGCGTTACGTGACCAAAACAGATGGTAAAGGTGTTTTTCTTTTTAAAAATCTTGCTCCCGGCACTTACTATGCCTATGCATTAAAGGCAGAGAATAACAATTATATCTACCGGGGCCAGGTATTCGCTTTTGCTGATTCGGCGATCGTGGTGGGAACAGCCACAAAACCGATCATTCTTTACGCTTACGAACCCATAAAGAAAGAAACACCCGGCACCGGCAGTGCACCGCCACCCCGTCCCAATAAACCGGCAGCAGGGGAAAAGCCGCGGATAAAATTTGCGACCAATCTTTCAGGCGGCAAACAGGACCTGCTGGAGAAATTGACTTTTACATTTGAAACACCGGTAAAAACATTCGATTCGACAAAAGTGCATATCAGCACCGATACATTATATACTCCTATCACGCCGGACTATCACTGGAGTTTTGATTCGACCATGAAAACACTTACCCTGGTCAACCCGTGGAAGGAGAATACACTTTATAATATCATACTGGAAAAAGACTTTGCTACCGATACCCTGGGCCAGCAATTATTAAAGGCAGATACCCTGAGTTTTATTACGAAGTCCAACAGCGATTATGGCAAACTCTCTATCCGCTTCCGCAATCTTGACCTGTCTAAAAACCCTGTATTGCTTTTTGTACAATCGGATAAAGTGACCATGTCATTTCCGCTAAGCACCGACACATTTACCAATCCCATGTTCCCTCCCGGCGAATATGAATTAAGGGTGTTGAATGATACCAATAAAAACGGCAAATGGGATCCGGGTGATTTTATGGGCAAACACCTTCAGCCCGAACTTGTCAAACCCGTTCCCCGTAAAGTAACCATCAAGGCGA
>CAMLGR010000021.1 GCA_946479615.1 uncultured Bacteroidota bacterium | reverse complement strand
ATTGTGTATTTATTTTTATCGTTTACCACCAAATAGTATGGAAGTAATAAAATGTCTTATTCCTTTTTCATTTACTGATGAAAGCTATTTTATAAAGAAGCCTATGTGAAACCTATAGCCTTTATCAGAAGGTTATAGGGTTTGTCTAATCAATTGTCCCGGTATTTAGAATATATTATTCCACTGGTTTCTTTATTGCCAGCAGCACCATCAATATTCCAAAAACAGTGAAGATGCCTCCGCACCAGCTATTCACTGCGGTTGAATCGGATGTTTCTCCTATGAATGCATAGGCTAATAATAAAACACCCACTACCAAAAAGAAGATACCAATCACAAACCGGAGATCATATAACCTTTTCATATCGTTTCATTAAATGATTTAGAAGAAAATGATGTTTAAGATAAGCGTTGCTGCCAATACGATCATACCCAGCCAAAGCGGATTTTTGTACCATACTTTAGCAGAATCCTTTTGCTTCGGCGTCAGGCTGTATACCAGGCCCACCAATTGATCATTGGGTTTGGGTTTGGTCACTAAACTAACCAGCACCGTCACTATCATACAAACAATAAAGGCGATAGCAGCGATATTGAACGCCTGACTTGTGCCAGAATAGAATACATGCAGATTTGCGAGCCATCCACCTTTTCCTTCCGCCACTGTCAACCCATGTGTAAGCGCAGCTGCACCCGTACCTGCCAGTAACCCCCAGAAAGCGCCATGACCGGTTGTTCTTTTCCAGAACATACCGAGGAAAAATGTTGCGAATAAAGGAGCATTGACAAAACTGAATACCAGTTGCAGCAGGTCCATGATGCTATTGAAACCTCTTGCCACATAAGCAGTCGCAATCGAAATAAGAATACCAACCACGGTAGTTGCTTTTCCTACACGGAGATAATGATTTTCAGAAGCGTCTTTTTTAATATGCGCCTGGTAAATATCGTAGGTCCAGACAGTATTAAAAGCCGTTACATTTCCTGCCATGCCCGACATGAATGAAGCGATCAGGGCCGTAATACCAACACCCAGGATTCCGTTAGGATAGATCTTCGATAATAATAAAGGAAGCACCATATTATAATTTACTTCACCCGATGCTGTTTTTGGCAGTTCAAACCCCGAGAACTGGCTTTGCAATGCGAGCAATACAATACCGGGAAGGATAACGATCGCCGGCATAAGAATTTTTGGTATAGCAGCAATCAACGGTGTACGTTGTGCATCATTCAGGTTGCGCGAGATCATGGCCCGCTGCACGACCAGGAAGTCGGTGCACCAATAACCAAACGCCAATACAAACCCCAACCCGAATACAAGGCTGAATGCATCTACCCCCATCGGATTGTTAGCGGCATGATCCATTCCTACCCACAGGTGGAGTTTGGCATTTTCTACATTATGCATGATGCCTTCCCATCCTCCTGCTTTATGAAGACCGATATACACCAATGGCGCAATACCCAGTACGATCAGGAAGAATTGCAGTACTTCATTATAGACGGCGCTGGTCAATCCACCGAGGAAAGTATAGACCAGTACAATGCCTGCTGCGATCCAGATAGAAAAGCTAAAGCTCCATCCAAGAATGGTTTGCATCAATATGGCCAAGGCATATAAAGAAACGCCGGAAGAGAAAACAGTCATGACCGCAAAAGTCACCGCATTGAATGTTCTTGTTTTTTCATCGAACCGTAGTTTGAGATATTCGGGAACGCTCCTGGCCTTGCTGCCATAATAGAATGGCATCATAAATACGCCAAGAAATATCATTGCCAATGCCGCTCCCAACCAATAAAAGTGCGCCGTATAGAATCCATATTTAGCGCCATTGGCGGCCATACCCAATACTTCCTGTGCTCCCAGGTTGGCAGAGATAAAGGCAAGACTGGTGATCCATAACGGTATACTCCTGTTACTCATCAGGAAGTCGTTCCCGGTCTTTACCCTTTTCTTTAGCATAAACCCTATTCCTATCACGAACAGGAAGTAAATGATGATGATAACATAGTCAATCGCCTGAAGATTAAGATTCATATAGCTATTTTATTTTTAAACGATTCAAATATAAAGGCATTTCAATTACCATACTCTCTATGTGAACCCTATGTTCCTATGTGCCTATGTGGTAAAAATTACGCAATGCTGTTATAGTATTATGCAAGACTGGCGTAGGTTCACCACATAGGCACATAGGAACATAGGGTTCACATAGGGTTATTTTTGTGATGATTCCCGAAGGATAAGCAACGGGTCAAGCACTACTTTTTTTACATTCTTTACAGGACTGGTTTTACTATTGATCATTTCCAGCACCAGGCGGAATGATTCCTCCCCCATTTTCACGGTTTGCTGATCGACTGTAGAGAGGCTCGGTGTAATATGCTCACCGAACAATTCATTCGCAAAACCAATCACTCCAAATTGCGATGGTATTTTTATTTTCCTGTTCTTTAATTCTTTTACAGCCCCCAAAGCAGTGAAGTCTTCTGCGGCAAATACAGCATCAGGAGGCTTTTTCATGTCCAGCAATTTTTCGATCCCCGTTTTCCCCGCCTGGATAGAGATATCACCAGAGTACAATAAGGAGGGATCATATTTGATTTTGCTGTCCTGCAATGCTCTTTTATATCCTTTCAACCTGTCTTTGAATGTTTTCATGTGCAGCGGCCCGGAGATATGAGCAATGCGACGATAGCCCTGCTTCAATAAGTGTTGGGTGGCGATATAGGCGCCACGAAGATCATCGATCAATACCGAGGAGATTTCCAGTTTATCATTTCCCCGGTCAAAGAAAACGATCGGGATGCCTTTGTTTTTGATTTCTTCGAAATGAGAGTAGTCTTTGGTTTCCTTGGAAATAGAAACCAGGATTCCATCTACCCGTGCCGATAAAAATGTTTCCAATCCCTTTACTTCATATTCGCGGCGCTCATTGGTCTGGTAGATGAGCACGGTATAGCCTTCTTCATTGGCGAGGCTTTCAATGCCATGCACGACAGACCCAAAGAAGTTGATCTCCGCACTGGGTATCATAACACCGATGACATGAGTTTTACCGGAGCGAAGCGAAGAAGCGACTTTATTAATACGGAAGTTCAGTTTTTCTGCGAGCTGGTGAACCTTTTGCTTGGTTTGCGCACTGATACGCGGATGATCTCTCAGCGCCCGGGAAACCGTCGCCGGGGTGGTTTTGAGTTGTTTGGCTATATCAGAGATGGTGGCTCTTCGACGCATGCGCAATCGTTTGCGCTAAACTAGGGAAACCTTTTCAAAAATAGATTTTTAGGGAGGATTTTTATTTATCCTATGTGAAATCTATGTTCCTATGTGTCTATGTGGTGAGCCTACGCCAGTCAGTTTTTTACCACATAGACACATAGGAACATAGGTTTCACATAGGGCATAAATGAAAAGACCGCCGGGATGGGCGGTCTTTGGTATTATCATTTGAAGGTATATGATGCTTATTGAGTAACCTTATAAGTGTTGGTAAGAAAGTTGACATGGATCTTGTAGGTTCCTGCTGTTGCAGGGGAAGGTATCCCGTCTGGATCATTACTGCTTCCATAGTTGGCACCCATTGTTGCGCCGGTAGCAGAAGTGCCGCCGAATTGTGGTTGCCAGTTAGCAAAGGAAGAAAGGAATTTATAATTCTTTCCCGGGATCAATGCAATGCTGATCTCGAATTCAGCATTGTTCAACCGGGTGAATTTCTGTGCCGCCGATGGAGTATTTGTCCAGTTATCAGCTGTCGCATCCCCGGTAATATATAATTCCTGCGGAGCCGGATCAGCCAGGGAAGTAACCGTGAAACGACCACCCTGGAAATCATACATCATTTTATACCAACCCGCTGTAGCAGGACCAGGGAAGTTATCATTGAATTCAGTCGCCGGATCAAGATGGAACCCAAAAGTACCGCCAGCACTCAAACCAGCCAGGCTTTTGTCGGGAACACCATATTTTGCATTCCAGGTATTTGTATTCACCGGTAACAGCAGGTATTCGCCCGCCGCATTCAGGTTGAATAAACCACCGTAAGTAACCGAATCAACACGAACCAGCTCCTGGGAAGGAACCGGAACAGGATTGGCCCACTGGCCCTGGGTAGCATTACCTACCATATATAAATGATTGGTAGTCGGGGGCAATACTTTGGGCGGCGTTACATAGGCCGTCATTTTCAGTTTGAGTACATTCGACTGGTAGCGCTCATTGTTGTTGGCATAAGAAGAAGTCACTCTTACATCCATATCATACGCCTTGTTGAAATCAAATCCATATCCTAGCAGGATCGCATTCAGTTCCTTGCCAATAAAAGAAGCTTCGCTGACGCCTGTTACTGTTTTGGTAACTGCTTTGGAGAAATTACGACCGCTTGAATCGATCTCGATAACGAATTTGTAATTACTGGCAGCCGTTGCATACTCAGGAGATGTCCAGGAAAAAGTAACAGCTACATTATTGGAATCCGCAGCGGTAGGATTGATGCTTGTCTTTGTACTGCTTAGTACGACTGCTTTCCCATTATCGTAGAAAGGATTTTTATCAACCTTATCACATGCCGTGTACAACACCGTCACCATTGCGGCAAGCAGGAAAAGTTTCAGAAATTTTTTCATACCATTATTTTTAAAATGATTATAGTCTTGTTAATGTGAATTTTCCTCTCTGGAAATCAACCTGGATCTTGTAATTGCCGCTTGGTGGCGCCAACAGGTCACCGCCATTGTATTTAAAGTCATCGCCGTTTACATTGTTCTGGTTGTTCGCCCCGGTGAAACCGTATTTATCATTCCAGCTTCCATATACAGGAATGAACAGATAGGATTGTCCCCCTGTCAACGCAATGCTTGGCAATTCATACAGGGTGTTAGTGATCTTGTTGAATTTCTGGGAAGCCAGTTCCGCTTCACCGCAACCACACTGCCAGCTGGCAGGAGTGGCACCACCGGTAATAAATAATTTGCCGGAGGGTGGTGGAGCTACTTTAGGAGGAATCGCATAAGGAACAACTGTATAATTAATGGTATTGGAAATAACCGTAGCCGCACCATTTGCCAAAGATGCTTTTACGCGAACCTGGATATTTGCTGCTACCGAAGTATCCAGCACCAACTGGTTGAGCAGGTAATCATTGAACTCTCCCTGTGTGAATGTGCGGGACAGGTCATTGCTTACAGCAACAGTTTGTTTACCTGATCCATTGAAATTAGCTCCCTGTTTGTCGATCTCTATCAGGTAGTTTACATTTTGTGAGCTGGTACCTGTAGTGAATTTATAATCAGGGTTTGTCCATGTGAGTGTGAGCGCCGTGTTATCCTTGTTGGCATAAGACAATGGTATGCTGCCCGATGCAGTAGAAGTCAATACCGGATTGGTTGATGCTTCGAGATATACTTTATTCTCATCCTTTTTGCAGGAAACAAAGACTGCCACCAGCATAGAGGAAAGCAAGAGTAGTTTTGATAAATGTTTCATATTTACAATTTTATCAGTATAAGTTTAATACCCATCGTTCTGGGTAAGATTGGAATTTGCAGTTCTGTTTTCCGATGGTATCGGGAAAATGTTATACTTATCTGCTACGCCGGTACCGGTAGAAACGCCACCTTTCCATGGCCACAGGTAAGTAGAAGTGGTCAGCAAACCATAGCGGATAAGATCCGTACGGCGATGACCTTCCCAATACAATTCCCTTGCTCTTTCCGCTAAAATAAAATCGAGCGTGAGCGCCGGTGCAGTAATGTTACCGCTTGCATTTCCATAGGCTCTTGTACGGATCAGGTTGATATACGTTAACGCTGTTGCCAGGTCACCGCCTGTACCGCCGCGCAATACCGCTTCTGCATAGATCAAATACATTTCCGATAACCGGAACACAGGGAAATCGATATCAGCGAAATCTCTTTTTACATCCGATACCGGTTGACCATCTGAACGGATGTTCCTGAATTTGTTAACATGCAAACCATTATCAAAATTGCTGACATCACTGATCGCGATCTGTGTAGGCGTGATATCGTATTTACTTGTTTTGAACATGGCTCTTTTATCGGTATTACCGGTAAGATCAGCAAACTGGTCAGCCAATCCTTTGGTAGCCCGGTAACCGTTCCAGCCA
Organism: uncultured Bacteroidota bacterium; assembly: GCA_946479615.1. Next base: position 34,125 of record CAMLGR010000021.1, on the reverse strand, counting down.
CCGGCCGTTCCATACTCGTCATGATCGTCTCCGCAGGCTGCATGCATCAGGAAAGTAGTATTCCCATATGCCTGTGTTCTTAATCCATCGCAGTTGATTGCAAACATGAATTCATCTTTGCGTTTGTCATTATCCGCCATGAACAACTGTGCATAATCGGGCTGCAAAGAATAACCGCCACCGATTACTTTTTTAGCATAGGTGATCGCTTCTGTGTATTTGGTAGTGCCGGTGTATGTTTTTGCATTGAGATACATCCTGGCCAACAATGCCCAGGCAGCGCCCTGGTCTACTCTTCCGTATTCGATCGTTTTAACAGGAGCGAGTGTGGTTTCGATATCTTTTAATTCTGTTTCGATATAGGCAAATAACTCAGCTTTTGATTTTTCACCCGGCTGGAATGTACCAATAGCATCATTTTCCGTGATAAAAGTGGATTTACCAAAGATGTCCATCATCACCCAATAATTGAATGCGCGCAGGAAGCGGGCTTCGCTTCTTGATTTTTTAATATCATCTGCACCGGCCCCTTTGATACCTCTTGATTCGAGTTTTTCATCAGTCGATTCACGGAGATATTCATTGATGAGTGTGATATTGTAGATGGGACGGGCATACATTCCTTTCAGGAAAGGATCGGCCGATGTCCATTTGAGATCATGAAAATCATGAATGGTCTGGTCATTCCAGGCTACTACTGCCTCATCGGTTGGTAATTCCTGGCAATTGAAGAATCCGCGGATAAAAGCTACCTGTGAACCTTCGTCGAGACCACCGCCGATATCGGGAGGGTGTGCATCATCAGCTGCAGGACCCCTGTTACCGGTGATCGATAAGGTACCATACAATTTAGCCAGTACACTTTTGTAGCCGGCTTCCGTAGAAAAAGTTTTTTCCGGTGTCAGATCATTCGTCGGAAAAAGATCCAGTTTCTTGGCGCAGGAAGACAGCAATACAGCTGTACTTGCCACGATCCATGAATATTTAATAATACTGCTTTTCATATTATTCAAGCGTTTAAATAAATTAGAAATCAACGTTTACACCAAGGCTGATAATGCGCGGACGGGGATAGATATTATTATCTACACCGCTATCGTTGGCATTTTCAGGATCGAGACCCTTGTATTTGGTAATCACAAATACATTCTGCACACTGGCCGAAATACGCATATTGGTTGTATTACCCAATACCTTACCCGCATTGAATCCAAGATTGATATTATCCAGCCTGAAGAAAGAAGCATTCTCGATATAATAATCGGAGAAATACTGGTTGTTGACAAACTGCGTATTCTCGTAATAATTGCTCGATGCATTACCAATGAATGTAAGCGGATTTTTGATCGCTCTCAGCGTACCATTGTTCGAATTGAAGTTGTTATATAAATAACCTCCGAACGATCCGTGACCAGCGAGGCCGAGGCTCCATTGGTGACAGTTGATCTGTGTGCTGATACCCAGCAATACATCCGGCGCCGGTTTCTTATATAGATAACGATCGGCGTCATCTGTTTTTCCATCGCGGTTAATGTCCTCGTATAATCCTTCGATAGGACGACCGGATGTTTTATCATATACCTGTTTGTAAACAAAATAAGTATACGGCGCATATCCCACGGAGAAGCGGCCGATATTATTACCTGTACCACCGCTGATACCGCTGGTAGAGATGCCGGCAAATTTCGGATCAGGATATTTCAACAGGTTGGTGATCTCTGTTTTGTTATAGGTAACGTTGAAGTTGAAATCCCAGCTGAACGTGCTTGTCTTGACCGGCGTAGTATTCAATACGAATTCAATACCCTTGTTTTCCAGGTTTCCAACGTTGGTCAGCAAGCTGATGTCAAAGTTGGAACCGGGTGCTACCGGGATAATGCTTAACAGGTCCTTTGTCTTTTTCATATACACGTCAACGGAACCGGAGATCCTGTTATTAAGAACGGCAAAATCCAAACCGAGGTTGGTTGTAGTGGTGGTTTCCCACTTAATATTCTCGTCATAGGCAGCAGGACGAAGGAAGGTATAATAAGTGCTGCCAAACTGGTACATGGCCGTATTGGTACTTTGAGAATAACGGGGCAGGTAAGGATAATAAGAAATACCATCCTGCTGACCGGTCACACCCCAGGAAGCCCGGAGTTTCAGGTCATTGACAAAAGTAGAGTTCTGTAAAAATTCCTCTCTTAATTTCCAGGCCACCGCTACGGCAGGGAAATAACCTACCCTGGTGTCGGGAGAGAATTTAGAGCTTGCATCTCGGCGGATGGAAGCTGTCAGCAAATATTTATCAGCCAGGGTAAAGTTTAACCTGCTTAAATAGGATTCCAGCCTGTATTCAGGTTTGTCTTTTAAATACGTGTATTCAGATCCTGCGATAGTATCTTTTTTCTCGGGGTGAGTGGCATCGGCAATAGCACGATAGCTGAAGGCAGCAAAGTTGGTTACATAAGTAGCAAAGTCCTGGTAGCTGTGTGTGACCAGTACATCTACTTTACTATTGATGCTTTTGATGTCTTTGGCATAGAAGAGAGAAACATCAGCGAGTGTATTTCTTTTCTCTTGTTTATAGTGCGATCTTCTTCCGCCTACTTTATATTGGGCAGCTCCTATGGAATCGGTATTATCATTTCCACGTCCTGCTGCATCATCGATACCAAGATTGGCCTGGATGTGAAGATCAGGGAAGAAATGAAGTTTATAATCCAGTTGCACGTTACCGATCAGCCTGTTTACATCCGATGTATTATGACGCAGGTTGAGCAGGGCGACAGGATTGCGGGTAGCGAGGTCGATCGGTTTGCCATCGGCCTGTGTCCATTCAAAATAGCCGCCATACTTTCCGCCAAGCACCGGTTGTGTAGGATCAAAGGCAACGGCAGAACCGATAGCGCCTTCATCGGCAAAACGATTGTGCGTGGTACTGGCTTTAAGGGCCAGGTTCACTGATAAATGATCATTGAAAAATTTCGGCGCTAAATTCAATGAAGCAGAGGTACGGTTGAATTTATTGGTCTTGAGGTTACCTTCCTGTGTATAATAACCTACAGAAGCACGGATCGGCATATTCCTGATATTTCCGCTCATGCTTATATTATTATTGTTGCCTACAGCTAACTGGAAGATCTGGTCCTGCCAGTCGGTATTTGCAGTTCCCAGCAAATTCTTATATGCATTATTACCGGTTGCATTTGCATCGGCAGTGACTACACTCCTGATCTCATCAGCAGTCATTACATTGACGCGGTCAACAATATCAGCAAAGGAAGTTTGTGTATTGAAGTTGAAACGCATTTTGCCTTTTCCGCCTTTCTTGGTGGTAATGATCAATACACCATTGGAGGCTCTTGATCCATACAGGGAAGTGGCGGATGCATCTTTCAATACACTGATCGATTCGATATCGTCAGGGTTGATCGTGTTTAATAAGTTGGCAGAACCAGGAAGGCCATTGCCTTCTACGGGCACTCCATCTATTACGATCAGCGGGTCTTTACTGGCATTGAGCGAAGCTGTACCGCGGATACGGATACGGCTGCCGCCACCGGCAGAACCACCACCCGATGTAATTTGAAGACCTGCTACTTTTCCCTGTAACAGTTGTTCAGAAGAACCGATGTTTCCTTTTTGAAAATCTTTGGAAGAAACAGAAGTCACCGACCCTGTCAGATCACCTCGCCGGCGTGTACCATAAGCAACAACGACTACTTCACCTAAGGAAGCATTGTTGAGTGCGAGCGATACATCGATCGTGGAGCGTCCGTCGATATTGACTTGCTGTTCTACGAAACCTACAGAAGAAATGACCAGGGTGGTAGCAGAAGCAGGAACAGAAAGACGAAAGGTACCATCGGCATTGGTTTGGGTACCGGCGCCGCCGCCTTTTACTGAAACGGATACGCCACCCATTCCAGATCCATCTTTTGAATCTGTTACACGACCTGTAATTTCTTTGTTTTGTGAGTAGGAATTTTGAAAAACGATTAGCATTGAACACAAAATCAACGCCTTAAGCAGAAGTTTGCTGAGCATAAACAATCGTTAACGGTTAAGCAATTCAGTTTTGAGTGATACACAATGTGTATGTCGAACACAATGTTATGTCATTTTTATTTACGGGAGAAATTATTTTCTGTTTTTCTCCGGGTTATTTTTCCATGACGATATTGATCAGGTCAGTAAGGACGCGGCTTTCAGGCAACGGGTACCGTCACTTCACTGGTCTTCTTGCGGTAGGTCTTGCGCCTGAATTCGGGTTTTAGTTTGTATAATTTACCCGGGCGGTGAGGCACATCTTCTTCCATTTCATTCAGGTCGACCAGCCAGTCTTTGATGGCTATTTTCTTGCGGAAGTTTCTCCTGTCCAGGTCAACAGAAAGGATCGCTTCATAGAGTTCCTGCAATTCGCGAAGTGAGAATTTCTCAGGTAATAGGTTGAATACCACGGGGTGTTCCATTACCTGCTCCCGCAGCCGGTTGAGACAGGTATCGAGGATGGCCTTATGATCGAAGGCCAGCTTTTTGATGCCTTTGACCGAGTGCCAGTGCAGGTCATTATTATTCAGCCGGAGATTATGATGCTTTACATCGATCAGTGAATAGTAGGCCGTAGTGATAACCCTGCCCGAAGGGTGGCGACCGATGCTTCCGAAGGTATGCACCTGCTCCAGGTAAACATCTTCAAGGCCGGTCCGCTCCTGTAATATTCTATACGAAGCTGCATCGAGATCTTCGTCTGTGCGTACCAGGTCGCCCAGGAGGGAATATAAATTGGAAAACTCTTCCAGGTCAGATTTGATAAGCAGTACTTTCAGTTCTTTATTATCATACGCGAATATGACGCAGTCTACCGATATCGCAATATTGAAATAATCGAGGTGACTGATCTTTTCAAGCGCTGCCGTCTTTAAAGCTTGTTCTTTAGACATAAGAATTTCATTGGTTTTATTGAGCAAGCATTTTTACTGTGCGGGCTCCTGTTTTGGTTTGTATTCTCACGACATACATTCCTCCCGGCAAATTATTGATTTTATCCAATAATGGTACGAAATGAATGCCCTTCGTCATGTTTCCTGTAAATACTTTGTGCACCAGTGCGCCTGTCATATTAAATATATCTACCTGCACATTTCCATTTTCCGGTATGTTCAATTCCAGTAAACTGCTGCTGTTGGTTGGGTTGGGATACAGGAACGCCTGTAATTCTTTACCGGCTGCCGTAATATCGATAACCGGCGTGGTAACAGGGTTGGTGAGGTTGCGGTTAACATATACATGGTACTCTCCCGGCTGCAGGGTCATGCTTTGTGCAGAACCGATGGAGGTAAACGTGCCACCATTGAGATAATCATACCAGAGACCCGGCATGTTCAGGGTAACAGAACCGGTGAGCACAGACAAACCAAAATTGCCCACGATGACGATCTGCGAAGTATCATTTGCCGATCTTATTTTGAGCCATTTGAATGCATCCGTAAGACTATTCTCGATGGTTACATTATTCGCAATGAAAATATCTTTATACCATCCATTGTTGCGGAGTTTGGCCAGGCTGCCGTATACATCATATAAACGACGGCGTCTTTCCTGCTGGAGATAATCCCAGCGCACAGGTTTTTTCCCGGTACGGCAATTATCATTGATGGTTGCATCATCGATACAATAGTTGATCGGGTAATCATAGCCCAATTCACCGAATTGCCAGATCATTTTCGGACCCGGTATGCCCATGAAAAACGCTTCGCACATTTCCACTCTTTTCAGTGCCGTATTGGTATCAGCCGTATTATAGCCACCGCCTGAATTGCCCGATGTAATATTATTATACATCAATCTTTCTTCGTCATGGCTCTCCATGTAAGTGACGAGATAAGGTTTGGTCCAGCCACGCACAGAATAAATGCCCCTGTCGAAATTCCAGTCAGTAGAATTGGCTTTCGCGGCTTGTGAAAAATTATGATTGGCATTTCCCCATAACATCATTCCATAGTTTGACAATTCGATTTCTTCATTGTCGGCGGCAAAATGTTCGAGGATAACATAAGAGCCCGGCGATTTTACCTGTAAGGTATCATAGTATGTTTTCCAGATGGCGACACGGCTCGCATCGTACTGGCTCCAGGCATTGACATTGGAACCCGAATTGGTTTGTGTAAATCCTTTGGAAAGATCGAAACGGAAACCATCGATCTTATATTCACCCAGCCAATGTTCCACTACTCTTTTAAAAAAATATTTTGTAGCAGGGCTTTCATGATTGAAATCGTTGAATACGCTGAACGGGTGCGTGGCTGTTACATTGAACCAGGGACTATTGGCAGCAGGCTGATTGGTGGCAGCATTCCAGTATAATTGTGCCAGCGGACAGGAGCCTGTAGCATGATTGAGGGCGATATCGAGTATCACGGCAATGCCGCGGTTATGACAACTGTCGATGAATTTTTTTAACCCGTTCTTTGGTCCATAAAATTTATCAGGGGCCAGGAAATAAGCAGGATCATATCCCCAGCTATTATTACCACCAAATTCCATGATCGGCATGATCTCGATCGCATTGATCCCCATTTTTTGCAGGTAGTTCAATGTATCGACCATAGCGCCCCAATGACTGGCAGAAAGAAAATCTCTTACCAGCAGTTCATATACGACAAGATTTCTTTTATCAGGACGGGTAAAATTAGTGACACCCCAGTTATACGCAGGCGCTGCTGTTTGCAAGATGCTGACAATTCCTGTAGCGCCGGCCGGATATGATTTCAAAGAAGGATAATTGGCAGCGGGTATGGAACCATCGTTGTTAGGATCTAAGATTTTCTCTGCATAGGGTTCACCTACTTTTAATGATCCGTCTACCAGGTATTGAAAAGCGTATTCTGTTCCGGGTGTTAAACCGGTTAAGGTAATCCACCAGTAATTTCCATCCGGTGTTTTTTTCATTACATATTGTGGCTGCTCTGTCCAGTTGCTACCGGCAAATTCACCAATAACAGAAACCCTGTTTTTGCCCGGTGCATATAATACAAGTGTTACATCTGTATTATTCGATGCATAATTGATCCCGTCTCTTGTACCGGCCGGCAATGGCGCAACGGTAATCCCGGGAGATACAAAGAATTTCAACGTATCTTTTTTAGTCAGCGTTCCGTTATTGGCTTCCACCACTATTTCATTACTACCGCTTGCAGTCAGGGTGGGACTGGCGGAGATGGTAGTGCCGGCTGCAACGGTTTGAACTACGGTTCCGTTCAGGTATAATTTCATCGCAGACGATTCGCTGGCGATACCAGTCATATTGATCGCATCCCCGGTGGCTTTGGTGATTGGCTCAGGCAGGGGTACATATAATGGCTGAACGGGGGGAACAGTAAACCGTACAGCCGGGTTATTATCATATACCGGAACATACATATCGCTGGCATCGGCATTTCTTTGTACAACAGTGCCATCGCCATTGCGGAACAGGATCGCTATTTTATAAATCGTTTCTCCTGCACTTGCATTGAAGAAGGTGCGGATATTCGGAATGGTGTAACTGTATTTATTATTTCCCAGGGAAGTCGCTTTTCCTGTGGCGGGTGTAGTGGCCCAGGTAAAAGGTGCATGTTGCCAGTCGCCCGGGTTGGTACTGGCACTGGTGATGACACCTATGTGCACATAAATATCATTGGGGTTGCTATAATTATTCAATCCCTGGTTGCCCTTGGTAGCATCCATAGTGATAGTAATGGCGCTGTTATCTTTTGCAAAATCGGGTGTCCAGGTCAATAACTGGGAATAGACACAGGGGGCGAGCAGGACAATAGCCAGGAAGGCCAGTAGCAATCGTTTCATGAGAAGCAGTTTATTTTGTTGGGATTTTGGAATCGGGAAATTTCAAAATCTTCTTATCCCGGACCGAAGATATATAATATGTATTATCTACACATTATTTTCCGGATTTAAATTTTCCACCCCGTTCAATTACTCCTATCGCCCTACCTTTATAGAGAAACTTTACCGGGCATGTATTCCAAAGAGCAAACACAGCAACTTCAAAAACAGACAGTTGCACTTCAAAAAACGGGCGAAACACCTGTTGTTCCCAAAAAAGAAGTGGAAAAACTGCGGGATGTACTGCGCTTTCATGAGCATCGCTATTATGTGCTGAATGATCCCCTGATCACGGATTTTGAATATGATCAGCTTTTCAAAGCGCTGGAACATATTGAAGCCGCCGATCCGAAAATTATTACCAGCGATTCGCCCACCCAACGTGTAGCAAAGGGATTGACAAAAGAATTTCCGACTGTTCAGCATCTTGTTCCCATGCTTTCCCTGGACAATTCCTATAACAGCGAAGACCTGGTAGATTTTGACAGGAAGGTGAGGGAGGCTACCGGTATCGATAAGATAGAATATTGCGTAGAACCCAAGTTCGACGGGGGCAGTATTTCACTGATCTATGAAAACGATTTTCTTTTTCGCGGCGCCACCCGTGGCAATGGAGTAGAAGGGGATGAGATCACGACAAATATCCGGCAGATCCGTTCTCTTCCTTTATCAGCGAAGTTTTCTGCCTATGGATTACAACAGGTAGAAATAAGAGGTGAAGTATTGATCAATAAAAAGAATTTTGCCAAATATAATGAGCAGATCACCGAACAGGGATATGCTCCGTTGGCCAATCCACGCAATGCAGCGTCAGGTACCTTGCGCATCAAGGACCCGGAAGAAGTAAGAAAAAGAAATCTCGAAGCATTTGTTTATCATATCAGCGATTATACCGTGTTACCAGGAAAAAAGCTGACACCCTTACTAAAAACGCATGCCGGTTCCCTGCAACTCCTATGGGAATTAGGTTTCCGCAGCCCGCAGAATGAAAAGAAACTTTGTAAAGGAATAGAAGCCGTGATCAAACATTGCAATGACTATGAAGTAAAGCGTGATGATTTAGGATATGAAATAGATGGCATGGTGATCAAGGTAAATGAAGTGGACCTGCAGGAGCAGTTGGGTATGACCAGCCACCACCCGCGCTGGGCGATTGCGTATAAATTCAAAGCCAGGCAAGCGACCAGTAAGTTATTGAATGTAGAGTTCCAGGTGGGAAGAACAGGTTCGATCACACCGGTAGCAAAGATCCAGCCTGTACCAATCGGCGGCGTTACTGTTTCTTCTATTTCTTTGTTCAATGAAGATGTGATCAATGAAAAAGATCTGAAGATCGGCGACACGGTACTGGTAGAAAGAGCGGGCGATGTGATCCCTTATATTGTCAAACCGCTGGCGGAACTGCGAACAGGCAAGGAAACCAAAATTGTGTTTCCTAAAAACTGCCCGGTTTGCAAGAGTAAATTATTCAAAGAAGAAGGCGAAGCTGCCTGGCGTTGTGTGAATATAGAATGTCCTGCACAGGTAGTAGAACGCATTATCCATTTTGTAAGTAAGGATGCGATGGATATCCGCGGGTTCGGCGATGCCAATGTGCGCAAGTTTTATGAAATGGGTTTGCTGCCTGATATTCCCGGTATTTATACATTGGATTTTGAAAAGATCGGTTCGATGGAGGGTTTTGGTAAAAAGTCGATAAACAATCTGCAGGCTGCGATCACGAATTCAAAAACACAACCGCTGCACCGGCTGGTGTTCGGATTGGGAATACGGTTTGTCGGGGAAACGACGGCCAAAACATTGGCGCATGCGGTCAATCATTTACTGGAATTAAAAGATTTCTCCGCGGAGGATCTGCAAAACCTGGAGGATATCGGACCGAAAGTAGCCGGCAGTGTTCATACGTTTTTCAGCAATAAACAGAATATAAAAATGCTGGAATACCTGGAAAAGCTGGGACTGACATTGAAAAACGAAAAGAAAGAGCTGGCAAGTGGTGGCAACCTGGAAGGATTGACCTTTCTTTTTACCGGCACTTTACCCACATTGAAAAGAAGCGATGCGGAAGGAATGGTGGAAGCCAATGGCGGAAAGATCATTGGTGGAGTGAGTACCAAATTAAATTATTTAGTGGTAGGGGAAGATGCGGGGAGTAAACTTGAAAAAGCAAAGAAGATAAATTCGGTGAAGATCATTTCCGAAGCAGAGTTTTTAAAAATGATTGGTAAATAATCCTATGTGAAACCTATGTTCCTATGTGCCTATGTGGTAAAGAAAACTTTATAGCGTTGAAACTGTTTCTAAAAAGAACGGCGTAGTCTTACCACATAGGCACATAGGAACATAGGTTTCACATAGATTTAAAAGGAAGAAGAGATGTTACAACAAACGACGATTAAGTTTTTAAAGGATCTTACAAGGAATAATAATAAACCCTGGTTTGATGCACACAGGCCGGCTTATGAAACAGCGAGAGCCGATTTTGCTCATTTCATCCAGGAGCTGATCGATAAACATGGAAAAAAAGATCCTTCCATCAAGCACCTTGTAGCGAAAGATTGTATGTTCCGGATCAACCGGGATATCCGTTTCAGTAAAAATAAAATACCGTATAAGAATAATTTCGGCGCCAGTATTAATAAAGGAGGCAAAAAATCCGAATCGACCGCGGGGTATTATTTTCATTTTCAACCGGGAGCTTCTTTTGCCGGTGGTGGTATGTGGATGCCGGTCCCCGATGACCTGCGGAAAATAAGACAGGAGATCGATTATAATTTTAAAGAGTTTAAAAAGATAATCGGGTCAAAAAAATTCAAAAGCGTATATGGCGATCTCTCCCACGAAGCAGAATATAAACTAACACGCCTTCCCAAAGGCTATGAACCCGGCAATCCCGCCGATGAATACCTGAAACTGAAAAGTTTTGTTACCATGATCGATGTAACTGATAAAGAGATCGGTTCGAAGGACCTGGTAAAGAAAACACTTAATGCATTCGAGGCTTTGCAGCCCCTGATCGAGTTTATCAATCATAGTACGGCGGTATAAGTTCTTTCCGGGATTTGATCAAGTGAGTAGAATTTGCCACAGAGAACCGCAGGGAAAAGGAGAGCCAAAAGGTTATTTGCTTTCAGACCCTTCCTTTTCCCTGGGCATCCTGTCTATATTTCAAACATTTTCCCCATTTTACTCCTTCCACCCCTGGCCCTCCTTTTGCAGCTTATACAAAGATTCTGTTGTTAAAATCGTGCTTTACGGCATTTAACACTAAATATTTGCTTGTTCAATGTTTAAACATTAATTTTACAATCTAAACTTAATACACATGGCAACCTGGACAATAGATACCGCACACTCGGAAATCGGGTTTAAAGTAAAACACCTGGTAATTTCCACCGTTTCCGGCAAGTTCACTTCATTTGAAGGAAAGCTGGAAGCAGAAAAAGAAGATTTTACAGACGCGAAGATCTCTTTCTCCGCAGATATAGATAGCATTCACACCGGCAACGAACAAAGGGATGGTCACCTGAAATCACCTGATTTCTTTGACGCGGCCAATTACCCGAAGATCAGTTTCGTTTCTACCGGCGTTCAGACAAAAGGCGGAAGTGATTATGTATTAACCGGAGACCTGACCATCAGGGGTATTACCAAACCAGTTACACTGAATGCAGAATACGGTGGAATTCAAAAGGATTTCTATAACCGCACCATTGCAGGTTTTGAACTGACAGGTAAGATCAATCGCAAAGATTTCGGTTTGCATTGGAACGGCCTTACCGAAGCAGGCAGCATTGTAGTGAGTGAAGAAGTGAGACTGGTAATGGCAGTGGAGCTGATAAAAGAAGAAGCGAAATAAATTAAAGAATGAAGAGTTATGAATTATGAATGAAGACAACCATTCATAATTCATAACCCTTCATTCATAATTGCTATAACAGGTTTTTCCCTAATAAATATTCCGCAATCTGCACCGCATTCGTAGCAGCGCCTTTGCGCAGGTTATCCGAAACCACCCACATATTTAATGTGTTGGGATTGCTTTCATCTCTTCTCAATCTTCCTACGAATACTTCATCTTTTTCATGCGCATCCATTGGCATAGGATATTGCTGGTTAGCCGGATCATCCACTACCACTACGCCCGGTGCCGATATCAATAAGTTTTTTATCTCGGCCAGGTCATAATCATTGGTAAATTCCACATTTACGGATTCACTATGGCCGCCAATAACAGGAATGCGCACGGTAGTAGCTGTTACCCTGATAGTATCATCCCGCATGATCTTCTTGGTCTCTTTTACCATTTTCATTTCTTCTTTCGTATACCCGTTTTCCAGGAATACATCGATCTGCGGGATCACATTCAGGTCGATCGGGTATTTGTAAGCACGGTCACCCACGATTCCCTGTCTTTCATTGGTGAGCTGTGTAACGGCTTTCACACCGGTACCGGTTACACTCTGGTAGGTGCTGACCACAATTCTTTTGATACCATATTTCTTCAATGGGTTCAAGGCCACCACCATCTGGATCGTAGAGCAATTGGGGTTGGCAATGATCTTATCATTTTTAGTGAGAATATCTGCATTGATCTCAGGTACCACCAATGGTTTGGAAGGATCCATTCTCCAGGCAGATGAGTTATCGATAACGGTAACGCCTGCTTCAGCGAATTTGGGCGCCCATTCCAGCGAAGTATTTCCACCGGCAGAAAACAATGCTACAGCGGGTTTGGCTGCGATTGCATCCGTCATGCTTACCACCTTAAACTTCTTTCCCTTGAATTCGATTTCCTTACCCACTGACTTTTCGGAAGCAACGGGACTCAATTCCGTTACCGGGAAATTTCTTTCTGCCAGTACCTGGAGCATTTTGGTGCCAACCAATCCTGTGGCGCCGACGACTGCGACTTTCATTGTTTGATCTGGTTTTTTAAAATTTTAAATAATTAGTTCATTTATGAACAAAAAGAAAGCCTTCCGTTTGGAAGGCCTGCTACACTTTTTATGTTGTTACATACATAACGCTGCAAACCTCCCTCAGGAATGTTTCTTTGTGCGCTTTGTATGCTTCATCATTTTCATATTCATATCCTGCTATTAAAATTCTTGCAGGTGAGCAAAAATAAGTTGCCGTTTTATTCACTCCAAATATTGTTTTTTAACGGCAATTTCTGAACAGTCGTTAGGTAAATTGGGGGATGAAACAATTCATACTCCTTACATCTACTCTCCTGTTCTGTCATTGGGCAATTGCACAGGACCGTTATATGATAGTGATTGATGAGATAATGGCCGATCCTTCACCTGCTGTTGGATTACCCAATACCGAATGGATAGAATTAAAAAATACCAGCCATATTCCTGTCAATCTTCAAAACTGGCGCATGGCTGATGCGGCTGGTCAAAGTGGTCCTTTACCTTCTTTTATTCTTGCGCCGGATAGTTTTGTGCTGGTATGTCCTTCTTCTGCTGTAGCCACTTTTTCACAATGGGGTACAGCGATTGGCGTCAGCAGTTTTCCTTCGCTCAATAATGAAGGGGAGTTATTATTCCTGAAAGCGGCCAATGGAAGCATCATACATGCAGTGAATTATTCGTCGGCCTGGTATGCTAATGAATTGAAGAAAGAAGGCGGCTGGTCATTGGAAATGATCGATACCCATAGTCCCTGTGCGGGAGATAACTGGAAAGCCAGTATAGACACAAAAGGAGGAACGCCGGGCAGGATCAATTCTGTTAATAATATGAACAGCGACGATACAGCTCCTCAACTCATCAATGCATATACGCTGAGCGATTCCATTATCATTCTTGTATTTGATGAACCGGTTGATAGTCTGAACGCCGCCAACCCGGCTAATTATTTTATCAGTCATGGATTGAATTGTATAAATGCTTTTACCCTTCCTCCTCTTTTTGATCGTGTGCAATTAACGGTTAGTCCCGTTATGGATTCTTCAATTATTTATTCCATAAAGGCAAATGGCATTCCCGATTGCAAAGGCAATATGCTGATCAGCGATTCTATTCATACAGGTTTACCGGCCGATGTAAAACAGGGGGATATCATTATCAATGAAGTTTTATTTAATCCGCGGCCCAATGCCTTCGATTATGTAGAATTTTATAATAACAGTAATAAGCTAATCGATGCGGCTACATTATCTGTTGCCAACAGGAATGCCAGTGGTACTATCAGTTCCATCAAACCTCTTTGTTTGACACCGCATTATATATTTCCCGGCGATTTTCTTGTGACAACAGAAGATGTTATCAATCTTTCCTTGAATTATCTCGTCAAAAATGAGAATGCTATTGTAGCAACCGGTTCGCTTCCTTCTTTTCCTGATCAGTCAGGTGATGTGGTGCTTTTAAATTTCCAGGGAGAAGTGACAGATGAAGTACGATATAATGAAGACTGGCATTTCAAATTATTGAATAACCTGGAGGGCGTATCGCTGGAAAGAATAGATCCTGCCAGGCCTTCCAATGACCCGGTGAACTGGCATTCGGCGGCATCCACGTCGGGGTATGGCACCCCCGGCTATAAAAATTCTCAATTCAAAAGCAATAGCCAGGTAGCTGCGGACATAGCTGTTACACCCGCTATTTTTTCTCCTGATAATGATGGAAGGGATGATATCGCCAGCATTCAATACCATACTGATCAACCAGGATACGTGGCTAATGTATTTGTATTTGATGCCGCGGGCCGGGTTGTTAAAACACTTGTCCGCAATTCATTATTGGGTCGGGCCGGCTCCTGGAACTGGGATGGGCTGGGAGATTTGAATCAGCCATTGCCTGTTGGCCCCTATATTATATTGACTGAATTATTTAACCTGCAGGGCAGGAAGCAGTCATTTAAAAATGGGATCGTATTGGCAAGAAAATTAAATTAGGATGTGGGGTACCTTCCCGATTTTATATTTTCCTTTACAGTGAAGTCCGTAATTTCCTTGCATGAAAACCAAACCCCGGCAACTGCTTCTTCATCCTGCTTTTCTGCTAAGCCTTGTCTCATTATTACTCAATGATTTTTATTTTAAATACGAATTTCATAATACGTTTACCGGAAAACTCTCCGACTTCGCCGGGCTATTCAGCTTCGCTGTTTTCCTCTCTGTTATCTTTCCCGGTTATAAAAAAGCAGTGGTCGTATTAATCGCTCTCTTATTTATATTATGGAAATCCCCGCTAAGCGACCCGTTGATCTATTTCTTTAACCACACTCTTCATCTTCCTGTTCATCGTGTGGTTGATTATACAGATTATGTTGCCTTACTCATTTTACCTCTGAGTTTTTATCTGAAGCCGGTGCATTATACTCCGGGGTTCCTGCGACAGTTGGCGACAACTTGTATCGGTATCATTTCTCTTACCGCCTTTACCGCTACCAGTATGATCAGGCGCGCTGCAGATGATAACCGCGTTGAACTCGAGAAGTATGTAAAAACAAAGAAATCAGAGGCAGAGATCATTGCTGCCATGAAGAAAGATGGAATGGACCCCCAGCCTCTTACGGCTGTTTATGACAGGATGTGGAGCAGGGATTATTATGGACGAAGAGTTAATCCCGATAGTAGTTTCAGCATGGTCCGGCTTGATTCTGCCTATTCGGGTATTTATCAAAAAGTGAATTACGGCAAGGCTTATACAATTCCCCTTGTGATGGCAGGTAATGATTCAATAAAAAACCTTGAGCTTATTATTTCCGATATCAACAGCAAAAAAAACCGGGTGAGATTACGTTCTTTCGAGCATAGATGGGATAGCACTTCAGGAAATTCCTCTTATTATTATGAATGGAGAAGATTCAGGAAACCATTGAAGAAGAAATTCAAATCGATATTGAGAAAGTAAATAAAAATGCCAGGCATGCACAAAATTGTTCATACCTGGCATCACTATCAATAAATTCCTATACTAATTCAATATCGAAACTTACCAGTTCCCTGAATTGTTGTATCCTGGCATCGATATCTTTTTTCGTTACTTCTTTTAAGCGGGTAGCTCCGAATTTCTCTACACAAAAACTAGCCATTGCAGAGCCTACAATGATAGCTGTCTTCATGTTTTCAAAACTTATATCTTTTGTTTTAGCAAGATGACCGATAAATCCACCGGCAAACGTGTCACCGGCACCGGTTGGGTCAAATACTTCTTCCAATGGTAAGGCCGGTGCAAAGAACACTTCATCACCATGAAATAATAATGCCCCGTGCTCTCCTTTCTTGATGATCAGGAATTTTGGTCCCATTGCCATGATGCTTTTCGCTGCTTTGACCAGTGAGAACTGGCCGCTTAGCTGTCTTGCCTCGGCATCGTTGACCATCAGGAGATCAACTTCCCTGAGTACTGCCTTGAGATCGGGCATAGCCACTTCCATCCAGAAGTTCATGGTATCCATGACGATCAGTTTGGGCCTTTTCTTCAGTTGTTTGATCACGTTCATCTGTACGGCAGGTACCAGGTTGCCCAGCATCAGGAATTCAGCCTCCTGGTAGCTGGCAGGAAGTTTGGGATCGAAATCGGCCAATAAATTCAGATCGTTGACAAGGGTCTCCATGATGTTCTTGTCTTCGTGGTAGCTTCCGCTCCATAAGAATGATTTTTTATCAGGTACTATCTCTACGCCTTCGAGTTGTACGCCCCTTTTCTTCAGTTCCGCCATTTCTTCTTTGGGAAAGTCATATCCGACAATAGAAACCTGCTGGATCGGTTGTACAAAATTCGCCGCTGCATAAGCGACATAGGTGGCCGAGCCGCCTACAATCTGGTCAGTTTTACCAAAGGGTGTTTCAATAGCATCGAAAGCCATGGTACCTACTACAATTACAGACATATTTGGGTTTTGGGTGTATAATTTAACCGCGCAAAGGTATTGGTTTTGGAGCAGTCTTCGGTCAGTTGGGAGTTGATGGATGACGGTTGACAGCTGTCGTTATCAGATCCATAAAAAATATACAGGAATGGAGACTGCCATCAACCTCCAGCCGCCTCATCCGCCAACCGCTTACCTGGTATCATTTTATCCGGTTATAATTATCCTTTTATATAAAATCCGTCTATTCAATCGGTTCATTATCTTTGGAGCATGGCAAAAACACAACGGCGTAAAGCATCCAAGAAGGATCTGATTTTACAAAAAGCGGCGGCCATGTTCCGGGAAAAGGGATTTGCCGCTACTTCCATGAGGGATTTGGCCGAGACAGTCGGTATTGAAGCGGCCAGCCTTTACAACCACATCCGTTCCAAGAACGAGATACTCGAAGCGATCTGTTTCGACGTAGCCAACCGCTTCAATGCAAATATCGATATCGTAGAAGCGGGTAATCAATCATCCATTGCCAAGGTGGAAAGATTACTGCGTTTCCATATTGCCCAGATGATCGAAAGCTATGAAGAAGTGTATGTCAGCGACCGGGAATGGAAACACCTCGAAGAACCTTATTTGTCCAATTTTCAAACCCAGCGCCGTAATTACCGTAAAAAATTCGCTTCGATCATAGAATCAGGTATACAACGTGGCGAGATCCGCCAGATAGATTCAGCTACCGCTGTACTGATCATCCTGCATGCAATAAGCGGCATCGAATCATGGCACCGTTCCAAAGCCCGTATCAACGCCAGTCAACTGGAAGAGAATATGATCACCATCATGATCGATGGCTTACGAAAACAAGGCTGAAATGTCCATTCACTTTCACTCACTCACCATCAAAGAGATCAGGAAAGAAACTGATGATTGTGTTTCTGTCCTCTTTGATGTTCCCGATAATTTAAAGAAAGATTTCCAGTTCCGCCAGGGACAAAGTCTTACTATGCGCATGCAGATCAAAGGCGAAGAAGTGCGCCGTACCTATTCCATCTGCGCCAGCCCGCTCGACAACGAATGGAGAGTAGCCATCAAGAAAGTAGATAAAGGATTGTTTTCTTCCTTCGCCAACGAATTACTGAAGAAAGGAGATACGCTGGAAGTAATGCCACCGGTTGGTAAGTTTTATACCGAACTGGACCCGGCCAATAAAAAAAGATACGTGGCTTTTGCAGCCGGCAGTGGTATCACACCGGTATTATCATTGATCAAAACAACACTGGCAACAGAACCGCAAAGTTCATTTACCCTGATCTATGGCAACCGCAGCCGCAGTTCCATTATCTTCTTTGAAGAGCTCGAAGGAATAAAGAATAAGTATATGCAACGGTTCAATCTCGTGCATGTATTGAGCCGTGAACGCACGGATGCGCCCGTAAATTCTGGACGTATCGATATCGGCAAACTGAATGACCTGGATAAACTGGTGAATTATACTGCTGTCGATGAATTTTTCCTTTGTGGTCCTGAAGAGATGATCTTTTGTGTAAAAGAGTTTCTTGAACAAAAAGAGATCGATAAGAAGAAAATTCATTTTGAATTGTTCACTACTTCCGGTCAGCAAAAAAAATCAAGCGCTGGTCAGCCTGTTATCGGCACTCCTGCTACCGATGGACCGGTTAGCAATATCACTGTTAAGCTCGATGGCCGTTCTTTTGATTTTGATCTTTCCCTGACCAGTCATACCAGCATTCTCGATGCCGCTTTACAGGAAGGTGCTGATCTTCCTTTTGCCTGTAAGGGCGGAGTATGTTGCACCTGCAAAGCCCGCCTGATAGAAGGCGAGGTAGAAATGGATGTACATTGGGGATTGGAAGAAGAGGAAATAAAGCAAGGTTATATTCTTACCTGTCAGTCACATCCGAAAACAGGGAAGGTGATAGTTGATTTCGATATTAAATAATATGGATTGTTCCGGGTGGTCTGTAAAGCGATTCCATACTTATTTACAGAAGGCTCCGATGGAGCCATCGCATCTGCAATTATCTTTACTATAAACAGGATACTTCTACGAGCTTAGGATACCTATTGTATCGTTACTTTCCTTTCTCTCCATCTTTCACGCAACGAAATCCTGTATGTTCCAATCCTGTATCGGGAGATGTTTTCATTCTTGAACTAACCCTGTATCCTTTGCAATAAGAAGCATTACAAAGAAACGATCCGCCTTTTACTACTTTTTTAGGGATCGTTGGCTCCATCGGATCATAACTGGTAGCAGGACCTGCGGGATCAACGGATACGACATCTTTCAATTGCTGGAAATAATCGTTACGATACCAATCACTGCACCATTCCCATACATTACCGGCCATATCATATAAACCATACCTGTTCGCTGCAAAGGATCTTACCGGCGCTGTCCGGTAGAAATGATCGCGCTCTGTATTCTTCACCGGGAAATTCCCCTGCCAGGTATTTGCTTTTACCTGTCCCGCATCTATATTCTCATTACCCCAGGGATAGGTTTGATGCAGGGCGCCATTACCGGCCGCGTATTCCCATTCCGCTTCAGTAGGCAAGCGCTTACCGCTCCATTTACAATAGGCCATCGCATCATACCAGGAAATATGCACCACGGGATAATTATCTTTTCCTTTGATATTGCTGCCGGGCCCCTGCGGATGTTTCCAGTCTGCGCCCTGGCTCCATTGCCACCATTGCGAAGCGTTATCGAGATTGGCAACCTGTGCAGGCGGTGAAAACACCAATGAAGCGGCTACCAATATACTATCAGGAGGTTTGGCTGTTCCTGGAGGTAATTGTTTTTTCAATTCTTCCCAATCCGGTTTTTTTTCGGCAGTAGTGATATACCCGGTAGCAGATACAAATTTTTGAAATTCGGCATTGGTCACTTCCGTTTTATCCATGAAGAAACCATGTACAGATACTTTGTGCAATGGGTATTCATCAGGCCGCCCTTCTTTATCGGAGGCACCCATTGTAAATTCTCCGCCATCTATCCAAACCATGCCGTCGGTAGATGCTGTTGAGGAATTATTGAAAGATGTATCTGTTTTTGTAGCCAACCTCGATGGCATGTTCATTTCACAGGAAGTCATGCTATCCTGTTTTACCGGTTCTGCTTTTTGCCCGGCTTGATGACAAGACACGAGAAATATGAAAACGATAAATACCGCTATTCCTGGCAACACTTTTTTGTTCATGGAAATATCC
This sequence comes from uncultured Bacteroidota bacterium, assembly GCA_946479615.1. Next base: position 14,196 of record CAMLGR010000021.1, on the reverse strand, counting down.
TGGGTTAGTAGTGAACTGAATAGAACACGGATAGAAGTGGATGAATGGATATTAAATTGATTAAACTCTTGTTATAAGCTTCGCATCCGCATTTTATCCGTTTATCCACTTCTATCCGTGTTCTACTGATACTATATAAAAAACTATTCCCTTACAAAGTCAATTTAAAATTAGCCTCTTTCGTATCCCTGCTGTTTGTTCCGACAAAGACTTTAAAATCGCCCGGCTCCGCCGCATATTTGAGGTTGCTGTTATAAAATTTAAGATCGCTGGCGCTGATATTAAATGAAACGGTACGGCTTTCTCCTTTTTTCAGTGCTATCTTTTGAAATCCTTTTAATTCTTTCACCGGCCTGGCAATACTTCCTACCATATCACGGATATATAACTGAACGACTTCTTCTCCATCATATTCACCGGCATTGGTAACAGGGATAGTAACAGTGATCTTCCCGGTACTGTTAATGGTTGTTTTATCCAGCCTCAGATCACCATAAGTAAAAGAAGTATAACTCAACCCGTAGCCAAATGGAAATAAAGGGCTATTTTCTATATCCAGGTAATCGCTGCGGAATTTATGAAATACATCTCCGTTATTAGGCCTTCCTGTATTGAGGTGGTTATAATAAATCGGGATCTGTCCTACACTTCTTGGAAAGCTTGTAGTGAGTTTACCTGATGGATTATAATTTCCAAACAATACATCTGCTATGGCATTACCGGCTTCATGTCCTGCATGCCAGGTATAAAGAATAGCATTGGCCAGTTCATTTTCCAGGTTCAATATCAGGGGGCGGCCACTCATGATCACCAGTACCAATGGTTTACCTGTTTTCTTTAATTCACGGATCAATTTTTCCTGGCTGGCTGGTATATGAATATCCGAACGGCTACCCGATTCACCACTCATTTCGGATGCTTCACCGATTACCGCAACGATCACATCGGATTTGTCAGCGATGCCTACTGCTTCATCGATCATTTCCTGTGGCGAACGTTTATCAATTTCAATTCTTGGCCCAAATACATTGACATGGCTTGCCAATGCAGTATCATCCGAAATATTAGCGCCTTTGGCATATAAAATATTCACACCGCTGCCAGCTACATTCTTTATACCGTCCAGTACAGGTATGGAGAGACTGGCATCACCCGATACGGCCCAGGTGCCTAGCATATTCAATTTATTGTTGGCCAGGTCACCGATCAATGCAATCGTACCTGACTTTTTTAATGGCAATACCTTGTTATCATTTTTCAATAACACGAATGAATGCGCTGCAAATTCGCGGGCCGCTGCACGGTTATCAGCCGATAGCACTTCTTTAGCTGCACGTTGTGCATCACAATACAGGTAAGGATTTTTAAAGAGCCCCAGTTTGTATTTTGCTTCCAGTATCCGGCGACAAGCAGCATCGATCTGTTTTTGTGTTGTCTTGCCTTCTTTTAATGATTTGGCAATGGTTGTCAGAAATCCTTCTCCTACCATATCCATATCCAATCCTGCGTTCAATGCCAGTGCCGATACCGTTTGCAGATCGCCCATTCCATGATCCGTCATTTCATTGACAGATGTATAATCCGATACTACAAAACCGGTGAATCCCCATTGCGTACGCAAAAGATCAGTAAGCAACCATTTGTTACCGGTTGCAGGAATACCATCGATGACATTGAATGAACTCATGACGCTGGCCGTACCTGCATCGACCGCTGCTTTATAAGGCGGCAGGTATTCATTATACATTCTTACGCGGCTCATGTCTACTGTATTGTAATCACGACCTGCTTCGGCAGCACCGTATAAGGCAAAGTGTTTTACACAAGCCATCAATGTGTTATTGGCGGAAAGATCATCGCCCTGGTATCCTTTTACCATTGCTTTCGCTATTTGTGAACCGAGATAAGGATCTTCACCGGCACCTTCTGCAATTCTTCCCCAACGCGGGTCACGCGCAATATCTACCATAGGTGAAAAAGCCCAGCACAAACCATCAGCTGTTGCTTCATTAGCGGCTACTCTTGCACTTCTTTCGATCATTCCCATATCCCAGCTGCAGGATAGTCCCAATGGAATGGGAAAGGTTGTTTTATATCCGTGGATCACATCCGAACCAAAGATCAAAGGGATTTCCAACCGGCTTTTGGTGACTGCCAGTTCCTGTGCCTGCCTGATCTTGTCCTGCCCGATCACACCAAACAAACCACCTACCGATCCTTTGGCAATCTTCGATTCCACACCACTGCTTACTACGGCACCGGTAGCAATACCACCACCGGGCGTTAACAGGTTGAGTTGTCCTATTTTTTCTTCCAGGGTCATTTTACTCATCAGGTTGTCGACAAATGCTTTCATCGCGGCATTGCTGCTGCTGGTCTTTTGAGAAAATCCCTGGAGAGACAGGATCATCAATAATCCCGTTAATGTGCGTTGTATCATTTTCATCATCTGTATTTTATTTCAATAAATAGGGTTGAATAACCTGTTGCCAGATCTTGTATCCTTTGGCATTCATGTGCAGGTTGTCTTCTATAAAAATATCTTTTACCGGCTGGCCGTTTTCATCCAGCATTTTATGATAGACATCGATAAAGGCCGCTGCTTTTTGCTTTTTGAGAAAGGCTTCTATCTTTTGATTGGCTTCTTCCATTTTTGAAGCGAGCCTCCAGCGGCTTGGACTGGGCTTGATGGAAACAAAAGAGATCTGCGCAGCGGGTAGCTTACTGCGGATCAGGGTGAATAAAGTTTTAAAACGTTGCACGACTATGTCGGCAGTTATACTATCATTGGAAGCAAGATCATTATCACCACAATAGATCAATATTTGTTTGGGTGCATAAGGAATAATGATCTCATTCGCATACCTGATGACATCCGGGAATGACGATCCGCCAAAACCCCGGTTGATGATCGGGTAAGAAGGAAAGTAAGATTGTACATCCGTCCATTTCCGAAAAGAAGAACTTCCAACAAAGAGGATAGCATTTTGGGGTGGAGCAGAAACCGAATCTTTCTTTTTAAATGCATCGATCTCACTTTTGAATGGCTGAGCCTGAATAATGAATGCCTGTATCGACACCAGGCCCATCACCAATGTTCTTTTTAAAATCTGCATCACAGGTATTTAATTTTATTTACTTAACAGAATTGAACTGAATTTTTATAGCATCACTAAAATAGTGTATCGCGCTTTCCGTCGCTTGTCTTTTCCTGTTTTGCGTAGATTTGACGTAGTTAATATCACTACTACTCTGCTTTCTCTACCGGCGATCGTTGCGAAACTCCATTTTCATTAATAGCCTCGATGGAAAAATAGTAGGTCTTTAATTTATCCATTGCCTTGTAATAATATTCATTGGCATCGTGCACCATTATGCAATTATATAGTTTATCGGGTGAAATGCCGGTGTAAATATTATATGCGTACGCATTTTGTACAGGGGCCCATTTGATCCAGGCGCTTCTTTTATCCTTCTCTGTACGTAATACGATCAATGTCTTTACCGGGTCAGGCTTTGCACCATTACCATTCCCAAACACCCGTAAGCCACTGACCGCGAATGTGCCGGTAGGCATATGGATATTTTCCAATTTGATATAACGCGCCTGCACGGGATCCTGCAGTTCGATATAATCATGCGGCACATCTGTTTTGTTGGTACTCTTATCTGCCAACAGGTTCCATTTCTTGCCATCGCTGGAATAATACAATTTATACTGGTGATAGACATTCAGCGATTTGCCCAGGAACTCTGCATCCTGGTCGGCATAGTTAATCTGTACTGCATTGATAGTAGATACGCTGCCAAGATCGGATTGAATCCATTCGCCTTTATTTCCTGTAGCCGCACTCCAATAAGTTTTGATACTTTCATCCACGGCATTATTCGCATAATAACTACCCAGTGTCGATGAAACCTGTACCGGCTTTTTATAGTTGAGCAACATCCAGCCGGTAAATACACCACTCATGGCCGATGCACTGGGTGCATGAGTACGAACGATCCCATTGGGTGCATCCACCGGTGCGGGCAGGAAATGAGGATAATCGCCAAAAGCCGTATTGCACCACATCATACCTTCTTTATCAAAACCTGCTGGCCAGATACCAATGCGCCGTTCGAAATTATTTTTTACAGAAATGCTGATCGTGGATACGTGCCAGTAGTTTTTATTATTATCCTGGAAAGTAGCGCCATGCCCCGCACCTCTTGCAAAACCACCGGGCTTATAACTAAACGGATCCGATTGCGGAACAAAAGGTCCCAATGGCGAATCACCTACTACCACACCATCTGCATAACCGCTGAACTCCGTTCCTGGTGCACCATATTGTAAATAATATTTTCCGTTATGTTTGGTCATCCACGAACCTTCGATAAAAGGATCGAGAAAGGTATTGTCCATATATTCTCCAAACCGTTGCCAGCCATAGCGCCAGTCTTCCAGCATATACATTTCAGTACGTCCTTTGATCGGTTGCAGGGTGCGGCGATCCAGTTCTACCCCATATATAGGATAATGATTGCTACTGCCATTGTACATATACAGTCTTCCATCATCATCTGTAAAGAAGGCAGGGTCCCAGCCGCCGATAGCAAATGAATCCACCAATGGCTTCCATTCATTCTGCTTGGGATTGGTGCTCATCCATATCGTGAAGTTGCTGGAATAGGTAGAACCAAAGACGATCATTGTATCGCCAATGATCCCAACGGCAGGCGCACAAAGCTCATCATAGGTGCCCGTGTTCCAGGGACGTAAAAATTTTTTTGAAATAAAATTCCAGTTGAGCATATCGGGGCTCCACCAGTACCCCCATTGATTGGTGCTGAATAAATAATAATCGCCTTTATAATTGACAATAACGGGATCGGCTGTAGCCCGATGCCTGCCCCATTCCGTAAAATTGGGAATCGGCGTATATCCATAATCGATATTGACAGGATTGCAATACGTCTTTTGCTGTGCCCTTGCAGAACAAGCAAGCAACAGAAAAACACCAACGATATAAAAGGTTTGTTTCATGCGGATGTATTTACTACCTATTCAGTCACTCATCATCATTCATTCACCACTCACCATTCACCCCTCACCCCTCACCTCTTCAGCCACGGACTTTCAAAACCCAGTTTTGTCAATCCTGCTTTGATCTCGGGACAACTCATAAACAGGTTCCATAATAATCCTGTGCGATAGTTCTCCATCATTACAACTGCCGGCCCCTGGTCGATAGCAAGATATCGCGGCAAATACCAGTTGTCCGTTTCGCTGAACGCATCATAAAATCCATATTGTCCCCAGAGTTTATCTTTCCTATCATTATACCAATGTTTCATAGCCGCCATCGAGTGATCAGGTGTATAGGGAAATGAAGAGAGCGCTGCCGTAGGAGTGATCACACCCAGGTCTTCCTTTTCCGAAGGAGCATGAGCGGAATATCCTTTTACCGAATAACTGGCGGTCAATCCCCAATTGTCGGGACCATAGCCTTTATAATGTTTAGGATTCTGCACACACCAGGTGTAATTGATCAACGTTTGATTTTTATTTTCTTCCCAATAGTCTGCATATTTATCTTTTAAACCTCTTGGGTCCAAACCGAGATAGGAATATTGTGACCAAAACAATGGTCCGCCATGAGGTGGATTGCCCTGGTGCGCCAGGTTCAATTTATATCCAAAGCTCTCTGTTGTTTTATTTATTTTTCCATTTTCTGCCCAGCCCTGGTGGTATACCTCAGCAGACACACCATGTGTTGGCGAGGAAGCGCCGAGTATATAAAGGATCAGGCATTCATTATATCCATGCACGGCAAAATTCATGATCCATCCTTTGTCGGGGCTCCAGTGCCAGTACAGTACATTTTTTCCTCTCGTGTACCAGTCATATTCCACCTCTTTCCATAGTTTGTCTATGCGGGCAGCCAGTTTTTTTTCTTCATCATTGCCATCTTTAAAAAATTGTCGTACGCATAACAATCCCTGGATCATATAGGATGTTTCAACAAGATCGCCACCATTATCGTTCGGGCTAAAAGGTTTTACTTTTCCTGTCTCTCCATTCCACCAATGAGGCCATGCGCCATGAAAACGATCGGCTGTTTCCAAAAAATGAACGATTTTTTCCAGCCGCTCTCTTCCCTGGTCGCGTGTAATAAACCCGCGGTTGATGCCAACCAATATGGCCATCACGCCAAAACCGGCGCCTCCGCTGGTGACAGTGCTCTTATCATTATCCGGGTAAATATTATCGGCATGAAAACGTTCTCTTGCCAGCCCGCTTGTGGGTTCTGCTCCCTCCCAGAAATATTGAAAGGTTTGTTCCTGCACCAGGCGAAATAGCGCTGAATCCGAAAGCGGGGTTTGTTCAGTACCAGTTGCAGTCTTTGCTTTTTCAGAATTGCAACTGCCGGTTAAGATTGTTATCAATAATAACGGAAGAAATTGTTTCATACATCTTTATTACTTCTATGTGAAACCTATGTGCCTATGTGGTAAGACTACGCCGTTCTTTTAGAAACAGTTTCAACGCTGTAAAGTTTTCTTTACCACATAGGGACATAGGTTTCACATAGGTATTTATAAATAAGGAGCACTAAACCCTAATGAAGTTAAGCCTGCTTTTACTTCCGGGCAATTGCTTAATAAATTCCATATCAGACCGCTCCGGTAGTTCTCTATCATCACGATCATAGGGCCCTGGTCGATCGCCAGGAAAGAATCTGCAAACCAAAGATCCTTCAACGAGAACGCATCGATAAACCCATATTGCTTCCACAATTTATCGCCGAGTTTATAATAAAAGAATTTCAGTGCATTCATCGATTCTACCGGTGTATAAGGAATGGATGAGATGGCAGCAGTAGGAGCGATCACGCCGCGGTCATTGGTAGGCGAACTGGCGGTGTACCCGTTGGGAATATCGCTGGCTGTCAACCCCCAGCACAATTCGCTATAGCCGAAATTATTCTGCGGATTGGTTTTGCAATACGTGTAATTGATAAGTGTATGATTTTTTGTTTGTGTCGCATAGTTGGCATACGCATCTGATAACCCTGTCGGATTGATCCCTAAAAAAGAATAGTGTGAAAAGAATAAAGGTCCTCCATAAGCCGGACCCAATGGCAATGTATATCCGTAGAACGCACTGTTGTTGATCATCGCGCCGTTTCTGGCAAACCCGCTATCATATACAGCTTTGGGAATACCATGCGTGGTGGAAGAAGCAGCCAGTACATACGTGATCAAACATTCATTCCATCCCTGCACCGGCACATTCACGGCAAAGCCGGCTGTAGGGCTCCAGTTCCAGTACAGGATCTTTTTTCCATTTTGCCGGAACCAATCCCATTCCACACCATTCCATAATGAATTGATATCAGCACGAAGCGTAGTCTCCGCTGCATCGGCGCCACTGAAGTATTGACGCGCGGTTAGCAAACCTGCCATCAGGTAAGATGTTTCCACAATATCAGCACCATTGTCATTGGTGCTGAAAGGTATGACAGCACCCGTTGCCCCATTCAACCAATGCGAATAAGCCCCATGGAAACGTGGCGCTGTATTTTTCAAAAACGAAACAATAGTTTGCAATCGCGTCAATCCTTCTGCTCGTGTAATAAAATTCCGGCTAACGGCGGTTACTATCGCCATAATCCCAAAACCTGAACCGCCGGTGGTGACGGTATTATTATCGCCATTGCTTCTTTCTCTCGCCAATCCGCTTACCGGGTGGCCAAAATCCCAGAAGTATTTAAAGGTTTGCTGTTGTACCTTATCCAATAATTCATTGTCGGTAATAACAGGAAATTTATCGGTAGAATCTATTTGCGTAAGAAAGTTTACATCGATAGCCGATAACAAACTGCCGCCTTTTTGTGATTTCAGTGAAGTAGCTACCGATAATGTATACTGTGTTAAGGCAATCAATGCAGGCGATGGTTGAATAACCACTGTGCTGTCATTATTTTCCAGGGAAGAAATATAGGGTACGGATGCTCCGGTCTTGTTTTTGAATGTGATGGCGCCTGCTACGGATGATTGCGCTACTTTATCCTGGAAAGCAATTTTAATAACCGGTGTATAATTGACATTGATATAAGAAAATCCATTGAAACCTCCATTTACTTTTAACGATGAAAAAGCAAAAGACGGAGGCGTAACAGGAGGAGGCGTTGGATCACCACCGTTACTACTTTTTTTGCAACTACTTAAAATCACCAGGCCTATTATAAATGAATAGTATCTTTTCATCATTACATGCATTAACCTCAAACCATTTTGATTTCACGCGGCGTTTGCGGCGTGAACCTTAGAAAAAGGAGGCTGCCTGAGTTGGCAACCTCCCGGCTCTCCTAACATACTGCTTCTGCTTACTTATTTTCCTTTACCCTGTAACACTACCAATGCATTCACTTCGGTAGGTGTGAGGGCCTTATTATAGACACGTACTTCATCCAGCGAACCTGTCAGGAAACTGGCCCATGACTGAGACCCTGATCCCGTGGTTTCACTGGGGGTGGTATTAAACTGTGGCGATCCGAGTATCAGTTTACCGGGGTTGGTAACTTGCAACGGTCCAAAACCTGTGGCGGTGATATCAGTGACTTTCGAACCATTGATATATAAAATATAATGAGAAGAAGGACCATCATACGTAACGGTTACACTTGTCCAGGTATCAAAGAAATTGGAACCACCCTCCGTAGGAAATTCCTTATCCGTTGTACCATTGAAAATATGTGTTCTGAAACGGCCATTACTGTTACTGCTGCCATTTTCAAAAAATAAATCAATGTTTCCCCAGAAACCATCTGTTTTACCAAAACTGAATATATCGATGATACCGGTAGACGGAGGCGGTGTATTTACCCAGCAGGAAACTGTAAAGCTGGACATCGTATTAAAATTAGCAGAAGGAGTAGCCAGTACATAACTGTTCAATGCGCCTTTCATCGCCTGGCCCTTGAAGCCGCCGGCAAAGGTTGTTCCTACGTTGGTGCTGGCAGATCCGGATACGCTATCGATAAGCGTACCATCGAAGGCCCAGTAGCCGACAAGATTGGAAGGAGCGATCTCACTCACTTTGGTAAAGCCACTGATCGTAAAAGCAGGTGCATAGCTTTTAGGATCGAATTTTTTATAGCAGGATGACAAAACCACGGCTACGGTCAGCGTGAGTAACCAGCCCGTGTGTTTTGTTATATTGATTGATTTCATAATAATCTTTTTGTTGCAATGAATAATATTAATACCCTGGATTCTGCGATAATGTACCCGCACTCAGATCGATCTCGCTTTGCGGAACGGGCCATACTTCATTCTTATTCGCTTTCCATCCAAACCTGCCAAACACAGTCGCTGCTCTTCCCTGCCTGATCACATCGAAATAGCGATCATATTCCATCGCCAGTTCCACCCTTCTTTCTTTCCAGATAGCGGTGCGTAAGGCTGCTTTATCTGTAGTGGTAACAGCAGGGAGCGTACCAGCGGGTGCACCTGTCCTGGCTCTTGCTCTCACCAGTTCCAGCGACACCAATGCATCGGCGGGATGATCCAGTTCATTATTCGCTTCTGCATTCATCAGCAATACATCTGCATAACGTATCACACGATAATTCTGCTGGCAACCTTCCGGAGTGCCTGGAACGAATAAACCAAAAGGCACATACGATTTCTGGTTATACATCGGGTTAGGTACTGTAGCAGGGATCGCATCGCCTTCGGGAGTTGTTTCACCGGCAAAGATGATAGTAGCATCCCTGCGCGGATCATTGGCTTCGTATGCACTGTCGAGGTTAGGTGTAGGCACATGAAAACCCCATCCTCCACCACTGACATTTCTCACCCCCTGCACCTGTGAATATTGTGAATTGGATGCGTCATTATTACCTGGTATCTGTGCAGCCTGTACTTCGAAAATCGATTCGCTGCTGTTTTCATTGGCCAACCTGAATAATTGTTCATAGTTCGGATACAATGTATAGGTATGTGAACTGATCACCTGGTCGGTCAATGTTTTTACATCGGCCCATTTACCCTGGTACATGGCTACTTTGGCATGCAATGATAAAGCAGCGCCTTTGGTAGCACGGCCAATATCGATACCGGTATAACTTGGAGGCAATGCTGCTGCATCGGTCAGGTCCTGTTCGATAGCCGCCCATACCTGTGCTTTAGGAGTACGCGGAATATTATATTCAGACGCATCTACCGGCACATGAAGACGAAGCGGCACATCACCAAATGCACGTACCAACCTGAAATATTCATACGCTCTTATAAATTTTGCTTCCAGCAGGTACCGTGCTTTCAATGCACCATCCATGCTAATCTTCGGAATATTATCCAGCACCTGGTTGCAGAGATTGATCTCCTGGTAACGACCGTTCCAGAAATCAGACAACTGGCCCTGTGTGGAAGTAACCGTGAAGAAGTTATACATATTCATAAAAGGCACCGAACCATCCGAAGGGTCACTGCCTGTTTCTGCATCATCCGAACCCAGACTTTCAATGGCAATAGGTGCAAAAGCTACTTCCGTCCAGCTACGCAAATTGGCATACATCGCATTCACGCCCTTGGTAGCATCATCTTCGGTGATCCAGAATTGTGAAGCAGGCGTTCTGCCCGGTGGAGGTATCTCCAGGAATTTCTTTTTACATCCTGTAGACAGGAACACCAACCCTGCTACTAATGCTGATATCTTTATTTGAATTGATTTCATAAAATTTAATTTGATCGGTTAAAAAGTAACATTCACACCAAAATTGTAAATCGCATAGAGCGGGTAGACATTATAATCAACCCCCGCTCTTGTTGCACCACCACCCACTTCAGGAGTAAAGCCCCTGTATTTGAAGAAGGTGATGGGATTCTGCGCTCCCACATATACTCTTAACTGGCTGATGCCATACCGCTTTGTCATGGAAGAACCAAGCGTGTATCCCAACTGTGCATTCCGTATACGGAAATAATCACCGCTTTGCACATAGAAAGAATTGGAACGTGGATTCTGTCCGCCGGCCAGGAATGTAGAAGGATACTCATTGGAAGTTCCGGCTCCATGCCAGCGTTTGTTATAGAAATCCTCGGTATAATTTTCTGTACCGAAACGCAGCGCAGTATTGGCATCATAAATATCAACGCCTGCCAATCCCTGGAAGTCCAGCGTCAGATCAAATTGTTTAAACCCGAATGTGGTATTGAAACCATACGTGAATTTAGGATTAGGATTTCCCAATACAACCCGGTCCTTATCATCGATCTTTCCATCCCCATTTACATCCTGCATGATAAAATCACCCGGTTTGGCATCAGGCATGATCACTGCACCATTCTTGTCTTTGTAACTCTGCACCTCGGCATCTGTCTGGAAAATACCTACTACCTGCAAGCCATAAAACTGGCCGATCGGCTGACCCACTATCGTACGCGTATTGAAGTTGTTGGAACCCGTTGTACCTACTGCCTGGTAAATAGGATTGGAACCGGTAGATACTTTAAGCACTTTATTATTATTGGTAGAGAAGTTGGCGCTTAATGAATAGGACAACCCGTTATTCATTACATCTTTCCAGGTTACTAAAAATTCAAGACCCTGGTTCTGGAAAGTGGCCTGGTTACCAATGATAGAACTACCTGTGGTTCCGATAGAACCTAACACCGGTATATCGAAGATCGCTTTCTCTGTTTTCTTATTATAAAAACCGATCTCTGCATATAACTTGTTTTTCAGCATCGATGCTTCCAGGCCGATATCGGTTCCCACACCTCTTTCCCAATAAGTAGTAGGAGATACCAGTGTATTGATACTCGCTCCCGGTGAAGTACCGCCATTACCGCCTATATAAGTAAAGGGCGGTGTTTGTGTTACTTTCAATTCGGAAAGATTCGCGGGCACTGATACGTTACCCACTTTACCCCAGCTGGCACGAAGTTTCAGATTATCGAACACGTGTTGATCATCCATAAAACTTTCGCTGCTGATCACCCAGCCTGCTCCAACGGATGGGAAATAACCCCAGCGCTGATCGCCGGCAAATTTGGAAGAACCATCTGCACGGATAGTACCCGTCAGTAAATATTTATTCTGGAAAGAGTAGTTAACCCTGCCAAAATAAGAAGCAACAGTAGATGATAATGGATAAGCCGGATTATTAGTATTGGGATCCACATCCGTTATACTATAATTATTTCCCAGGCTCAGGTAGTAGGTGCCGGTATTGATACCCGGAACATTTTCTGCCGATACGATCGACTGCCTGTACTGATAGCTTTGAGCGCCCTGTCCAACCAATGCGGTGATATTATGATCACCGAACTTGTTGGTATAGGTCAATGTGTTCTCAAGTATCCAGTCACGCACCGTACCTGTTGTCAATGTCAGCTTGCTGACTGAATTACGTTGTATGAGTGTAGCAATATAAACAGGATTGAAATTGCGTGTTTCCTTCTGGCCAAAATCACCGCCTATATTCGTATGGAATGTAAAATGTTTTGCAAATTTCAGGTCTGCATAAGCCGTACCGGCCAGGCGATAGTATTTTGATTTCTGCCTGTAATAATCGATACTTACCTGTGGGTTGAAATTAGCCGAGCTGGTAGCCTGGAAATCTTTGGGATCGCCATAAGTTCCATCAGCATAAAATACAGGAACGATCGGTAATGCAGCAAATGCCTGGTGCAATACAAGATTTGTATTCGCATCGTTTGAATTATTCATCGAACCGGTAACTACGTAACCTACTTTAAGGAAACTCGCTACCTGGAAATCATTTTGCAATTTGAGCGTGTACCTGTCAAACCGGTTGGTCTTGATCAAACCATCCTGTGATAAATAACCGATGGAGAAATTATAAGATGATTTTTCACCGCCGCCGCTTACCGATACCTGGTGATTGGTGATCAATGCATTTCTTAGTACTACATGATACCAGTCGGTCGTACCAAAACTATTCGGATCAGGATAACGGGCCGCCACACCTCCCAATACATCCAGTTCATTGATCATCTGGGCATATTGCGGGCCATTGGCCATTTTTACTTCATTCGTTACGACCTGGTTACCGATATAACCATTATAGTTGATAACAGGTTTGCTGTTTCTCGCTCCTTTTTTAGTAGTGATCAGGATCACACCGTTCGCAGCGCGGATACCATAGATAGATTCGGAAGAAGCATCTTTCAGGATGCTGATATTTTCGATATCGGCCGGATTTAAGAATGTGATATCATCAAACCATACACCATCCACTACATACAGGGGATTCGCATTTCCGTATACGGTACCCAGCCCCCTGATCCTGATCTCGGGTGCAGCACCCGGAGCTCCGAGGTTGGTGATCTGTACACCGGCTACTTTTCCCTGTAAACCGCTGATCGGGTTTACCGATGCCTGTTTCGCGATCTCATCTCCTTTTATATTGGCGATAGAACCGGTCACATCCATTTTCCGCTGGGAACCATATCCTACCACGATCACCTGTTCCATTACCTTGGTCGATTTTACCAGGGTCGCATTTATTTCCGTACGACCAGCCAGGCTTATTTCCTGGTCTTCGTAACCAATGGAAGAAACGACAAGAGTAGCATTGGCATCGGGCACGGTGATCGAAAAGCTGCCATCGTTGCCGGTAGTGGTACCGGTGGTAGTACCTTTTACCTGCACCGAAGCGCCGGCCAGCGGGGTTCCGCCTTCGGCCAGTATCACACCCCGGATCACTACGTCAGGAGCAATGGCAGGATCTTCCTTGATAACGATCAGGTTATCATTCATTACCTGGTAAAGCAGGCGGGTTTTTTGAAGAACCAGTTGCAGCACTTCGTTGAGGGCGGCATCCTTTACATTGATATTTACTTTCTCGCGGATATCCTCTAAGTTGTTGTTATAGAGGAAGCGATAGCGTGTCTGCTTTTCAATGGAGCGAAGTACATCGCTTATTTCTGTCTTTTTTAAACGCAAATTGATCTTCTCCTGCCCAAAGCCGGTAGCTGAAACATTTAGCGTAAAAAACAGGAAAAATAATGCTGTCAGTTTCATGATAAGCAGAGCTTTTAATGGTAACGGTTTTTTAAGAACCGTTAGAAAACATTTCATATTTTTAAGCATATTAGGGGTTAAACAATCCAACATTCCCGTGTTGATTACATTAGCCTTTAAGCCTGAACCAATGGTGCAAACATTGTTTCAGA
>CAMLGR010000020.1 GCA_946479615.1 uncultured Bacteroidota bacterium | reverse complement strand
ATTGGAAACAGGAGGAATTATTTTATACCCTACCGACACCGTTTGGGGTATCGGCTGTGATGCCACTAACGCCAAAGCCATAGAACGGATTTTTCAATTAAAGAACCGTTCTGATAACAAAGCCATGATCGTATTGGTAGCCGATGAAAGAGATGTGCTGCAGTATGTCGCCAATCCTGATTTCCGTGTCTTTGATTATCTCAATACCAAAACCGCAAGACCCGTTACTGTAGTGTATGAAGGTGCGATCGGCCTGGCGGATAACCTGACAGGTAAGGATGGCAGTGTTGCTATCCGCATCACCTATGATATTTTTTGCCGTCACCTGATCAAACGTTTCCGGAAACCTATCGTATCTACATCGGCCAATATTTCGGGATCACCGACGGCCAGGACCTTTGCTGAAATAACCCCGGAAATAAAATCGGGCGTGGATTATGTTGTGAAATTCAGGCAGGATGATACTACAATTGCCGAAGCCTCTACCCTGATCAAATGGAATAAAGATGGGACGATCACTACTATAAGACCGTGAGATGGGATGATTTGGAAATTTGGCAATGCGGTGATGTGCCGGTTTTACAGCGCTGCATACTCATCGAATCGCTACATCATCACATCTCCAAATTGTCAACTCATCAAACAACCATCTCCTATCTTTGCTGCGTTTATGCAGATCAGTTGTACAGATACCGAATTACAGATACTTGATAAAATCGCCCGGGCCGCAAAGGAACTTGGTGTGGAGACCTATCTCGTAGGTGGTTTTGTAAGAGATAAGATCATGGGTCGTTCTACCAAAGATGCCGATATCGTTTGTGTAGGGGATGGGATCGAACTCGCTACAGCCGTAGCCCGGCAATTTCAACCCATACCAATTGTCAATTATTTCAAAACCTTTGGCACTGCACATATTAAAGTAGTGGTTCCCGGCACGGAAACCGATGCCGCTGACCGGGTATTCGATATTGAATTTGTCGGCGCCCGTAAAGAAAGTTACCAGTCCGAATCCAGGAAGCCGGATGTATTACCTGGTACGCTGAAAGAGGATCAGGAAAGAAGGGATTTTACCATTAATGCACTGGCGATAAGCCTGAATCAAAAAGATTATGGTACGCTGGTAGATCCGTTTGATGGGATCAATGATATCAATAACAGGATCATCCGCACACCATTGGACCCGGCGCATACATTCAGCGATGACCCGTTACGGATGATGCGGGCTATCCGCTTTGCCACGCAACTGGATTTTGTGATCGAACCATCAGTCATGCAGGCGATCAGCGACAATGCGCAGCGGTTACGGATTGTTTCAAAAGAAAGGATCATCGATGAACTGAATAAGATCATAATGGCTAAAAAGCCTTCCGTTGGATTTGATCTTTTGTATAAGTCAGGTTTATTACAGCAATTCTTTCCGCAGATGATCGAACTGGCGGGTGCAGAATACATAGACGGACATGGGCATAAAGATAATTTCTATCATACCCTACAGGTATTGGATAATGTAGCCGCTTCTTCCGATGACCTGTGGTTACGCTGGGCCGCGATCCTGCATGATATTGCCAAACCCGCCACCAAACGTTTCGAAGAAGGACATGGCTGGACATTTCACGGACACGAAGTAGTAGGAGGGAGAATGGTGCCAAAGATCTTTGCCCAGTTGAAATTGCCGCAAAATGAAAAAATGCGGTTCGTGAGAAAACTGGTTGAACTGCACCTGCGGCCGATCAGCCTCACCAGGGAAAATATTACCGATTCAGCGATACGCCGTTTATTATTTGATGCCGGTGAAGACTTTGACAGGCTGATGATGCTTTGCGAAGCAGATATCACCTCCAAAAACAAGCAGAAGGTAAAACGATACCTGGAAAATTTCCGGATGGTGCGGGAACGATGCCGGGAAGTGGAAGAAAAAGATCATGTGCGTAACTGGCAGCCACCTGTTACCGGCGAAAAGATCATGTCCTTATTCGGTATCCCTCCGTCAAAACCCGTAGGAGTTCTGAAAGATTCCCTTAAAGAAGCCATGCTGGAAGGAGAGATCCCCAATACATACGATGCCGCACTGGAATTTGTAATAAAGAAAGGGAAAGAGATGGGACTGGAAATTAAACAATAATAATCCGGTTATTACTCCAACATTCAAAAATGGTTTTTAGTTTGTTTTTTTGGAGCGCTTTTTGAATTTTTACAGTTGACTTTTGATCTGCTGACGAAAGGATTTTGATTCCTTTTTAAACCTTAAATTTGCGTATGGCTATTCTTAAATTCAGGATATATTATGAAGAGGACGAAAGTATCTACCGTGATATCGTTATCCGGCATACCCAGTCCTTCCAGGAACTGCATGAAACGATACTGAAGTCGTATGAATTCGATAACAAGCATAAGGCTACTTTTTTCCGCAGTAACGATCATTGGCAACGTGGTCGTGAAATAAGCCTCGAAGTCTATGATAAGGAATATAAGGCACAGCCGCTCCTCATGTCGGAAACAACGATCGGTTCCGAGATCAGGGATCCTAACCAGAAATTTATCTATCTCTACGATTTTAATAAGAACTGGAGCTTCCTGGTAGAACTGATCAATGTCTCCAAAGAAGAAAATGCCCGTTTGGTCTATCCTTCCGCTGTACGCACAGAAGGTATCGCTCCCAGCCAGTATGGAACAAAAGGATTGCTGGGTGAAAAATTCGCCGATGTGGAAGAAAAATATGATCTCACCCAGGGCGCTGAAGGATTTGGTGAAAAAGATGAAGATGGTACCGACCTCGATGTACCCGAGGAAGGCGGATCAACTGAAGAAGAAGTATAAGTATAATTGCCTCCGGGAAAATATTCAATGCTCAATGATCAGAACGATGAAAAGATGTTTAGTATTGAACATGGTGAATTGAATATTGATTATTGAATAGTTCATGCCTGCCGATCCCCATAACAAAACAGTTATCATTATTGCTGGTCCCACTGCTGTAGGAAAAACAGCCGCTGCCATTGCTGTTGCCCGGCATTTTCATACGGAGATCATTTCGGCCGATAGCCGGCAGTGTTTTAAAGAACTCAATATCGGTGTAGCAAGACCCTCCGAAAAGGAACTCGCCGAGGTTAAGCATCATTTTATTGCCAGCCATTCGATACAGGAACAGGTAACAGCTGCTGATTTTGCCACCTATGCACTGGATACCTGCACTGAATTATTCGGCAAACATGATACGATCGTGATGACCGGCGGCACCGGTCTTTATATCAATGCCTTTGCCAATGGACTGGATGAGGTACCGACGGTACCGGAAGCTATCCGGAAAACGATCAGCACCCATTACCAGGAACAGGGTCTTGACTGGTTGAAAAAGGAAATCGCTCAAAAAGATCCTGTATTCTTTGCCAATGGAGAAATAGAAAATCCGCAACGGATGATGCGGGCGTTGGAGGTAGTGGAATCGACGGGGCAATCGATTCTTTCGTTTCAGAAAAAGGAAAAAAAGAAAAGAGATTTCAGGATTATAAAGATTGGCCTCGAACTGCCGAAAGAAGAATTGAATACAAGGATCAATACCCGTGTCGATCAGATGATGAAAAACGGGTTGCTCGAAGAAGTAAAACCTTTATTGCGCTGGAAAGAATTGAATGCTTTGCAGACAGTAGGGTATAAAGAGTTGTTTGATTACCTGGAAAATAAAATCACGCTGGAACAGGGGATAGAACAAATAAAGATAAGTACAAGACAATACGCCAAACGGCAATTTACCTGGTTCAGGAAGGACAAAGAAATGAACTGGTTTGCTCCCGCCGATCTACAAAAAATAATCTCCTTTTCTTCAAAATAATCTCTGTGGCCCTCTGTGTCTCCTCCGTGGCCCTCTGCGTATAAGTCTTGTAGAAGAGTTATTATTCATAAGCAAATTCTTACAAATGCTTTAAGGGAATCTTTACTCCTGGAATTATACGCAGAGGGCCACGGAGGGAGTTATATTTTAAATCCGACTGTGAGCATTATATTGGCGATGCCGCTATTGATATTCGCAAACGTATTCGCCTTATCGGACAACCGGTAAGGGAAATTGATATCTTTCTGCAGGCTATGCACATAAGTCAGATCGATAAACATACCCGCATTCCGGTATCCCAATCCGCCGCTGAGATACATTTTATGCGCTTTTAATTCTTTATCCTTGTAAGGATTTCCATAATACGCAAATCCCAGTCTTGTCATGATCGTGGTGAATTTTAATTCACCCCCCAGGCGGAAATTAAGCGCACTCTTGTAATAATTTTTTACCGTTTCGTTCACGCTTTTATAATAGCCGCCATCATCAAAATCTTCGCCATTGCGGAAATGATTCGATGGATAGGTTACATACTCTACATCTGCAGTCAGAAATCCTTTTTGTTTGCGGACATCTTCTATCTCTCTTAATACATAAGAGCCGCTCACCATAAAACGCCAGGGCGACAGCAATTCATATTTGTATTGCGGGGTGACACCTCCATTCAGAAAATCAGAAGTAACGGTAGTCGTCGAGATTCACCTGCATGGAACCGGAATAGGTATCGGTCAGGCTGTACCAGCTGGGAGAATGCACCGCAAGTCCCAATCGTACGAACTCGGAAGGTTTTACAATCACCCCCAGTTTTAAATTGATACCGACGCCCTTGGTACTATATTTTTCAGTGAGTTCATAAAAATTAAAATCATTATCGGTATTGCCGGTCGCGTCTTCTTCACGGAATATACTTGTCTTGTTGTACTTCACGATCGGTATACCCAAAGAACCACCTACATATATTTTATCATCCATATTCGCTGCATAGCCAAGCGCTACTTCCGTAATGCCACCCGATGTTTCTATTGTATTGGATTGATTAACCAGAAAAGGCCCGCCGTTTTTCAGCATATCCAGCATGGCCAGGCTTACTACATCATTACCCACATGACCGGGCAGCGCTGCTTCATCGACCAGGAAATTATAAGCGGCCATCCGGGTGCCAAAGGAAATGGAATTCAATTGAGGAATATTATCGAGCGACTGACCACTTTTCGCTGCTTCAATCGCGTATTGTTCAGCACCGGAACTGAAATCGTTTTGTCCTTTATAGTAAACCTGGTTGTTGAAATTGGCAGTCCTTGTTATAGCCAGGCTGATGGCTTTACTCGTCCATTTACCCGATCCCTGCCAGCCGGCTACAACGCCGCTGGTGCCGAGGTTAAAGGCCGATGTTTTATCACTGGCTTTGGTACCGCGGAAATTTCCCTTATTATTTAAAAAACTGAGACCGGGAGAGATTACCAGGTCGCTTGTTTTATAAAATGCAAGACCCGCCGGGTTTACATTAATAGCCGAAATATCACCACCCAGCGAACCCATGGCGCCACCAACCGCGGCAATACGCGCTGTCCCATTAACAGGTTGCCAGGAATATTTTAAAGCATCTTCCGGTATCTGCGCATACGATGCAAAAGAAAGGAAGAGTAAGGAACAGATGATGAATGATTTTTTCATAATAGCCTGTTTTCGATTTCTTATGGATACAACAAGGGAGGAAACACTCAAGTGAAATACTTAAATTCCGTTTCCTCCCTTATTATTAGTGCCTGTATCTGGAAAATACAGCTTAATTATATGGTTGGTACTACCGCGCCGGCCGGCTTGTTCCGCTACTGCTTCCACTACTACTGCTACTGCTGGAAGAAGAAGAGGAAGAACTGCTGCTACTGTTCGAAGGGGTATAGCTCCGGGTAGGAGTAGAAGAACCCGAACTGTTGTTGGAAGGAGCACTGTAAGAATTCGAATTGGAATTGCTAAACATTCTCTGGATCGAACTTCCCAATGATCCTGAATTCCTGTTGCTGTTACTGTTCGTGTTGTTATATCTCACCGGGGAATACGAAGAAGAAGGATAACTGCTTCCCATTTTGTTTATACTCATCGTCCGCGCATTGCCTGAATAGGAATAACCACCCGGGTTGAATGCTACCGGGCGGCTTGGCGGCGGCGTATATGTTTTAGGATTGCCGGCAATGATCACATGACCCCCGTAATAAGGATTGTAATAATTGTTCCAGCTCCAGTAACTATTGTAAGGATTGTTCCAGCTGCTTCCGTAATCGTAGTAACTATAAGCGTAAGGATTGTTATAATAGTAATCGTCCAGTTGCGACCAGCGATACCTGTCCTGTACCCTCATCCGCAGGTATCTGTCCTCGTAATACGATTCACTGCCCACATAAGAATTATTGCGGTCTTCCGTCCTCTCTACCTGCACGTATTCATCCTGCGGACGGGCAGGCGAATAATATACATCATCCGGCGTCTGACCAGTTTTATAAGCCGAAGTACAGCTGGAGATAACCAGGGTAGCAAATGCCAGAAGTAAAAGTGTAGGTTTCATGGCAAGGGGTTTATAGGTTTAAACGTGAAGTTAGTACTTTTGTCCAACTTTATTTTTACGAACAAGTGTTGTACGAATTTACAACCCCGATTCATAAATATTGTCTAAATGGCTGTTAATTAAAACGTAAAGCTGCATAAAAACAAGGTAGTTTTGATGGTTGATAACCGTCAGGGTTTTCAGGGATTAAAAATCGAAAATTAAAATATGAGCAAGGAGATTACATCAAGGGAAGCAGATTATTCGCAGTGGTACAATGACCTCGTTATAAAAGGCGGATTGGCTGATTATTCAGCCGTCAGGGGCTGTATGGTGATCAAGCCACATGGCTTTGCACTCTGGGAAAATATGCGCGATGCATTGGATAAGATGTTTAAGGATACCGGGCACGTCAATGCTTATTTCCCTTTATTCATACCCAAAAGTTTTTTAAGCAGGGAAGCGGCACACGTGGAAGGCTTTGCCAAGGAATGCGCAGTGGTAACCCATTACCGGTTAAAAAATGATCCCGATGGTGGCGGCGTGGTCGTGGATCCGGAAGCCAAACTCGAAGAAGAACTGATCATCCGTCCTACCAGTGAAACGATTATCTGGAATACGTATAAGGATTGGATACAATCTTACCGCGATCTTCCCCTGCTCATCAACCAGTGGGCGAATGTGGTTCGCTGGGAAATGCGCACCCGTTTGTTCTTACGCACCGCTGAATTCTTATGGCAGGAAGGACATACCGCCCATGCTACTTCACAGGAAGCCGTAGAAGAAACAAGAAGAATGCTGGATGTATATGCCACGTTTGCCGAAGAATTCATGGCATTGCCTGTGATCAAAGGTGTCAAGACGGAAAGCGAACGTTTTGCCGGTGCTGTTGATACCTATTGTATCGAATCGCTGATGCAGGATGGTAAAGCATTGCAGGCAGGTACTTCACATTTTCTCGGGCAAAATTTTGCAAAAGCGTTCGATGTGAAATTTCTGAGTAAAGAAAACCAGCAGGAATATGTATGGGCTACCAGTTGGGGTGTCAGTACACGATTGATAGGAGCGCTGGTCATGGCGCATAGTGATGATGATGGATTGATATTGCCTCCGCGTATTGCTCCGCAACAGGTAGTGATCGTTCCTATTTACAAAGGAGAGGAACAAAAATCAGTGATCGACGCGAAAGCCAACGAGATCATGTCGCAACTGAAAAACTTGAACGTGCGGGTGAAATATGATGATAGCGAAAATGCAAGACCGGGCTGGAAATTCGCCGAATACGAAATGAAGGGTGTACCCGTACGGGTAGCCATCGGCGCCCGCGACCTGGAAAAAGGAGTGGTAGAGATCGCACGTCGTGATACCAAAGAAAAGAAAGCTGTCAAGCTCGATGGCATTGCCCAATATATCGATGGTCTTTTACTGGAAATCCAGCATAATATGTTCAGCAAAGCCAAGGAATACCGCGATGCACATATCACGAAAGCCGGGAACTGGGATGAGTTTGTAAAATTACTGGATGAAAAAGGCGGTTTCATTTCTGCTCACTGGGATGGCACGGCTGCAACCGAAGAAGCGATCAAGGAAAAAACAAAGGCAACGATCCGTTGTATACCGCTGGATAACGAGCAGGAAGCAGGTGCCTGCATTCTTACCGGAAAGCCGTCGAAGCAAAGGGTGTTGTTTGCAAGAGCCTATTAAGAAAGAGAAACAGAGCGGTGTTGTATTTAGTTTTTTACCACATAGAATCATAGGTTTCACATAGGATCGTCTATGTGTGTATTTTCTATGTTTCTATGATCCTATGTGGTAAAGAACGAAAAACTTGCAGGATAACTGCAGAGCCATTATATTTAATAAACCCAAAATCAACCTATTTATGGAACAGACACAGGATTCATCACTGTTTGGACTTAGCCTCGATCCAAACGGGAAAGCTCATCTGGCAGAAGCCGCCCGCTGGGCCAAATTCATCGCTATCGTTGGCTTTATCATGTGTGGATTAGTTGTTCTCTTTGGCATTTTCTTCAGTTCTATTTTCGCCAACCTGAGCAGCAGTGCACGGTATACCCCTTATGATACTTATAGCCAGGGTGCCGGTTCTTTTGCCACCATGATGGCCATTATCTATATAGTCATCGCTGTAATATGGTTTTTCCCGTTCCTGTTTATGTTCCGCTTTGCCGGTAAAATGAAACTTGCACTGGCGGCCAATGATCAGGAAGCATTGAATACTTCCTTCCAGAATCTCAAGATCATGTTCCGCTATGTTGGCATCATCACGATCATCGTATTGTCGATCTATGTAATCTTCTTCCTCGTAATGCTGGCTGGTTTGGGAATGAGCAGGGTGTAAAATAGTCTTGCAGCCTTGCGGCTGGCGGTCATGAAATAGTAGTGATGTATTAATAAATCATACGGTCCTGTAGCTGGCAGCAGTTACAGGACATTTTATTTTACAGAAAGATAATTGTAGTCCTTCAGCAGCATATCCAGGAAATCGAAGGGTGCCATATTGGATTCGATGCCCAAATGCGATTTGATCTTTTCGCCGGCTGAGAGCGCCATATTGAAGTCTCCTTTTTTACGGGCTGTTTCCAGGATGCTTTTGATCGCATTGATATCGCGGTCGCTCAACCGCATGATCTGTGGAAACGAGGGAACATAACTATCGGCTACTTCCTGGAAAACCGTATCCTCGATACTGCCACGCTGGTTGGTTTTGATAAGAATGGTATGAGCGAGTATATCGCCGATCCGCTGTCCTTTTTTACCCGATACCACCAGGATGATATCCGTAATCAGGAATCCGAACGCTGCCAGGATGATGAAAGTTGTTTCCAGGTTGCCGCCATAGCTCTGGATCGAGATCAGGATGAAAATGAGTAACACGATCCATACATCCGATACCCGCAGCAGCCAGCGGATTAGGAACTGGCTGATACTGGCTTTGCCACCATTTTCATTCACCACCCGGATCGACATGATCTTTTTACCAATGCTCTGGCCGTTCATCGTGATCTCAAGTACCACATGATACACCAGTATCGGTACTACCAGTATAATGCCTATCCAGTACAGGTTGTATTGTGTATCCGTATTAAATTCGTCGGTATTGCGGGAAATAGACGTATAGATCAGGTCGGCGATCTTTAAATAAACAAATTCTATGACCACATCGATAATAAGGGCTACCATCCGGCGGAAGAATTCGGGTACTTCAAACTCAAGATCGATATTAAAACTCGTAGGTACTTTAATAACTGCCATCGGCCCCTTTTTATAGGAGTTGCCAAATTATGTATTTTTTTCAAACCCTATGTGTGTATTTCTATGTTCCTATGTGTCTATGTGGTAAAAAAGCTGACTGGCGTAATCTCACCACATAGACACATAGGAACATAGAAATACATACATAGGGCTTATTTGGTAAAATATAGTATTTTACAAGCCAAACCCCGGAGATTGAGAGAAGCCTTATTTATAAAGAAAAACAAAGAACGATGGCAAAAGAACCAGCAATCGCCTTCGGCGGATGCTGATGAAATGGCAAAGGATTTTATCCAGCTCGTCGATGACCTGGCTTATGCCAAAACCTTTTATCCTTCCAGCAAAGTCACCCGCTATATCAACAGCGAAGCCTCCCGCATTTTCCTGACCATTTACAAAAACCGGAAAGAAGAATCGAACCGCCTGGTTACTTTCTGGAAATATGATCTCCCGCTCACGATCCGCAAACATCATAAAGTATTATTACTGGCCTTTGCCGTATTCGTGATGTTCTTCAGTATCGGATTTTTTGTTTCCCGCCAGGATGAAACAGTCGCAAGAAGTTTTTTTGGCGATAATTACATCGATCATACGGAAGAAAATATCGCCAAAGGAAACCCATTTGGTATCTATGAACATGGCAATCCGTTCCTTAACTGGTTTGGTATCATGATCAATAATATCTGGGTCTCCATGCGGATGTATATCTCGGGCATCTTTGCCGGTATTCCCAGTCTTTACCAATTAGGGCACGAAGCTGCCCGGGTAGGAGTGTTTGATAATATTTTTGCTTCCAAAGGATTGGGATTGCAATTCTGGCTGGTGGTGTTTGTGCATGGTACACTCGAGATCACTGCCATCATCATTGCATCCGGCGCCGGTGTTGTATTGGGAAAAAGTTTTTTATTTCCCGGTACCATGAAACGCATCGATTCGTTTAAACAGGGTGCCAAAGATGGGGTGAAGATCATGGTGGGGCTGATCCCTGTATTCGCGCTCGCTGCTTTTTTTGAAGGATTCATTACCCGTCTTTATAATGACTTGTCTGCATTTACGACCATCATCGTATCATTGTCCGTTCTGTTTGTAATATGGTACTTTATCATTTATCCTATCAGGCTAGGACGTAAAATGGCAGCCCAATTAAATGAGGAGGAGGAATTATAACGTGTTCAATTTCGAAAAATACAAGACGGGAAAAAAAAGATGCAGTGTTACACTGGTATTGCTGTTCTTCCTGCTGCCTCATTTCATACAGGCACAACAAGACCCGCCACCTGTTGCCGATACACTGGTCGAATATACCGATACGGCTATTGTTGCTCCACCTCCTGTAACAGGAGATGAAGGTGACAGTGATGACATGGATATTACCGATAGTATAGCCATGAGCATAAACGCGGTCACGGAACAGGAAGTCAATTTCGTTCCTCTTTCCTCGCCTGGTGCAGCATTGGATTCCGTTCATCTTCGCGCAATAAGCGATAGCAGCAAAGCTGCGATGGCAAAGGATAATGATTTCTGGTATGCCAATGCGGTTTTTAAAAAGAAACAGGAAGCACAAACCGGTAACGATTCAACGCCGCTGATCTTTACAGATGGTTTCGAGATCTTCTTATGGCTGCTGGTGATCGTTGGATTTATTACGTTCCTGGCGATCTATCTTACCAATAGTAATGTCAGCCTGTTCAGGAAGACCAGTACGATCATTTCTGCTGAAACCGATGTGGAGACCAGTGATATCTTTTCGATCAATTACCAAAGAGAAATCGATAAAGCTACCGCTGCCGGCAATTACCGCCTGGCCGTACGGCTGATGTTCCTGCGCTTATTGCGCAACCTGTCCGACAAACAGGTGATCAGCTATGCGCACGACAAGACGAATTTCGATTATTTAATGCAGGTAAGTCAAACCCGCTTTTACAAACCATTCTTCCGTATTACCCGGGATTATGAATATGTGTGGTATGGTTTATTCAATATCGATAATGAACGGTTTGATGTGATCAAGAATGATTTTTTGGAATTGGAAAAACAGCTATAAAGTAAGATAACAAGGAATAATAAATGAGAACGGGTCTTCGATTTCCTGATTCCTTATTTTTTGTTTTTAATTTCTTATTATAAAAAAGTTATCAAAAAAAACCTACCATACATCCTCATCTCCATCATCATCCTCGCGGGTGTATTACTGCTCTATACGGGTCAGCGTAACCGCCCGCGCACGTTGGATGAACGTGTGAGTTTCCGTAAACGGGATAAGATCCCGTATGGTACTTATGTTGCCTATAAATCATTGAAAAATATTTTCCCCGCTGCTTCTGTTATTGTCAATAAACAGGAACCAGGCTTCTGGGATTCCTTGTCCAAATATGATAATCACCAGGCGTTGATCATTGTCTGTCCTGATTTCATGGCAGAAAAATCCGAAATGAAAACCCTGGTGGAGTTTGCAGAAACCGGTAATGATGTTTTTATCAGTACGATGAATTTATCGTATGCAGTTGCCAAAATGCTGAATTGTGAAGTGCATACGATCGGTCAACTGGATGATTATTTTCTTGGGCTCACGCAGTATGATACCCTGACCGTTTCCCTGGCCCGCCCGCCATTTACGGCCGCCAGTTACCGCTACCCGGGGAAAAAATATGACGGGTATTTTACCAGTATCGATACCACGATCACCACCGTCATGGGATATGATGACAAATCCCGCCCCGATTTTATCCGCTTCAAAGCCGGTAGAGGAAACCTGTATATACACCTGGCGCCGATGGCATTCACCAACTACTTTTTATTACACAAGAATAATTTCCCTTATTACGAAAATGCTTTGTCTGTTATTCCTCCCACGACCACTCGTGTCGCCTGGGATGAATTTTATCTCTATAAAAGAACAAATCAGAAGCCAGACGAGAAAAAAGGCTGGCTTAGTACCCTGCTTGGTCTGAAAAATCCCGACGGGAAACAATCCTTCGCCAAAGCTTTCTGGGTATTACTTTTATTGCTGGTTCTTTATACGATCACGGAGATGAAGAGAAAGCAGCGGTATATCCCGGTAGTTAGAAAGCCGAGGAATGATTCACTCGATTTTGTAAAGACCATCGGCCGGCTGTATCATGATAAAGCGGATCATAAAAACCTTTGCCGTAAAATGGCCGCTTATTTCCTCGAACATGTGCGTACCCGCTACAAACTGCCCACTGCGGAACTGGATAATAAATTCGTACAGGCTCTGCATGCCAAAACAGGCATAGCTGAAAATGAACTTAACGGCATCGTATATTTTATCAGGGAACTCGATAATGTATTTGGTGTAGGAGAAAAACAATTAATCGCTTTTCACCATCAACTGGAATTGTTTTATAAAAAAGAATGAATATGGAAGAACAAATTTTTCAGCAAAGAACTGATCTCTCGGCACTGAACGAAGCCGTACTTTCTATCCGTGCCGAGATCAAAAAAGTGATCATAGGCCAGGAAGAAATGGTCAACCTGATCCTTGCCGCCCTGCTGGCAGATGGTCATGTACTGATCGAAGGAGTACCGGGTGTTGCCAAAACACTTACGGCAAAACTGGTTGCACGAAGTGTAGCCGCTGGTTTTTCCAGGATACAGTTCACTCCCGATCTGATGCCATCGGATGTATTGGGTACACCCGTATTCAATCCCAAAGAAGCTTCTTTTGAATTTAAGAAAGGACCTGTATTCAGCAATATCATACTCGTGGATGAGATCAACCGCGCCCCGGCTAAAACACAATCGGCCCTGCTCGAGATCATGGAAGAACGGCAGGCAACTGTAGATGGGAAAAGCTATAAAATGGAAGAACCGTTTATGGTGCTGGCTACACAGAACCCGGTAGAGCAGGAGGGAACTTACCGTTTGCCGGAAGCGCAGCTCGACAGGTTTCTTTTCAAGATCGTTGTTCCTTATCCCAGCGAAACAGAAGAACTATCGATACTCAACCAATTTCACCAGATGGGGAACACACAGGTGAATGATATTGTAAAACCCGTGCTGAGCGGTGAACAGATCAATGCATTGCGTAAGCAGATCAAAACAATACTGATTGAAGAAAAGCTATTGCAGTTTATCGCGAGACTGGTGCACCAGACAAGAAATCATAAATCGATTTACCTGGGCGCTTCCCCTCGTGCTTCTTTGGCCATCATGAATGCTTCCAAAGCGATTGCGGCTATGCAGGGACGTGACTTTGTTACACCGGAAGATATCCGCCAGGTCGTAACACCGGTATTGCGTCATCGTATCATCCTGGCGCCGGATAAAGAAATGGAAGGTGTTACAGAAGATGAAGTGATCAAACAGATCATACAGGCGATGGATATACCGAGATAATCATATTTTGAAATTTTGCAGGACCCAATTTAAAAGCATACCCGTTGATCAGGTTTTTTTATCTGAATAGAAGCGTTTACTATATCGGCGGCGCCGCAGCAGCGGTGTTCGTCTTGAGTTTTTTTGTGCCTTCTCTTGACCGGATCGCAAACATGATCCTCCTGTTGCTGGGTATTGCTATTCTTGCTGACAGCTTATTGCTGGTGAGCATGAAAAAAGGAATTACAGCCGGACGCACACTGGCCGACCGGTTCAGTATCGGTGATGAAAATAAGATCGTATTGTCATTAAGTAACCGGTATGCATTTCCCGCACAGGTAAGTGTGATCGATGAATTGCCCGAACAATTCCAGGAAAGGAACTGGTTGCGCAAAGCCAAGCTCGCTGCCCACGGAACACAGCAACTGGAATATACGGTGCGGCCTGTTACAAGAGGCGAATATCATTTCGGGCGGATCAATGTCTTTGTGCATGGCCCGTTAAAGCTGACACGGCGGCGCTATATTTTTCCTGTCGATAAAACGATTAAAGTGTATCCGTCTTTCCTGCAGATGCGGCGTTATCAACTGCTGGCGCTGAGCAACCGCTTACAGGAAATAGGCGTGAAGCGGATCCGCAAACTGGGTCATAGTATGGAATTTGAACAGATCAAGGAATATGTACGGGGCGATGATTACCGGACCATCAACTGGAAAGCGACGGCCCGCAAAGGCGCACTGATGATGAATAATTATACGGATGAAAGAAGCCAGCAGATCTATTGCATCATCAATAAAGGGCGGGTCATGAAAATGCCTTTCGGTGGCATGACCCTGATGGATTATGCCATCAATGCCTCACTGGTTTTATCGAATGTCGCTCTTGTCAAACAGGACAGGGCAGGGCTTATTACATTTTCACAGAATCTCGATGCGTTTGTACAGGCCGATAAAAAAACCACGCAGATCAATATCCTGCTGGAAACATTATACCGTCAGCAAACTATGTTCCTGGAATCTGATTTTGAAAAATTGTTCTCTGTTGTCCGTAATCGCGTTACCAACCGCAGCCTGCTGATCCTGTTCACCAATTTTGAATCGCTGGAAAGCCTGCAACGTGAAATGCCGGCGCTGAAGAAAATGGCGCAATATCATTTGTTATTGGTGGTATTCTTTGAAAATTCAGAATTGAAATCACTCACCGAAACCGCCGCCGCTAAACTGGAAGATATCTATATCAAAACCATCGCAGAAAAATTTGCTTTTGAAAAAAGATTGATGGTAAAAGAACTTCATAAAAACGGTATCCTCTCCATTCTTACCACGCCGGAAAATCTTACTGTCAACACGGTTAATAAATATTTGGAGCTGAAGACACGTATGTCGATTTAGGCTTTGAATTCACCATTCATAATTATGAATGGTGAATTATGAATGAATCAACTCCACATCTAAAGCCTCTTTCTTACTTTTACAGCATGAACACTTACGAAGAAGGAAGAGTATTATTGATTAATAAGCCGCTGCGCTGGACATCGTTCGATGCGGTGAGAAAGATCCGGAATACGATCCGGATTAAAAAAGTTGGTCATGCCGGTACATTGGATCCGCTGGCGACAGGATTGCTGATCATTTGCACAGGAAAGTTTACCAAAAAGATCAATGAATACATGGCGAAGGAAAAAGAATATACCGGCACCTTCACCCTGGGAGCGACCACACCCACCTACGACCTGGAAAGCGAACCTGAAAATATCGTGGCAATCGATCATATCGAAGAGAATAAGATCAGGGAAAAGGTTATACAGTTTATCGGGGAGATCATGCAGGTGCCACCGGCACATTCAGCGATCAAGG
The DNA here is from genome assembly GCA_946479615.1 of uncultured Bacteroidota bacterium. The sequence continues at coordinate 26,863 of CAMLGR010000020.1, read as the reverse complement.
TAGATGGCAAAAGAGTGTATGAACTCGCACGGCAGGGAAAAGAAGTAAAACTAGAACCGAGAAAAATAACTATCATGGATTTCCAGATCACGGGGATTGAATTACCGGTCGTGCATTTCAAAGTAGTTTGTTCTACCGGCACCTATATCCGCAGCCTGGCCAATGATTTCGGTGCTGCCCTGGGTTGTGGCGCTTATCTCAGCAGCCTCTGCCGCACCCGCATCGGAGAGTTTAGTGTTGAAGACGCGATGAGTATTGAAGGTTTTATAGCTGAAAATAATAAGGAGACGGAAATAAGAAATAAGGAATAAAAAATAAAGAATGAGGAAGTATCTCCGCAGGCTGTCACTTCCTCATTTCTCATTCCTTATTTTTAATTTCTTATTAGAATATAAAAGGATATCCTATTCCCAACTGAAACTGATCGCCCTTGAAGAAGCTGTAGCCAAACCATTTATTCTGCAATGCCGCATCGGCAGGAGCAGGGCTTGGGTCTTTTACTTTATAGGAGTAATCAAAGCGGATCACGAAGAAATTAAGATCTACACGAAGACCGGCGCCGGCGCCAATCGCAATATCTTTTCCGAGGCGGCTGAAATTAAATACTTCTTCCGGCGCACCGGCTGCTTTTTTCAGGAACCATACGTTACCGATATCAGTAAAAATAGCGCCATTGACCTTTACGCCAAACGGGGTACCGACAGGAAAACGGTATTCGGCATTTGCTTCCAGTTGTATATCACCATAACGGTCGGGTGTACTTCCAATGCCTGAAAAAGGTTTGATCGATGAACCCGGTCCCAACCTGCGAAGCGCCCAGGCCCGCATACTGTTCGGACCACCGCTGAAGAATTGTTTGAAGAAAGGAAGTGTATTCTTTTTATCAGGATCGCGGGTGAAATCAAACTCATACCCGATCCCGCTGAACACACGAAGGGCTATCGATGACTTCGGTCGCCGGATCAGCCGCGCAAATTCCACATCGAGTTTAATAAAACGATATAGTTCCTTATCCAGGAATGAATTTCTTATAAAACCGGTAAGTAAACCCGATTCTTCGACATTCGCCCTGAATACATTCAGTTTATTATTCTGTCCGCCGGTGATCGTAAGATTGCCGACTACAGAAGCAATAAAACCATCGGTGAAGATATTTTTCAACGATGGATTATACTTGATCAGTGTATCCAGGCTATCGCGTTTGATCAGGTAAGAATATTCAATATTGGGAAGTTTGATCGTTGCCAGGATATTCCTTCGCTGGTATTCATATCCCCAGGAACCGTTGATCGTGGTCAGGTTATACAGGAACCGCCGTTCCGTATTGGCGGCACTGAAAGAGAATACAGTGCGCAGGTTATCGCGGTATTGTTCCGGGACAAGTTTTGTATTGGGAATAAAACGCGGGAAATAAATATTATGGCTGAAGCTTACCTGTTTGGATTGAATGAACTGGCTGCTTCCTGTATTGCCCAACTCGATACCATACCGTACGTTGGTGTTGGCAAGATCGGCTGCACGTGCAAAGTTCCTGTTCTGCATACCCACGTTCACACCCAAACCCAGCAGGTTCCCCGAGATCGCACTCTGGTTGATACTTCCTTCAAGGTTGGTATTGAAAGAATATTTTTTAGCAGGAGTAAGGCGGATAAAAAAATCAACCGTATCCTGGTCCTTGCGTGGTACCTGGTCGATACTCACGAGCCGCCAGGTGCCTAAAGAGTTGAACCGGTTCAATGTCCTGAAATAACGCCGCTGGTTATATACCGACCCGCGTGGCAGGTAAACATTCGAGGGGAATATTTTTGTTTTAAAACGTTTATAATGCTGGATGATATGAATCCCTTCCACCGTTCTTTCATTGCCGGTATATCCCAGTGTATCGGTAAAATCAAAATCAGGATAGACAGTCACATCTCCCACATAATATTTTACCAGTTTAGTACTATCTGTATTCTTCAATCGTATTTCAAGATCGGCCGTTGGGTTTTCGCGGCGGAGACGGAGTTTTTGTAATTGTTCGAGCTGTTCAAACGGATCGAGCGTAGGTTGCAGCAGGGATACATCCAGGGTATCCCATAAGCCTACCATTTCATCGCGGCTGAAGCGGAGATAACCGGTATTGCGGTATAATTCTGTTAGGCGGTCCAGTTCGGCAGAGATCTGGTTCTTGGAAAACGGATCACCCTGTTTGATAAAAGCTTCTTTTTTGGTGGAATCGGCCAGGTGTTGCAACTCGGCTTGTGTGAGATTGTATACGATCGTATCGAGATGCACGAGCTTATTGGGACTTACAAAAAAATCGATCGTGGTGCGAAGAGCTTCATACTCCGTTGCCGAATCATTTTTCACCTTATTGGATGAATCGATATGCGAGGTATAGTAGATCGAATCGTTGAAATAGCCATAGGATTTCAACAGGGCCCGCATAAAGATGATCGATTTATCGGCATTGGTGCTGTCATACACCGGTGGATGTTTGATTACTTTCCAGGCCAGCTTGTCTACCGATCTTGCCTGCATGCTGTCATCCAGTTGCTCATACAACTTTGACTGGAGAACTTTTTTTTCTTCGCTTGAAAAATTGCCTATTAAGTTGATATTTGTCTTGTAAACAAAAGGTTTCCCGGGCTGATAATTCTTGACAATGGTGCAGGAGCCCAGGGAAATGAAGATCAATACGGCAGCGATCGCTTTGAAGTGGTTATTATTGATAAGGGGCTGGCCGGGCAACATAATTAAATTAAAACAACAATGCTTGGTAAATCGAAGGTCAAATATATCCAAAGTTTAGGCCAGAAAAAACTACGGGATGAAGAAGGGCTTTTTATTGCGGAAGGGCCCAAGATCATTGCCGAATTATTGCTTTCCGGTCACACGCACATTCACGGGATGTATGCAGTGAAAGAATGGTTGGATGATAATGCAGGAAAACCGGAGAATATTGCAGTGACAGAGGTGACCGAAGATGAATTGGCAAAGATTTCACAGTTAAGTACTCCCAACCAGGTACTCGCCATCGTGAAGCAATGGAAAGAGCCCATGATCAGTACCCGCGACCAGATCACCATCGTATTGGATGGCATACAGGACCCCGGCAACCTCGGAACTATTCTTCGTATCGCAGATTGGTTTGGTGTACAGCAAGTGGTTTGCAGCAGGGATTGTGCAGACCGCTATAATCCCAAAGTGGTGCAATCAACTATGGGAAGTATAATAAGGGTAAACGTATTGTATGCCGATTTGACAAAATGGTTGCTGCAACAACAGGGAATTGCGATTTATGGCGCTTTGCTCAATGGCGAAGATGTAACGGGGATCAAAAAAATAAAAGAAGGAATTATCGTGATCGGCAATGAATCGAAAGGGATCAGTCCTGAAATACGGAACCTCGTAACAAAAAGCATTACTATTCCGCAAAAAGGCAAAGCCGAATCCCTGAATGCCGCCGTAGCAACAGGAATCATCTTATCTCATATCATCTAACCTCTCCGCAGAGAGATTAACGGAACTGGATGGCTTTTACGGGTTGTATTCTTCGTACGAGGATGGAAGGGATCATCAGTATTAAAAAACAGATCAGCAGTGTTCCTCCACAGATCAAACCGATCTGCCACCATACGATCTTTACTGCGGCTTCGCTGAGATAATACGCTTCTTCCTGCAGTTTAATAAATCCTGTCGCTTTCTGAAGAAATAATATTCCCAATGCAAAAGCCAGTCCCAGTACAATACCTGTAACAGTAATAATCAGCGAATGGCGGATAAATATTTTTTGTACCGTCCAGTTGGTCGCTCCCAATGATTTAAGGATACCGATCATTCTCACGCGTTCCAGCACCAGGATCAGCAGGCAGGTAATCAGGTTGATGATTGCTACCAATAGCATCAACCCGATCAATACATTCCGGGTCTTGTCCTGCATATGCAGCCAGTCGAAGATATTGGGAGAGATATTTTGTACGCTTTGTGTGTCCCAGGTTTCGGGAAAACCATCCATGTCATAGATATCGTCAGCTACTTTTTCGATATGCTTATAATCATGCAGGAATATTTCATATCCGCCGATATCATCCTTGTACCAGTCATTGAGCCGCTGGATCAATTTCAGGTCACCGATCGCAAATGTTTTATCATAATCCTCGATGCCGGTCTTGTAAATACCGGATATGGTCAGTTTATCGGGGCGGAGGCTGCCATCGGGACGGATAAAATAAATAAGGATACGGTCGTTGAGGGATAAATTCAATTGTTTGGCCGTGTAGGCGGAGATCATGATCTCCCGGCTATAGGAACTGTCGTTGAAATGAATGGGGCGACCCTGTTTAATGAACCGTTCGAGATATTTGAAATTATAGGTGCTGTCAAATCCTTTCAGCAGTACACCTTCGATATCTTCTTTTGTTTTCAGGATGGCATACTTGGTCGCGAACGGATGGATCTCTTCTATTTCAGGATTCTGCCGGATGGCATCGATCAGGGAATCTTTGCGGGTAATAGGGGTTTCTTCGGCGATCAATGCTTTATAAGGTTGTTTTTCCTGGATACGGATATGTCCCCAGAAACTAAATACTTTTTTACTTACTTCTTCCTGGAAACCGTTGGCGAATGCCAGTGTGATGATCATAACGGACACACTGATAATGGTGGCCGCAACCGACAACCTGATAATGAAACGTGAGAAAGACCGCTGCTGGTTAAATGCTACGCGGTTTGCAATAAAGCCTGCAACCTTCAAATTGATTTTTTTGTCTTCGTTCAAAAATAAGCTGTTAATAATATTTATCTGCTTTTTTACTCATTTTTCACAATATTGCAAAGGAATGTGGCAATTTGACAATTGGGAATTTTGGAATTAGGAAATTCTCTTACTTCCAAAATTCATTACTTTAATCAACAGTTTCATACCTGTAATAAGTATACTGTTATCAGTCAATTTCCAAATTTCCCAATTCCAAAATTTCCAAATCCTAACCCTGACCCTTTATCTATAATAAATAATGAAACTTCTCCTTACTAACCTCTTCCTCCTCATCTTCCTGGCTGTGCAGGCCCAGATCCCCGATCATATTTATAAACCGAATATTCATTCCGTTAAATTATTCAGGGCGGGTGATATCTATAGTTACCCGATCATGAACCTGAAAAGCGCCGATCAGCTCGAATTGCATTTTGACGACCTGGAGGGCGGTGTAAAGAATTTATATTATAGTTTCCTGCTTTGTAATGCAGACTGGTCGCCGGCCAATCTTCAGACCTATGATTATGTACAGGGGTTTCAGTCAACGCGGCTCACGACCTATCGCAACTCTTCCATCTCCTTTACCAGGTACACACATTACCAGGCGCTGATCCCTGACCGCAGTTCGGTACCCACACGTTCGGGCAACTACTTATTGAAAGTATTCCGTAACAATGATACCTCCGATATTTTATTCACGCGCCGTTTCCTGGTTGTAGACAACAGGGTGGCGATCGCAGCACAGGTAAGACAACCGTTCAATTCGCAATTATACCAGACCGATCAGCGGGTGCAGGTGGTTGTCAATACAGCAAGTGCGAGGATCAATACATTGTCGCCACAGGATATCAAGCTGACGGTGTTGCAGAATAATATCTGGACCACGGCGGCACAGGTGGACCGTCCTACGATCTATCGCGGCAATTATTATGAATACAGTGATGATGCCACTTCTTTTCCTGCCGGCCGTGAATGGCGCTGGATCGATCTGCGCAGCCTGCGGCTGATGAGCGAACGCATGCAGGAATTGGTAGATACCAGTAAGGACAGGGTAGATGTATATGTAAAACCCGATGCGGAAAGAAAGCAACTCATCTATGTGTACTACCGTGATGTGAACGGCATCTATACGATCGAAAACACCGATGGCAACAATCCTTACTGGCAGAGTGATTATGCATGGGTTCATTTTACCTACTCACCGCCGGGTAAGGAACCTTACCCGGGAAAGGATGTTTATCTTTTTGGGGAGCTGACGAACTATCTTCCCGACACAGCTTCGCGAATGGAATTCAATAAAGAAACAGGCGTGTATGAAAAAGCGTTATTCTTAAAGCAGGGTTATTACAACTACAACTATATAACCGTTAATACAACGGGCAAGCCAGGTACGAATCGTTTCTCTAACGAGAATACGGAAGGCAACTATACCAATACAGAGAACAACTACACCGTGCTGGTGTATTTCCGGCCGTTTGGCGCAAGAGCAGATGAGTTGATTGGGTATACGCAGGTGAATGCGCTGGTTAGATGAAGAAATAAATGTAAAATGCAGGATGTAAAATATAAAATGTAAAAGGAAACGCTCTGAAGTCCGGAAATCCCTTTTACATTTTGCATTCTACATTTTAAATTTTACATTTCCTTCCTTATTCCTTATTATTTCCCTCTCTTCCTTATCTTTGCGGCGGCAGGTCTTACACGACCAGCTCCTGCTGAACCTCCCCAGGGCCGGAAGGCAGCAAGGATAGGTGGTTGTAGCGGTGCGATGTGAGTAGCCTGCCTTTTTTTCTTTCTTTATCCCTGAAGGGAGTAAAATAACCGGTTGATCAGGGTCTTCTTCACAAAAAATAATTCCCCGAAGGGGTTCAGTAATCATGAAGTTTTTTATCGATACGGCCAATCTTGCACAGATCAAGGAAGCAAATGAACTTGGTATACTGGATGGTGTGACAACCAATCCTTCCCTGATGGCTAAAGAAGGGATCAAAGGACAGGAAGCTGTTTTTAATCATTATAAAACGATCTGCGAGATCGTGGACGGAGATATCAGTGCGGAAGTTGTTTCTGTAGAGTTCAATGCAATCGTGGAAGAAGGAAAGAAACTCGCGGCAATCCATCCGAATATCGTGGTAAAGGTGCCGATGATCAAAGACGGTATCAAAGCCATCAAATGGTTTACCGATAACGGTATCCGTACCAATTGCACACTGGTATTCTCAGCCGGACAGGCGATCTTGGCAGCTAAAGCCGGAGCTACTTATTTATCTCCTTTTATCGGTCGTATCGATGATACGAACTGGGATGGAGTGGACCTGATCGCGCAAATTGCCAATATTTATACTATACAGGGTTATAAGACAGAGATCCTCGCGGCTTCTATCCGCAATGCGCTGCATATCGTAAAATGTGCGGAAGCCGGCGCTGATGTATGTACCTGCCCGCTGGAATCGATCCTCGGGCTGTTAAAGCACCCGCTGACCGATATCGGACTGGCTAAATTTCTCGAAGATGCCAAGAAATCGGTCTAAGAATAGAGATTTTAAGTTTTTAAAGCCAGGTGTTAAGTGGTTTCCGCTTAACACCTGGCTTTTTTATGGGCTATCAGGGATTCCTTAGGGTTTTGTTCGGGTCTTGTTAGGGGATAAAGCGCTCCGAGCGCTTTATCCCCTAACAAGACCCGAAGGAGACCCAACCAAATCGGGAGTAAATTATATGGATTATCCGCGTCTTTTCTTTCCCCGGGGATCTCTCATCACATCATCTTTGGTAGGCAGGAATTCGGGATCGGGCTTCTTTTTGATCCAGACGGTTTGCTCGATCCAGCCGGAGGGATTGTCCTTTAAACGGGCTTTGATGGTGATCTTTTCTTCGGCAAAATCGGCCGGGATGACCAGGTCATTCCCCGAGAAGCTACAGGCTGAGGAGGTAAATACAATGTCTTTTGTCGTCATCGGCAGCCATTTTCCATCGGCTGTCTTTCCATCCACATTAATATAATTATGAGTGCCTTTTTTCAGGCTGTCGGTGTACAGGTGAAAGAAGATGCTATCGACTTTCTGTGCCTGTCCGCCGGTCGCCAGGCTTGCCAGGAACAGTATGACCAGGAATTTCTTCACGATTGATTTTTTATGAAAGAATGACGGTGGGCAGGGGGCAAAGGTACGGCGATCTGAAGGGTTAACATTTTCTTTGGAAGGGCCGCCCTATGTGAAACCTATGTTCCTATATGCCTATGTGGTGAACCTACGCCAATCGATTATAATACGATAACGGTACTGCGTAATCTTTACCACATAGGCAGTTTTATGTAAGTAAATGATGCCTGTAAATAGGCTATTCGTGAAATATCTTTTTTGCCGATGCTGATTCCCGGGAGCAGGAGGGAATATTTTAAGATGTTGTGGGCATTTATCATTACCCAACTTTTTGAGCACTACCTGGGGCACTTTGGGATATAGTAGCCATAGTAATGCTATTTTTAATGACTAACCTAATTAGTAAATTAGGTGTAAATTTTAATGAAAAACTCGGCTAATAATTTAAGTAACAAATAATTATCTAAATAGTTTATTATAAGTTTTATAATGATAGTTATCTGCTATTTTATAGTACAATAATTGGGCAATAAATCAGTATAAAATGGTCTTTTTTAAAATTTATGCAATATGCTTAAATTATATATTATTATAAATTGATAATAAATATTTTATAAAGTTAACTTGCACTAAAATAGCAAATAATAAAATTAATTAAATAATATTATAATATTAATGCTCTTTAGTTAGTCACACCCGTTGGAAAAATTGTCTTTCCATCCCCTCTTCTCCCGCATAATCCGGTGACGTTGTTTTACGAACCCTTTGTTATTATCAGCGGCAGGGCGGCTGGCCTCCGGAAAACTACCTGCTCCCGCTTTTTGTCTAAGAGTAAATTCAATGACAGGGAACCACCGGGTACGGCTTCTTTTTCTTATTTTAGTTTACACTTTCAAACCAGGACGGACTAACTCCATGAGAAAATTTATACCAGGTACCCTTGTACTTGTCTGGCTGCTGCTATTGACCATGATGGCCAGCTCACAAGACTTTTCCAACCGCGGCAAAGATTTCTGGATTGCCTATACCGGGCATATTGATGGTACTACTTCCGTCATGGGGCTTTACCTCACTTCGGATATCAATACCTCGGGCAATGTGCAGGTAGGAAGTGTGAACCTTCCTTTTACAATTACCGCCAACCAGGTCACCCGTTTATTCATCGGTCCCGGTGCCAGTGGCAATGCTCCCAATACGGTTGTGTATAACGGCCAGGCGGATGGCATCAATAACAAAGCGGGCATCCATGTCACATCTTTAAAAAATATCGTTGTCTATTCGCATATCATCAAGTCGGCGCGTTCGGGCGCAACACTCGTACTGCCCACACCGGTGCTCGGCAAGGAATACGTGATCCCGAGCTACCAGAATGTAGGATCACAAAGCGGGCAGGATTACGGGTATGGTGAGATCACGGTGGTAGCGGTGCAACCGAATACGACGATCGAGATCGTTCCCAGCGTCAACGACAGGATGGGCAGTCACCCGGCGGGCCGGGCCTTCCAGGTAACCTTGAATAATGAAGGCGATGTATACCAGTTGCAGAGCCAGCAGGATGCCGATTTCTCCGGCTCAACCGTGAAGTCGGTCTCGAATGCCGGAGAAGGTTGTAAACCCATCGCCGTTTTTTCCAGCACCACCTGGTCGGCATTCGATTGTGGTGGCGCTTCCGGCGGAGATAATTTATACCAGCAGCTTTTTCCAACGAAGTCATGGGGTAAAAAATTTATCACGGCTCCTTTTATCAGCCGCCCTTACGATATCATCCGCGTTTTTGTGAATGATCCGACAACTGTTGCCAGGAAGACAGAGACCGGGGTCACCACGATACTTACCGGTTTGCTGGCGAATAGTTATTATGAATTCAAAACCAGTAATCCTACCACGATAGAAGCGGATAAACAGGTGTCGGTCGTTCAATACATCACTTCACAAACCTGCGGAGCCACCAATTCGGATCCTGAAATGATATTGATCAACCCAATCGAGCAAACACTTACCAATATCACCTTGTTCTCGGCACACCAGAATTATGTGCCCGCCGGGCAGACCCAGGTAACGGCTCACTTTATCAATATCGTTATTCCTACCACGTACAAGAATACATTGCGTATCGATGGCAGAGCGCCTTCGGGTACGTTTGTAGATATAGCGGGACAGGGTTACTCTTATCTCCAGGAAAATGTAACGGCTTCTTCCGCGATCAATCCTGTACATAATGTAATCGCTGATACCGGTTTTACGGCTATTGTATATGGTTATGGAAATGTGGAATCCTACGGGTATAATGCGGGAACCAATCTTCGCGATCTTTACCAGTTCGTTTCTGTCAATAATCAATATGCGACGGTAGATTTTCCCGCTGCGTGTAAAGGTGCTCCTTTTACTTTGTCCATGACATTCCCTTATCAGCCTACAGAGATCAAATGGGAGTTCAATGGTATGTTCCCCGATGTTACTTTACCCAACCCGGTGTTCACCTCTACGTCCACGGTGAACGGCCGGCAATTATATAAATATGTACTGGCGGGTTCCTATACGGCACCGGCTATCGCTGGTACTTACCCGATCAAAGTCACGGCACAGAACCCGACAGCAGATGGTTGTAATGGTGAGCAGGAAATCGATTATGACCTGGAAGTATTCGATACACCCAATGCGGCGTTTAATTTCACGACGAATGGTTGTGTCTCGTCTCCTGTTGCTTTTACAGATGCTTCGGCCAATAACAGCGGCCGCCCGATCGCACATCGTCACTGGAATTTCGGGGATGCTTCGGTCGCAAATGATGTGACTGCACCCACCCATACCTATGCAGCAGCCGGTTCTTATGATGTGAAATATACATTGATCACCGATGTGGGTTGTAAAGCCGATACGGTGCTGCACAGTGTTGTATTAAATGATCCGCCGGTAGCCAGGTTTACGGTAGCCGCCCTGAACTGCGCTGGCAAAAGTATTACGTTTACGGACGGTTCTATAGCTCCGGCCGGCGGAACGATCAATAAATGGATCTGGAATTTCGGAGATGGTTCGGCAATTGTCAATGCCACTACGAATGCTGCGCAGGCACATACATTTGCCAGTACAGGTACATTCATTGTTACTCTCCAGGTAGTGAGCCTGACCGGCTGTTTAAGCACTGTATTCTCTCAACCCATTACGATTCATCCCAACCCGGTCGTGAGTTTTAGCCTGCCGGATATTTGTCTTCCTGCGGGTACGGCCGCATTCAGCAGTAGTTCCGCTATTGCAGATGGGACCGAAAGTCAGTTTACCTATCTATGGGATTTTGGCGATGCGACAGCTGCAGCAACCGGCCAATCGGCCACACATAATTATACTGCACAAGGTCCTTTCAGTGTGACACTGACAGTTACTTCGAATAATGGTTGTACGGCTACAAGTACTCAATCATTAACTACTATTTATGCAGAGCCGAAAGCCGTGTTTACTTCAGTACCCGAGGTTTGCCTGGGTAATGCGGTGAATTTTACCGATCAGAGTACAGCGGCCGGCAGCAGTGTTACACAATGGCAATGGAATTTTGGAGATGGAACTTCTGCGGATCAGAATCCTGTTCATACCTATGCCACAGCCGGTACTTATGTAGTTACTCTATCGGTAACATCGGCCATCGGTTGCCGTACCGTTACCAATACAGCCACCCATAATGTAATCGTCAATCCATTACCCACAGCTAATTTCAATGTATCGCTTCCTGCCTGTGCAGATGATAATATAACATTGACCAGTACCGCTGTTGCCAATGCCGGCAATATCGTAAAATGGAATTGGGATTATGGTGATGGCAATACAGCAACGGCAGCTACGGCTACACCGGTCGCACATCATTTTACAGTTGTAAATACCTACCCGGTCACGTTGCAGGTAACAACGGATAAAGGATGTGTGAGTACTTTATTTTCAAAAGATGTGGTCGTGCATCCAAGTCCTGTTGCGAATTTCCTTGCACCGGAAGTATGTGTAAACGATCTTGCCCCATTCATGGATGCTTCTTCCGTATCGCCCGGAACCATCAGTGGTTGGGAATGGAATTTTGGGGATGCGAATGCGACAGCGGGTAATCCCAATACGGCTACCGGCGCGCAGGTTACCCATCATTATACATTGCCGGGTGAGTATACGGCACAACTGGTAAGTATTACCAGCGATGGCTGCCGGAATACAATAACCCGCAAGGTGACTGTCAATGGTGGTGTGCTTACACCTATGTTCACGGTGCAGAATACAACCGCATTATGCAGTAATAAGGAATTGATCCTGAAAGATGCTTCGCAGGTAGATGCGGGGCGGATATTGAGAGTAGAAATATTCTGGGATGCGGGAGATGCTACTATCAAAACAACAGATACCAATCCATCGGCCGGTAAATTATATACGCATACCTATCCTGAATTTTCATCACCGGCTACCAAAACCTATACGGTGAGGTATGATGTGTATTCCGGTCTTACCTGTGTAAACAGCAAAACACAAACCATCACCTTACTGGCAGCACCGGCTATCGCCCTGGATGCAGTGGTGCCGATCTGCAGTAATGCGGATGCGTTTCAACTCGGTGCACAATTGCTTACTCCTGCACAGGGCAACGGCGTATTCAGTGGGGCCGGGGTGACACCCGATGGTTTGTTCACTCCGTCCATAGCAGGTGGAGGAATGCACCAGGTCACGTATACCTACAATGCCAATAATGGTTGTTCCAATACAGCGATAAGAATGATCACGGTATATCCGACACCGGTTGCTGATGCAGGACCCGATAAGTTTGTACTTGAAGGAGGACGTATAGAATTGACGCCAACGATCATCCGCAATATCCCGGTCAGCTATAGCTGGTCGCCTGCGCTGGGTTTGACCAATCCCGCGATAGCGAATCCTTTCGCATCACCGGTGACCGATTCTTATTATACATTGACGGTGACATCGGATAAAGGATGTCATACCGAAGATGTGGTATTTGTAAAATTGCTGAAGACACCTGTTATCCCGAATATCTTCAGTCCGAATGGCGATGGCATTCATGATACATGGGTGATCGATTACCTGGATAGTTATCCCGGTTGTATCGTACAGATCTTTAACCGGTATGGACAACTGGTGTACCGCATGGTGAATTATACAACTCCATGGGATGGAAAGATCAGTGGCAGGGATGCGCCGGTAGGAACTTATTATTATATTATCGATCCAAAGAATGGACGTAAACCCATTACAGGATTCATTGACATAATCCGTTAAGAGATGCGAAAGATATTGATGTTGTGGTTAATGGTTTGTTCCGCGTATATGGTGACCGCGCAGCAACGTTCTCATTACACCCAGTACATTCTCAATAATTATATTTTAAATCCTGCATTGAGCGGGATAGAAAATTATGTGGATGTAAAAATAAGTGCGCGTGATCAGTGGGTCGGCTTTACCGGTGCGCCGCGCACGGCTTACCTGACCATTCATGGTCCGCTGGGGAAGAAGGATTATAAAACATCCGCGACTTCCTATAATGTACCGGGTGAAAATCCAAGAGGTAATTCTTATTGGGAATCCTATACGGCATCCGAACCGCATCATGGAATAGGAGCAAGTATCATCAATGACAAGACAGGGAATTTTAACCGCTTCACGGCCGATCTCAGTTATGCCTATCACCTGGGGTTAAGTCCGCGTACCAACCTGGCAGCTGGCTTTGCCGCAGGCATGACGGTGGTATCGTTGAATGCAGATGGCAAATCTTTTTTCGGCAACAATCCATCCGATCCTGCAGTGGGTGGCAATACGGCAAATGAACTTGGTAAAGTAAAACCTGATCTGTCGGTAGGGTTGTGGTTGTATTCGGCGGATTATTTTATGGGTGTGTCGGGTCAGCAGGTGATCCCGCAAAAATTGTCGTATGTGGATGATGCGAATTTCAAGCAACAGGGAAAGCTGATTCCGCATGTGTTCTTTACAGCCGGTTACCGGTTCCTTGTCAATGAAGATATCAATGCGATCCCTTCGGTAATGGTAAAATATATCAATGGGGTATTTAAAGATAATTACCAGGCCGAGTTGAACCTGAAACTCCAATACCGTGACCTGTTATGGGTGGGAGGCAGCTACCGGCAGTTTGATGGTTATGCAGGTATGCTGGGATTGAATGTAGCCAATACATTTAATGTGGGATATGCTTACGATTTCACCAAATCAGATATAGGCACTTACGCCCGCGGAACGCACGAGATCATTATCGGTTTTCTTATCGGTAATAAATATGGAGATACTTGTCCGAGGAATGTGTGGTGAGGGGATGAGGTGTTAGATTTGGGTGTTAGACGGGTGATTAATTCATAATTATGAATTATAAATTATGAATTGGTTTGCCTGATATGAAAACCCCTCTTAAAGTCTTACGATCTTCCTCGGTTTGGCCAGTCTTACTTTATTGATGGCTGATTGTACTTCTTTCTTTTTGTTTTCTATAGAACTGATGGTGAGATCCGTATCAGGTACACCGGGTTGATTTTCTTTTACCAGTTCTTTTTGTAACTGTCCCAGGTTGGTCAATGCGATGTTATACACTGTCTCCAAACTATCGAGCCTGATAGAAGTCATGGCATAATCCAATTGGGAGTTGACTGTATTCCAATCGATATTATCATAGGCAATACGAAGTTTATCGCCTATCTGGTTCCAGTCAGCTTTATTGATTTCCTTTTTATATTGTTCTTTTACTTTTTCTTTTTCCAGGGAGGTCATTGCATCAGCGATCGATTTCTCCACTTCTTTCCACTGTATTTCCTGGATCACCTTTTTAGATTCCTGGATGGCTACCTGTACCTGTTTTTCTTCGTCGGTATTGAGCGTTGGAATAACAGTTTCTAAATTATTGACGAAATGCAAAAGAGAGGGCTGTGCTTCTTCTGCCGGTGGAGTTGTTTCTTCTGTAGTAGATGTTGTATTGACAGGTTTGTCTGTGGCAGCCGGATTATTGATGATAGCCGGTTTTTTATTTTCTGCTAAATTCTGTTGAGCAGGTTGCCCGGCTACTTCATCATCATTGCCGGCAAAAAATCCATAGGGTGAATCCAAAGGACCAAATGAATTTTTAGCGATGGCGGCTGTCGGCTTGTTCATGATCAGCAAGGCATTTAACCCGATAAAGCAAAGGATGGCGGCTGCTACAGCAGCGAGTTTATGAAAAGAGAATACTTTCTTGGTGCGGATACCCATGATCCATTCGATGCGCTGGCGGAATTCACCTTTTTTCCCATCTGATGCGGCAACGGTCAATGAATGCTTCGGAATATGCGCTGCTTTTTCCAATACCAACAGGGCGGAAGCATAGCCATGGGGTTCATACTGGAATTGAATAACGGTTTCGTCGCAGCTTTTTTCCCTTTCGCGTTCGATGATCCGGGTAAATGCTTTTACGAAAGGATTGAAGTATAGAATTGCCTGGATGGATTTTACCAGCAGGTTGATAAAATAATCATACCGCCTGATATGTGATAATTCATGCAACAACACGGCTTCTGTTTGTTGTGTGCTGAGATGATTCACGGCTGCGATCGGTAATAAGATGATAGGTTTCAGGTAGCCGATCGTAACAGGGGAGCTGACCAGGTCAGACATCCAGATATGAACGGGTTTGCGGATACCCATCTGTGCGGCGGTCTTTTGGACAAACAGCCGCCATTGCGCATCGGCCCTTGAAAGACCATAGCGGCGGATCACCTGTACATAGCGATAATTGCGTACGAGGTTCAGGACCGGTAATAATAAAAGAATAAGATAAATAATGGAAGCGGTGGGCAATACAGCAGTCAGCCATTTATTGAGCAGGCTGTTGCCATTGACATTCATGAACACAAGGCTTTGACCGCCGGTTGTTGTATCAACCAGGCCGGTAACAAACGTGTAGATGAACCACGCAAATCCTGAAAATAAAAGGAACACAGCCAGGGTATTCCTTTGCGAGGAATAGCGGAGCCTGAAAACAGATGTGATACACTGGTAAGCCACCCACAAAATCGCCATTTGCCACAGGCTGTTAAAAACAGCCCAACCCAGGGCTTGCAGTAAGTCCGATTGACCTATCGCAGTTTCCATAATTAAGCTTAGTGTTGTTTGAGTTCGTTAAGCAGGGCCTGAATTTTTTCCAGTTCTTCGGGACTGGCCTTATGTTCTCCCAATGCCTGGATGACCAGTTGCGTAGGAGAGCCACCGAAGAGATTATCGATCATTTTTCCCAGCAAATGTTTCTGGGTTCTTTCTTTATTAACAGCTGCCTGGTACACGTGTGTACGCATGGAATCATCTCTTTTTACAAGACCTTTTTCATTCATGATCTGCATGAGCTTCAGGGTAGTGGTATAACCAACATCTTTTGTAGACGCAAGATCCTCGTGCACTTCGCGGACAGTCGCTAATCCTTTAGACCAAAGGATCTGGAGTATTTCCAGTTCGCTTTCGGTGGGTTTAGTTACTTTAGATACTGACATGTTAGTGAATTTGAAACCGAATATACGACTATTTTCGTATCAGGACAGTTTGTTAGTGTTATTTAGTTTTTTTTAACACTGGTTAACGTTGTAACGGAGAGGGTTATGAAAAAGTTACAGGAAGGGGTGGGGAATAAAAAATAAGGAATAATAAATAAGAAATAAGAAATGAGGAAGTCACGGTCTTGGGGTAGTGACTTTTTCATTTAAACGACCATTATCCGGATATTGGCTTCTTGGTGAGGGGTCAGGTCGGATGTTGAGGGCGGGATTGATTTACCAGACGTGCCTCTGGCACACATTTCCGATTATTGGTGTTGGTTACCGATCAATCGTCGCTACGCGACGGAGGTGCACCAATAGATCGGGCGTTTGCTGGGCAATGATTATTAATGTCGATAATGAATCATTTCCAGGGGATTAAAAATATCATTGGAGCTTTTTATTTCTAAATGATTACTACACCGATACGCATTATCTCCTTCGTCCCATCGGGACGACAGATCGGTAGCCATCGACGGATGGCGGCGCACGTCCCGTAGGGACGTTTGGTAAAAGAATGCCGATGTTGCGAGGTATCAGGCCAGTATTCGAGATTGGGATTGATTTACCATGCGTACCTACGGCACGCATTTCCGATTGTTGGTGTTGGTTACCGATGAATCGTCCCTACGGGACGAAAACATGCGGTATGTCAAGTTGCTTGTTAATATTGGTAATGATGATGAATCATTTTTTATTTCTGAATGATTACTACACCGATACGCATTATCTCCTTCGTCCCATCGGGACGACAGATCGGTAGCCATCGACGGATGGCGGCGCACGTCCCGTAGGGACGTTTGGTAAAAGAATGCCGATGGCGCAAGGTATCAGGCCAGTATTCGAGATTGGGATTGATTTACCAGGCGTACCTACGGCAGCATTTCTATAGTTGTTACCGGTTACCGATGAATCGTCCCTACGGGACGAAAACATGCGGTATGTTAGGTTGCTTGTTAATATTGGTAATGATGAATCATTTTTATTTCTAAATGATTACTACACCGATACGCATTATCTCCTTCGTCCCATCGGGACGACAGATCGGTAGCCATCGACGGATGGCGGCGCACGTCCCGTAGGGACGTTTGGTAAAAAAAATGCCGATCCATTAATAAATGAACCGGCATGTAACAACCCGATCCTAACACATCATTAAAAAGCCTTTCATCATTTTTGAGAAAACAAACGACTGAAAGACTGCTCCTCCTGTATTCCCTTTATGGTATCAACCAATAAAATCTTCATGGCTTTATAAACAGAACCGCCCATACTGATGCGCCTGACACCCCAATCCGCCAGCACCGAAAAAGGAGGCAGGTCCGGCGTACAAAATACATTCACCGGTAAACGGGTTGATTGTACCACCTGCTTAATATCGTTTTCCTTATCCATGAACGGAACAAAGATCCCGGAGGCGCCTGCTTCTTCATAGGCTTTGGCGCGCCGGATGGTTTCGCCGAGCGCCGCAGGAAATTTGTGGAGAAATGCATCGGTGCGGGCATTGATAAAGAATTTCCTGTTGTTTTTATCCAGGTGGGTTTTTATAGCCGTCAGTAGTTGTTGAAAATCAGTCACCGGTTGTAATTGTCCTCTTGTCGTGATAATGGAATCTTCAAGATTGATCCCTGCTACACCCATGTCGCAGAGCCGGTCGATATTTCCGATGATACCGGCTATATTATCACTATATCCCGCTTCCATGTCTACCGATAAGGGCAGAGAGGTGTGATGCCGTATCCGTTTGACCGTTTCCAGCAATAGGTCGAATGGGATTTGCTGCCTGTCTTCATAGCCCGCGGCATGTGCCACTGCAAGGCTGGAAGTAGCAATAGCTTTGAATCCTGCTCTTTCAAATGCCAATGTACTATCAAGATCCCAGGCATTGCCAATAAGAAGAGGTTGTGATTGCTGGTGAAGACCGAAGAAGGTTTCGGGGGATGACATATGATTACTGTTAAAGTTTCAAATTCTTATAATTGTGGATGCATACTTAATCCTACACCGATGCGGTTCCAGGCATTGATCGTAATGATGGCCATCAGCACCTGGGCTGTTTTTTCTTCGCCCCATAAATTGATAGCTCTTTCATAGACCTGGTCGCTCAGGCCATGCTGGTGGATCAGGGTTACTTCTTCCGTCATTTCCAGTAAGAGTTGTTCTTCTTCGCTGAATACATTCGGCGCTTCTCTCCATACCGCAACGAGGTATAAACGTTGTTCAGTCTCGCCCAGTTTACGTGCGTCATGACTGTGCTGATTCACGCAATAGGCGCAACCATTTATCTGGGAGGCGCGGACCTTGATAAGTTCCCTGTGTAATTTATCGATCCCGGATGCAGCGTTATAGGCTTCCAATGCATTCATGGCTTTATAGGCTGCGGGTTGAACCTGGCCCATGATTAATCTTGTTTTCATCTTCTTTTTTTTATAATAATTAGTAGAATAGAATTGTTGAAACAGGATGTAAAAGTATAACCTGCCTGGACTACCTTTGGCTACCAGTTATAAAAATTAAGGTAGTCCAGATGCTTCCTTTCAAAACACTGATCCTTCCTGATAAAAATGCAGCCACTCCTGTTTACCAGCAGGTAGCCAACCGGCTGGTGACCCTGATACAGGAAGGAAGACTGCAACCGGGTTCTCCCTTGCCTTCCAGCCGGGAAATGGCCGTGCTGCTGGACCTTCATCGTAAAACAATAGTGGCTGCTTACGAAGAACTCTATGCGCAGGACTGGATCGAAACCATTCCCCGTAAAGGAGTGATGATATCACAGCATCTTCCGGAAATAAAACCAAGAACATTTTATACCGCATCGGGGGCAACGGGATATGGGCCCGATACTGGTTTTACACTGGCGGGTATGCCCGGCACTTTCTCACCATTCAATACAACGGGTCATCGCCTTATTATTAATGATGGATTCCCGGATGCCCGCATTGCGCCGATAGACCTGCTGCTGAAAGAATACCGCCAATTGTTTCACCGGCCGGCTGTCCAGCGCAAATTGATGTATGGCGACCAGGCAGGATCGCCGAACCTGCGGAAAGCATTGGTACAGTTTTTATCCGATACCCGGGGTGTCACCTGCAAGGAATCCAATATCCTGATGACAAGGGGTGCGCAAATGGCCATTTATATGGCGGCGCATATTCTTTTAAAGCCGGGTGCTACGGCTGTAGTCGCTGATCCCAATTATCCCTTCGCCAATGAAATATTTCTTCATAGCGGTGCAAAGCTGGTGCGGGTGCCCGCCGATGATAACGGGATCGATGTGGATGCAATAGAAAAGATCTGTAAAAAGAAAAAGCCTGATCTTTTGTATATCATTCCCCATCACCATCATCCGACTACTGTAACACTGGGAGCAGACAGGCGCATGAAACTCCTGCAACTTATCCGGCACTATAACCTGCCGGTGATCGAAGATGATTATGATTACGATTTTCATTATAGCAGCAGTCCCATCCTGCCACTGGCAAGTGCCGGTCATGGCGGCAACGTGATCTATATCGGATCGCTTACCAAAACACTGGCCCCTTTTGTAAGGATCGGGTATATGGTAGCAGCAGAAAATTTTATTCATGAATCAACCCGCATGAGAAGACTGATCGATATACGGGGTGATGATCTGCTGGAAGAAGCCTTAGGCAATTTATTTAATGACGGTACCATGCAACGGCATTTAAAGAAATCGGTGAAACTGTATCATGAACGCAGGGATCTGATGTGTGAATTGCTGGAAAAGGAACTCGATGGTATTGTTTCTTTTGAAAAGCCACAGGGTGGCATGGCGGTATGGGCGCGGTTCCATAAGAAGTATCCGCTACCAGTAATTGCGGAAAAAGCATCGGCAGGAGGATTGTATATGAACAATGGAAATACCTATAATTCCGGTACCCAAAAAAACAATGCCCTGCGGATGGGTTTTGCATCGTTTACAAAAAAGGAAATGGAAGAGGCTATTGGGATCATCAAAAAAGTGGTGCGGGGAGAGAGGGGATAGTGAATTAATCAATAAGAAGCTGTTTGCTTGCTAAGCTGATCGTTTATCTTTATCATTCTATGCCTGGACTTCGAAAGAAAAATATAAGAATAATAATACTTGTCATCGCCCTGCTGCTGATAACGGGTTATATATTCCGGTACCCGCTGGTGTTGAAATTCCAGTATGCAAGATTGCAATCGCTTGATTGCAGCGATACTTCAAAGAATCCATCAAACAATTGCCGGGAAAAGATCTTCGTGCACCGGGTCAATTCTCTGGAACGTTATGAATTGCTGAAAGAAAAGTTTTCTTCATTTGAAACCGATATTGTTTTTGATGGGAGAGTGGATGATTTCCAGGTATATCACCCGCCTTTTAAAAAGGAAACCGATATCGTACCATTTGACCAGTTCCTTGGCCATACAGATCTTAAAAAGCAATTGTTCTGGTTCGATACCCGGTTTGTGGCGGCGATCAATATGGAACAGGCTATGGCGGCCCTGTCAAGACTTCCTGATACACTCATGCTCCAAAAGCGATCCGTGTTTGAAATATATGATGCAGTAGCTGCTGCTTTTTTTGCTCAGCGCGGTTATACTACCAGTTTTAATCCCGACGAAACAGTAATGACCCGGATGGGGAAAGAGCCTTTGTACAGGGATAGTATTAACCAGTTGCTCGAACGCGTAACCTATATTTCGCAGGATATGAAATATGTACCGGAACTGGAACAACTGTTTCCCGGAAAGCAAATTGTAACATGGGACCTGCGATTCAGCAGTTTTTTTAACCGGCAACCTTTGCGGAAATTGCTGGATGATCCCCGTGTATCGATCGTTATGGTAAATATTCAAACTCCTTTTAACCTGTAAGTGAATAATATGCAGCGTGTAAAGACCGTCATAAAATTATTCCTGTTCACGCTGCTTATCTATTGGCTGTTGCGGGTAGTGTTTGCATTTATTTATTTTAATCCTTTCCATATTTCTGCTGCTGAAGATGCAAGAATATTATATTGGGGATTAAGACTGGATATCACGGCGCTCACCTATATTAATATTCCTTTTCTCCTGTATTATTTTTTTTGTGCGCCTTTTCAATCTTTACAATGGCAAAACAGGATCACTTTGTTTTTGTTCCCGGTCGTGAATTTATTGTTTATCGCTGTGAATATGATCGACCTGGTTTATTACCGCTATAACCTGCGTCGTTCAACAGTGGATTTGTTTTATGTCTTTGGCAGTTCGGTACATTCATTCGGAAGTTTATTCAGGCAATACTGGTATGTATTACTGGCTTTTATCATTGTCTGTGTTTCTTTTGTCTATGTCGTAAAAAAGATATTGCCGGGACGAAAAGCGGTGGTAAAAGAAAAATGGTACTGGCAATGGGGTGCACCCGTTGTGTTCATGACGTTGCTGGTATTGGTAGCAAGAGGAGGAGACAAGCGGCCTGTTATTCCCGCTACTGCTTTATTGCATGCAGATGCGGCCTTTCAACCGGTGCTGAATAATTCCACGCTGAATCTTTTGTATTCCTGGTTGCGGGCGACTTCCCAACTGGAACGGAAAAATTATTTTACGCAGACTGCACTTGATTCGATGTATACGATCCGGCGGCAGTATGATCATGATAAACCGTTTGAGAAAAGGAATATCGTCATTTTTGTACTGGAAAGTTTTTCCGGCGATTTTATAAAAGAGGGCCCTTTACGGGCCCAAACGCCTTTCTTCGATTCGCTGATGACAAAAAGCGTTGTCTGTAAAAATGCATATGCCAACGGGCATGAATCGGTGATGGGGTTATTAGCCATACTGGGTTCATTACCTCCTTTTACCCATGAGCCCTTATTCATATCCAATTACAGCGCTGTGCCTTTTAAAGGCATTGGCGCCGTGTTGAAGGAAGAAGGATATAGTACTAATTTTTTTATGGGGGCGGAATATGATCATTTTAATTTTGCCAAATTATGCCGGATGACAGGCATCGATCATTATTATTCCAAAGACACTTATGGTCATGCTGCCGTTGATGATGGCAACTGGGGTATTTATGATGGATTCTTCTTTCCCTACTTTGCGAAAACCATGTCGGAGAAATCACAACCGTTTCTGTCGGTGCTGTTCAATCTTTCAAGCCATCCGCCTTTTACTGTTCAGCCTTCGCTGCGTGAACGGTTCACGCTACCGGGGCAGGATGCACAACGAAATAGTATCAGTTATGTGGATTATTGTTTCAGCGAATTGTTTAAACAAATAAAAACAACGTCCTGGTTTAATAATACGCTGTTTGTTTTTTGTGCGGATCATACCCTGCTTCCTTATACAGAGCAGCGTTCGGATATGTATAATGCATACGATATTCCTTTATTTATATATGATCCGAAGGATACTGTTGGTGTATCGGTGACCAAGCCTGTTCAGCAGCTTGATATTATTCCTTCGGTATTGGATAAAATAAATTATTCCCAACCGTTCATGAGCTTTGGTCATAGCATCTTTCGTGATGAACCGGCTTTTTCTATCTGGAAAAAGAATGATGTATACCAGTTGATCGATAGTTCTTCACTCACAGGGTTTGATGACCGGTCGGATAAGGTTTTATATTATTATAATTATCGTTCCGATACCTTGCTTGCAAAGAATTTGAATCAACCTGCAAATCCTGCTATGATCCAAAAAGAAAATTTTATAAAAGCATTTCTCCAGCGGTTCAATAATTCGATGCTCGATCAGCAATTACTGATCAGGAAATAATTCGTGCTTCATTTAAAAATTACCACTTTGTTGTATTGACCTGGGTTGTTAATACCGGTACTTTTATGCCTTCAACAGCACAGCCTGTTTTTTATTTATTCTAACCTTGTTGTAAAAGATATGTAATGGATTTGTGGATCGGCAATACAGGGCTATTCATTCTCCCGAAATTATCATTGGACGGTAATTAATATCAGGTGAGCCAGGGTATGTTCTATTCTTCCCGCTGCTATCATCGACGTAGCGCGGGAAGAGACCCTGGTCCGGAAGCAATTCATAATTCATAATTTAGAATTATGAATTTCCAGCCAGTCCCCCGATCAGGGTTCCCACATTTTATTTATCTTCCTTTAAAATTTGACACATGAAGGATTCTAACAAGGAAAATAATAAATCTCGTCGCCGGTTTATCCGGAACAGTGTTGTATTAGGAAGTAGTTTTTTTATTGTACCGCGTCATGTGCTGGGTCGTGGTTTTGTAGCGCCCAGTGATAAATTGAATATTGCCGGTATTGGTGTTGGTGGAAAGGGTTGGGGCGATCTGTCGGAGTTTGCCAAGAGCCCGAACGTGAATATTGTTGCGTTGTGCGATGTGGATGACAGGCAATCGGTAAAAGCAAGAGACAAGTTCAGCAAAGCCACTTATTATAAAGATTTCCGGGAGATGCTGTCAAAGGAAAAGAACAATATTGATGCGTGTTCTATTTCAACTCCCGATCATACCCACCTGGCGGCCACGCTTTCCGCTATGCAATTGGGCAAGCACGTGTATACACAGAAGCCGTTAACACATGATATTTACGAGGCACGTACATTAACAGAGGCAGAAGCAAAGTATAAAGTGGTTACGCAGATGGGCAACCAGGGTTCTTCCGGCGATGGTGTGCGCCAGATGAAAGAATGGTATAATGCCGGCCTGATCGGCGATGCCACCGAGATCCATTGCTGGACCAACCGCCCGGTATGGCCACAGGGATTTGGTAAGCCCACTACCAAAGACGAAGTGCCTGGAGAGTTGAACTGGGATCTCTGGCTCGGACCTACACAATTTGAAGAATACCATAAAGAATATGTGCCTTTCAACTGGCGCGGCTTCTGGACGTTCGGTACAGGCGCATTAGGAGATATGGGGTGTCACCTTATCGATCCGGCTTTTGCTACGGTAGGGTTGGGATATCCTTCCGAGATCGAATGCAGCGTGGTTGATTTTTATGAGAAGATGTGGACCCCAGCTTATCATCCCGATAGTTGTCCGCCTGCTTCTTCCTTGAAATTGAAATTTCCCGGCAAGCCCGGTAAGAAAGATGTTTATCTCTATTGGACCGACGGAGGTATTTTACCGGAACGCCCGGCAGAACTGGGACCTGATCAGCCGATGGGAGATGATGGCGGAGGTGCGATCATTGTTGGTACCAAAGGAAAAATGATGTGCAGTACTTATGGCGGCAACCCGGTGCTGTTATCTACAACAGCTAAAAACAAAACGGTTCCGCAGACACTGGCGCGGGTACCGGAAGGACATTATATTCAATGGGTGAATGCCTGTATCGCAGGATATGGGAAAAAAGAAGTGAGCTCACCATTCAGTTATGCCGGTCCGCTTACAGAAACGATATTGATGGGTAATCTTGCCCTGCGCGCCTGGAATATCAAGGACGATAAAAAATTCCCCGGCCGCAAGAAATTATTATGGGATGCAAAGAACATGAAGATCACCAACTTTGACGAAGCCAACCAGTTTGTGAAAAGAGAGTATAGAAGCGGGTGGATTTAGGTTTTAGATGTCAGGGTTTAAGTCTTAGTGTTAAGTTTTAGGTGTTAGGTGTGAAGCACCTGATGACAGTATTAGTGTTAAATGTATAATGCTCTCTGAATAATGTCTTTGCAAACCACAGGCATTAACACACTTAAAACCTAACACCTAAAATTTAGCACCTGACATCATCTCAGGTAGCTGCGCAGCATCCAGGCCATTTTCTCATGTTCTTTGAGAAGGCCGGTAACGAAATCGCTGCTGCCGATATCTTTATATTTTTCGTCGAATTCGGTAATGAGTTTACGGAGTTTGATGATGATGATCTCGTGATCTCCTTCGAGATTCCTGATTTGTGCGGTTTGTTCTACAGGCGGAGCAGGTTCATCAAGGCTGGCCAGTTTCAATAATTCTTTTAAACGACCTTCTGCAAAATGCCCGATGGTGCGGATGCGTTCGGCGATCTCATCGATCATTTCAGCCAGTTGCGTGTATTGTCCTTCGTATAATTTATGAAACTCCATAAAACTGGGTCCTTCGATGCTCCAGTGATAGTTACGGGTTTTGTTATAGAGAACATGTTCGTCGGCCAGTAATTGATTGAGTGCGGCAGCAACTGCCTGGCGGTTCTTTTCAGAGATACCAATATTTACTTTCATATTAACAGTATTTGAAACGCAAAGATAGAGTAGAATCGGGGAACTTACTCCAGCAGGGTTGCCAGCTCTTTTAGCTCGTTTTGTTTATAGAGCTCTTTGTCGGTGGTAAAACATTTGCTGAATTCTTCGATCAGGTGCCGGATCACGTCTTTGTTCTTCCGGGGTTTGAAATAGGCATCGACAGGGGGTACGCCGATCCGTTTAAAATAACTTTCTACATCCTGGTGGGTGAATACCTGTCCTGAAGAAGGATCGATAAAGAATTCGATCTTCTGGGAAGGGTTGGCCAGGTTTTCTTCGGAATAGCCGGGTTTGAAATAAGCCACGATAAACTGGCGGGGTATATTGATCGCCCTGACGGGGATATCGAGCATTTCGCACAGCAGGAGGTATAGTATGCCATTGCTGACCTGGTTGCCTCTTTTTGCTTCCAGTGTTTTATGGAGCAGGAATTCGTTGGGTTCTTTATAATTCGTTTCGCCGCCTTTCAATCCATAATAGCTGTAAAGAATACTGGTAACAATATTGATCTGTTCGAGCGGAGTGAGGTAATTATTCAATTCGAGCCAGATATTGCGGCGCACTTTTTCTATTTCCTGTAATACGGGTGTGGTGGAAAGATCGGGGTATTGAAATTTGCAAACGAGCAGGGCGCCAAGCAGGAGATCATGGTGGCCTGAAATGTTCCATTGACGGAGATCTTCGGTCAGATCGCTGTAATGCAGCCGGTGAATGAGTAGTTCTATGCGTTCCTGTATTTGTTCATCCGGTGAGTTTTCCCAGAGATGTTCAAGATTCGGAATGATAGGCTTTCCATAGTCTACAATTTTGGCTGAGATAGCATTGAATACTTCTTCATCCGGGTCATCGATCAAATGGAACAGTGCTGTTATTTCGTTATTCGTTTCCAATGGTAGCTATTCAATGCAATTTCATTATTGAATAGTGAATAAAGTAGTTAAACTTTTCCACAGATGGGGAAAGGGAGAGATAACTTGGAAATTTTGGAAATTTTATTAATTCCAAAACTCTTTACTGATATCGACATACTTCATTGCAGTAATGATTTTTCTCTTACCGGTCAATTTCCAAATTTCCCAATTCCAAAATTTCCAAATCTCTAATGTATCTTCTTCGCATGAATCATCCAATCCCACGGTCTTGGTTCTTTCAGCCATTTCGGTGATTTCAGGAATTCTGTTTTCCAGCTGTATTCGATTTTTTTGGAGCTGATGGTTTCAAAGCCTTCGAGGTGCAGTAAGAGTTGCAGTTCTTCGCGCAAATAGTGTTTGGTAGGAACATGATCGATATCGGCATTGCCCTGC
>CAMLGR010000019.1 GCA_946479615.1 uncultured Bacteroidota bacterium | reverse complement strand
AGGTATTGAAGTATCGGTTGATGGCGGTACTACCTGGCAGCCTGCTACCGGCACTACCAGCTGGACTTTCTCATGGACAGCTACTACCGCCGGATCAGTTAATATTAAAGTACGTGGTTTTGACGACAGCGGCAGAATGAGCGTTCCGGGTGCAGCAGGTTCTGCTACCAACAGAACAGTCACTGTTACCGGCAACACTACTTCTACTATATTCCAGCCTACTGATGCGGCAGGCAGTACGTTGATCGCTGATGCTGCTGCTACATTAGGTATGAAATTCAGAAGTACGACCGCGGGTTATGTAACAGGCGTACGTTATTACAAACCAACGGGCGCTACCGGTACGCATATCGGAACATTATGGAGCAATGCTGGTGTGAAACTGGCAGAAGCTACATTTATCAACGAAACATCTTCGGGATGGCAGCAGGTACTATTTGGTGCGCCGGTGGCCATTACAGCGAATACATCGTATGTTATTTCTTACCTGGCTCCGAATGGTTATGTAGCCGCCGATCCATTCTTTACGGCAGCCGTTGTTAACGGATCATTACGTGCACTCGCTAATGGTGAAGACGGAGGTAATGGATTATATATATATGGCAGCACACCAGCATTTCCTAACAATACGTATCAAACCAGTAACTATTGGGTAGATATCGTATTTACAAGTTCGGCTCCGCCGGATAATACGGCGCCGGTGGTTTCCTCTACCGTACCGGTCAGCGGAAGCACAGGTGTAGCAACGAATGCTAATATCGTAATCAACTTCAGTGAAGCCGTTAATGCTTCAACTGTAACGACGACGACGGTACAGTTGAAAAACGGGACGACTGTTGTTCCGGCCACTGTAGCCACAGTTGGACCACAGGTTACCATTACACCTTCAGCAGTACTGGCGAACTCTACTACATATACTATTGCGATCACAGGTGGCAGCAGCGGGGTGAAAGACCCGGCCGGTAATGCCCTCGCAGCAAACTATACAGGATCATTCACCACGGTAGCAGCAGCGGCTGTGCCTTCTAATATTTTTGGAACAAGTTCACCAACAGGTGGTACGATCAATGAAGCAACAGGATTATCGCTTGGTGTGAAGTTCCGTGTATCCCAGGCTGGTTATATTACCGGTGCCCGTTATTATAAAGGAACAGGAACAACCGGTGTGCATACAGGTACACTATGGAGCAATACCGGTGTGAAACTGGCAGAAGCTACATTCGTGAATGAAACTTCTTCCGGCTGGCAGCAGGTATTGTTTACAAACCCTGTGGCAGTATCTGTCAATACAACATATATAATTGCTTACCATACCCCAAGCGGTCAATATGTAACAACAGAGTATGCATTTGCCGACCAGGTAGTAAATGGCCCGTTGCGCGCATTGTATGATGGTGAAGATGGGGGTAATGGTCTATACATTTATGCATCTACTCCTTCTTTCCCAACGGGTACTTATCATGCAAGTAGCTATTGGGCAGATATCGTGTTCTCCGCAAGCGTAGGACCCGATGTTACACCGCCTGTCGTATCTGCTGTATCTCCGGGATCGGGTTCAGCAGGAGCCAGTATTGGTACAACGGTTACCGTTACATTCAACGAACCGATCAATACCTCTACTATTACTTCATCTACATTTGAATTAAGAAATGCAGCGAATGCACTGGTTCCTTATACAGTGACAGCTACTGCTACGCAGGCTATCTTAACGCCTACAACAGCATTAGCAAATTCAGCTTCTTATACAGCGAAAATAAAAGGTACCAGCACCGGTGTGAAAGATGTAGCAGGTAATGCAATGGCCAGTGATTATACCTGGACATTCAGTACTGCAGATCCTTCCGCACCGCCACCAACAGATGGTCCCGGCGGGCCGATACTCGTGGTAAGTTCTGCTGCAAATCCATTCAGCCGTTATACAGTAGAAATATTACGTGCACAGGGATTGAATGAGTTTACTGCAAAAGATATCTCGCAGGTAACAGCTGCTGATCTGAATAATTATGATGTAGTGATACTGGGAGAAATGAGTGTCACTGCTGCACAGGTAACGATGTTCACTACCTGGGTAAATGCAGGTGGTACTTTCATCGCCTTCCGTCCTGATGTACAATTCGCTTCTTTACTGGGTATTACAAAAGTATCAGGATTGATCAGCGATCAATACCTGCTGGTGAATACGGCTTCAGGTCCGGGTGCAGGTATTGTTAATCAAACCATACAATACCACGGAACAGCCGACCTGTATACATTGAATGGAGCTACCAGCCTGGCCACCTTATATTCCAATGCAACTACTGCAACTGTAAATCCTGCTGTAACATTAAGAACGGTAGGAAGCAATGGCGGCAGAGCAGTTGCCTTTACCTACGATCTTTCCAAATCGATTGTATACACACGCCAGGGTAATCCTGCATGGGCCGCTCAGAAACGTGATGGTACGGCAGGTCCCATCCGTTCGGACGATATGTATTATGGTGCGGGTTCTGCAGACTGGATCGATTTCAATAAGATTGCAATACCACAGGCAGATGAGCAACAACACCTGCTGACCAATATTATCACACAGGCAAGTATGCATCGTAAGCCATTGCCACGATTCTGGTTCCTGCCAAGCGGCCATAAAGCGGCTGTGGTAATGACAGGTGATGACCATGGATTCAATGGTACAACCGGCCAGTTCAATTATTTCAAATCGATGGGGCCAAATACCGCAACAGATGTAGCTGACTGGAAAGCGATCCGCGGTACCTCTTATATCTATAATGGTACATTGACCAATACAGAGGCTTCTGCCTTCGAAGCAGATGGATTTGAGATCGGTTCACATATCAATACCAATTGCCAGGATGTAAGTCCTTCAGCATTGTCTGATCTCTTTATTAATTACCTGGCATATTTCGCAGGTAACTATCCAACAGTTTCCAAACCGGTTACCAACCGTATTCACTGTATTGCATGGAGCGATTGGGCTTCTGCAGCGAAAGTGGAAGTACAGAATGGCATCAGGCTGGATGTAAACTATTATTACTGGCCTGCACAATGGGTATTGAACCGTCCGGGTATGTTTACCGGTTCGGGTATGCCTATGCGTTTTGCTGATTCTGATGGTACATTGATCGATTGTTACCAGGCGACCACGCAAATGTCTGATGAATCGCAACTGACCTACAGGCCATTCATCGATCAGTTACTCGATAAAGCACAGGGTACAGAAGGATACTATGGCGTATTCACTACGAATATGCATACCGATTCGGCTACTCACTCCGGTGCTATAGCAGTTGTTCAATCTGCCATAGCGCACAATGTGCCTGTTGTTTCTGCCAAGCAGATGCTGACATGGCTCGATGGAAGAAATAATTCTTATTTCAGCAATATGAGCTGGGCCGGTGGAAAATTAACATTCACGGTAACTGCTCTTGCAGGTGCACGTAACCTGCAAACGATGGTGCCGGTACAATCAGAAAGTGGTCCATTGGTTTCTATCACGAAGAATGGCAGCGCGGTTACATATACTACACAAACGATCAAAGGTGTTCAATATGCGTTCTTCGCAGTGCCAACCGGTACTTCTATTTATGTGGCTAATTATAATGTTCCGCTTAGTGCTCCTGTAATTTCTACGCAACCAATTGCCGATACAGCTTGTGCAGGTTCTGCAGCCAGCTTTACAACAGCGGCAACAGGTAATCCTGCTCCGACTGTACAATGGCAGGTAAGTACGAATGGTACCAGCTGGTCGAATATCTCTGGTGCAACGGCCGTTACTTATACATTTACATCAGCAACAGGTGATAATAACAAACAATACCGTGCAGTCTGGACAAACAGCCAGGGTACTGCTACTACAGCAGCAGTTAAACTGACTGTGAATGCCATCCCTGCTACTCCTACGATCAGTGTATCTAATGCTTGTGGTAGTTCTAAACTTACAGCAGCAGGTTTCACCGGTACCTTATTGTGGAGTACCGGCGAGACGGTGAATCCGATCACGGTTACAAAAAGTGGTACGTATACCGTATTGCAAACTCTAAACGGTTGTTCGAGTGCATTGAGAAGCGCTACGGCATCGCCAACTACTTCGATCATTCCTGCGCCAACGATCAGTGTGGTGAATAACTGTGGAAGTTCAACACTGACGGCAGGAAATGTTCTCGGTACTTTAACATGGAGTACCGGTGCTACTACCACATCGATTACAGTGCCAACGGCTGCTACCTATACAGTAAGACAAACATTGCTTAGCTGTAGCAGTCCGACAACAAGTGCAGTAGCAGCGCCAAAAGCAGTGCCTGCTGTACCGACTATCTCAACCAACGTATCGCCAACGATCTGCCAGGGTTCAAGTGTGATCCTGACAGCCAGCTCAACTTCCGGTAATACCTGGAGCACAGGAGCGACCACGCAGAGTATAACGGTGAGCACAGCGGGTAATTTCACTGTTACCAATGCCGTGAATGGTTGTTCGGCTACTTCTCTTGCTAAAGCAGTAGTAGTAGCTCCGCCACCAGCAGGAAATATCACTGCAGGCAGCACAACAGTTTGTGATAACAGTACGGCTTCAGCAATCTTTACAGCTACAGCCGGCACAGGTCCTTTTACAGTAACAATTAATGGTACACCTTACAGCAATGTAACCAGTGGCAGCACGATCAATACGAATATAACTCCAACTGCTACCAGCTTATGGGCCAACACCGCTGTTCCAACTATAGCGGGACAGAATGATGGATTGCCGATCGAAACAGGTATGAAATTCAGAACTACCGCCAACGGTTTGATCAAGAGCATCCGTTTCTATAAAGGCAGCGCCACCGATGCTGGTATCTATACATTGAATTTGTATAATAACAGTACGCAAGCCCTGCTTGGTACAGTAAACTTTGCCAATGGAAGTGCTTCCGGATGGCAAACAGTAAACTTTACAACACCGGTGGCTGTAACAGCAGGTACTACGTATGTGGCCAGTTGTTATTCAGCGTCAGGTTATTATTCTTATTCTGATAATTATTTCACAGCAGCAGGAGTTACCAATGGTCCTCTTACCGGACTGGCTGATGGTACCGATGGCATGAATGGAGTATTCCTGTATGGATCTGCCGGCTTCCCCAGTTCAGGATACCAGGGCAGTAACTATTGGGTGGATGTGGTATTCGTACCATCTACCGTTGTTCTGAACCTTACATCGATCACGGATGCCAATGGTTGTACGACTACAGGCACACTGGGCACCAAGACACTCAATGTGACTTCATGCAGTGGTGTTGCACGTTCTGTAACACCGGTGCAAACCGGGGAAGTTGTATCAGAGAATAAAGCAACACCAGCGGTTAAGATCATACCTGCCAAACTGGGGCTTGGTCAGAATACGCCTAATCCTTTTACGGGTACTTCTTTGATCGAATTGCAAATACCGAAGACACAGAAGATCCGCCTGACATTGTATGATGTAAATGGCAGATTGCTTAAGGTATTGCTGGAACAGACAAGGGAAGCAGGTTCTTATACGATCCCTGTTCGCAGTAACAATCTTTCAGCAGGTGTTTATTACTATCGTCTCGAAGGCGAAAGTGAATCGATTACCAGGAAAATGATGATTAAGTAATAATAAATTAATATCACGGGTAAAAGAGCTGTTACTTCGGAGCAGCTCTTTTACTTTTGTTAGAGAACGGCTGTAGGATAGTAGTGTTGGTTTTTAGATGTTAATGGTAATTATGAATTATGAATGAATAATCCCCTGAAATCTAACACCTGACACGAACAACACTCATACGTAAAATTACTAATTGGTCATTGTTTGATTTTTTTATAAAATATTAATCGAAATCAAATCCAGGCGATAAATGTTTTCGTTTATACGCCTCGGAATAACTCTTCAATGGTTATTCTTTTTCCTTCAAGCGGAAGTTATCTTACCAATATCTCTTGCGCAACTGACTGCTCCTCTATCCCCGTTAGCCATTTTCTTAACAACCTAAATAGACCTTACAGTTTATGAGAACTACCTATTCTATGGCACTGCCATATAAAGGAGGCAGCTACTGTCGCCTGCTAAACACCCTTTCCCCTAAACAATCTTTTTTAACTTTTGCGTTCCTTTTTATTCTGTCGGTGCCTTTATGGGTGTCTGCACAGAATATAAGTATTTTTCAACCCACGGATATGCCTGCTTCCGGTCATTATAATGACGGTCAGGGAATATCATTAGGTGTAAAATTCCAGAGCACACAGAATGGATACATTACGGGCATTCGATATTACAAACCCGATGGTATCGGAGGCGTACATACCGGACAATTATGGAACAGTGCCGGCACCTTGCTGGCGCAGGTGGTTTTTAACGGAGAAACGGCTTCAGGCTGGCAGCAGGCTTTATTTCAAAGCCCGGTTGCTATCACAGCTAATACAACTTATATTGCTTCTTATCACAATACCTCAGGTGATTATGCAGCCAGCAATAATTATTTCACGCAAGCTATTGTCAATGGCCCGCTTCGTGCACTTGCCAGCGGTGAGGATGGATTAAATGGTGTATATGGATATGCAGCTACACCTGTTTTTCCTTCAAACGGATCAAACGGTGGTAATTATTGGGTAGATGTGATATTCAATACAACTATTACTGCAGATGTAACCCCGCCGGTTGTTACAACAACTTCTCCTGTTAATGGAGCAACAGGTGTTCCTGTGCATAGTTCTGTTTCAGTTTCATTTACAGAATGGATCGATCCGGCTACTGTTACCGCTTCTTCTTTTCAATTACGTGATGCGTCCAATGCAATCGTGCCGGCTTCTGTTGCTGTTTCAGCTAATCAGGCCACATTGACGCCAGGCGCTGCTTTTACCAATAGTGCTGTATATACGGCTACTATTAAAGGCGGTGCTTCCGGGGTAAAAGATCTGGCAGGAAATCCATTGAGCAATGATTATACATGGTCGTTCACTATAGCTCCTATTCCTGCTCCCGATGGTCCCGGCGGACCTATACTGGTTTTAAGTTCGATTGCCAATCCTTTCAGCCGTTATACCACAGAAATACTAAAAGCAGAAGGATTGAATGAATACACGGCAAAAGATATTTCACAAACCAATGCAGCCGATCTTGCTAATTATGATGTGATCATTTTAGGTGAAATGAGTATTACAGCTTCACAGGCTGCTATGTTTACCAACTGGGTAAATGCCGGTGGAACATTCATCGCGTTCAGGCCTTCTGTTGAATTATCATCTTTACTTGGTATTACAAAGGTAGATGGAACGGTACCCGATCAGTACCTGCAAATCAATACAACTTCAGGTCCGGGTGCAGGAATAGTAGGAGAGACCATACAGTTTCATGGTGTTTCGGATATCTATAATTTAAATGGAGCTTCTTCACTTGCTACTTTATATTTAAATGCGACAACAGCATTGCCTTATCCGGCTATTACTTCCAGAACAGTCGGCAGTAATGGTGGAAAAGCGATTGCATTTACATATGATCTGCCTCGTTCCATTGTGTATACACGCCAGGGCAATCCGGCCTGGGCGGGCCAAAAGCGGGATGGTACTACCGGCCCTGTCCGTTCTGATGATATGTTTTTTGGTACCAATACACCTGATTATGTAGACTTCAATAAAATAGCGATACCACAGGCAGATGAACAACAACGCCTGCTGATAAATATTATCCTGCAAAGCAATCTTCACCGCAAACCTTTACCAAGATTCTGGTTCCTGCCAAGCGATCATAAAGCGGTAGTGGTTATGACAGGTGATGATCATAGTTTTAATGGAACAACCGGTCAGTTCAATTATTTTAAAACGCAAGGTCCGAATACGCCACAGGATGTAGCTGACTGGAAAGCTATCCGCGGCACCTCGTATATTTATAACGGTACATTTGATAATCCGCATGCAGCAGCTTTCGATGCAGATGGATTTGAAATTGCATTGCATGTCAATACCAATTGCGCCGATGTAACAGCAGCGCAGTTCCAGGATGATATTACTTCACAGATGTCTTTATTCAAATCAGTATTACCGAGCCTGCCTCCCTGTGTTACTAACAGAAATCATTGTGTGACCTGGAGCGATTGGGCCAGTATAGCGAAAGTGCAGGCGCAAAACGGAATACGACTGGATGTAAACTATTATTACTGGCCGGCGGCCTGGGTGCAAAATCGCCCGGGTTTATTCACCGGTTCAGGCGCGCCTATGCGTTTTGCTGACCTGGATGGATCGATCATCGATTGTTACCAGGTAGCAACACAAATGAGTGATGAAGCGGCGATCGATTATACTTATTTTGCCAATGCATTATTGGATAAAGCACAGGGGCCGGAAGGGTACTATGGTGTGTTCTGTGCCAATATGCATACCGATTCGGCTGTTCATTCAGGCGCCAATGCAATCATTGCTTCGGCTATTGCACATAATGTCCCTGTTATTGCAGCGCGCCAGATGCTGACCTGGCTGGATGCGCGCAATGGGTCTTCTTTTGATGATATGACCTGGAATAATGGACAACTCAGTTTTACGATTACCGCGCTGACAGGTGCGAATAATATGCGGGCAATGGTGCCGGTGCAATCTGCAAACGGACAACTGACTTCTATGACGAAGGATGGTGCACCGCTTGCCTTTACGATTCAAACGATCAAAGGAATGCAATATGCATTCTTCAGTGTGAGCGTGGGCGCCAGTCAATATGTGGCTAATTATAATGCAGGTCCTGTTGTTGTAACGCATCCCATTTCACTTTCGGTTTGTGCAAATGAAACGGTTGGATTTAAATCGAATGCTACCGGCAGTCCGGCTCCAACAGCACAATGGCAGGTAAGCGCGGACAATGGCGCTACCTGGACAAATATTTCCGGTGCAACCAGTGGATCGTATTCATTCGTAGCGGGTGCTGCTGATAATAATAAACAATACAGAACCGTATGGACGAATAGCCAGGGATCATCTCTTACCAATGCAGCCCTGTTAACTACTCATGCAAAACCGGTATTAAGCAGCAGCCTGGCAGCAACAACTGCAAGCGGAAGTGTGTTTAATTATACGCCTGCAAGCGCCACGGCAGGAACTGAATTTACCTGGAGCCGTGCAGTAGTAACCGGTATCAGTAACCCGGCTGCTAATGGAACAGGAGCTATCAGCGAAACATTAACAAATACCAGCAATGCAGCAGTCAGCGTTATTTATAATTATGAATTAACAGCTGATGGATGCAGTAATACACAGAATGTAGCAGTAACCGTGTCGCCGGTACCTGTGCAGCAGGATTGTTCAGCAAGTACTTCTTTGACCGCAGGATTTAATAGTTCAGCTATAAAAGCAGGCAGATATATCTGGTTTAACAGCATCTTTGATCCTTCCGCACTGGGTAATGGTCCTGTCAATTTTAATGTTCGTAACAGTAAGATCACTTATACGGTCAATAATCAATTGGTGACGTTGAATGTGCCGGATGCACATATCCGCTTCGATGCATCGGTGGTTATTCCTAATACCTCATTTGTAAACGGAGTTTGGGAAACGGTCGTGCCATTAAATTATAATGGAAATGTATTTATGACAGGGTTGTCTTATCTCGTTCCGTCGAACCTGCCAGGTAATATTAATAATATAAAATGGACGGCGGATGTATCAAGTGATAAAACAGGTGTGTCACTGAATTGGAGATGGGCTGCAGCCGTGTATACCAGCTTTGCCTCGAATGCCGGTCTTACTATCAAAACGACTGATGGCCCTATCGAATTACTGGGCGTGAATATTACAGACAAAGCGGCCACTCCACTTAATTATAAATTGTTTGTCATATCCGGTGGTACCGGCGGAGGAATATTGAGTTTGGGAATTATCAGTGTAGGTCTTTTAAATTATACAGGTAGTTATAGTTCAGCAGCTGCGGTAACGGTGAATTGTACCGGCCGCACTCAGGTAACAGGCAGATCAGCTGCTATCGAAACAGCAACAAAAGAATCGATGGTACAGGAAGGATTATTTGATGCGAAAGCCATGCCGAATCCAAGCGCTTCTTACTTTGATCTGTTGATCAGTGGAAGATATGATAATAGTATCTCGGTGAGAGTAGCAGATATCAATGGGCGTATGATCGAGCAATACCCGAGAGTATCTGCAGGTACTATACTAAGAGTGGGAGAGAAATGGAGAAGTGGTACTTACATAGTAGAACTGATCCAGGGTGACCAGCGGAAAATAGTAAAACTGATCAAACTGAATTAAGAAAATAATCACCTCTTAAGAAAAAAGGCAAAATCATCATTGGTTTTGCCTTTTTTCTCTGCGGTCCTCTGTGTATTCTCTGTGGCCCTCTGCATATAATTCTTGTTAGAGAGCTTCTATTCATAAGTTCTCAATACTAAATGCTTTAATCTGGTATCTTACTATAGGGCATATACCACAGAGAACCGCAGAGTTATTTTCGTTTTCTTCTTTCCGTGACCTGTTCGCCGGCAACACCCCAGTTGTCGGTGTCTACTTCATCGATGATCACGAATGTTGTATTCGGATCTTTATTAAGAACCGTTTTCAGAAGTTCTGTTACACCAGCGATCAATTGTGCTTTTTGTTCTTTGGTAACACCATCACGGGTGACCTTGATATTTACGAAAGGCATAGTAAGGGGTTTAAAAAAATGAGGTTATCACGATAAATGATAACCTCAAAACTATTTAATAAAAGAATATATCCGGTGATTAAATGCCTGCCAGGTATTGCGATTGAATATAATCCACCACTGCCGGCAGACTTTTGGTTTTTTCAAATACAGCCAATTGCCGGTCAGCGCCTGTTCCTCCTTCAAGGATCTTATGGACATACGCTACGCGGTGGCGGCTGCCCAAGTGATCTAAAACAGGGTCGATAAAATCCAATAGTTCATAGATCAGCGCGCGGGTATTGACTTCTTCTTCCTTGCCAAAATCGATCAGGTAGCCATCTACACCATACCGGCTGGCCCGCCATTTATTTTCATTTAATAAAGGACGGGAGTATTGAATGAAATTTAGATTTTTCGAACGCAGCATATAAATACGTGCGCATATCGCCTGGAATAAAGCGGCGATCGCGATCGTTTCGTCTACTGTCATGGGTATATCGCAGATGCGGAATTCTACTGTATTGAAGAAGGGATGCACACGCAGGTCCCACCAGATCTTCTTGGCATTGTCAATACAATTGGTCTTGATCAGGAGTTTGACATAATTATCGTAGGCTTCGATACTTTCAAACGCATCAGGTATGCCTGTACGTGGAAATTTATCAAATACTTTGGTGCGGAAAGATTTATAGCCGGTTGATCTTCCTTCCCAGAAAGGGGAATTGGTGCTGAGTGCATAGATATGCGGTAAAAAATAGCGTGTTGAATTTGCAATATGATTCGCCATCTCACGGCTTTCCATACCTACATGTACGTGCAGTCCGAAGATCAGGTTGCTACGGGCGGCTTCCTGTAATTCATTAACGATTTCATTATAACGTACATGATCTGTGATCAGTTGTCTTTCCCAATGACTGAACGGGTGAGTACCCGAAGCGCCCATTCCCAATCCGAGGCCATGTGCAATGTCGCCGATCGTTTTTCGTAATGCAGATACATCACGATGCGCTTCATCAATGTCCTGGCAGATATCCGTGCCCACTTCCACGACTGCCTGGTGCATTTCTGCTTTTACTTTATCCTTGATCACCTTTTGCCCTTCGTGAACGATCTTTTGCTCATGGCTCTTCAATTCTCTTGTCTCGGGGTCGAGCACCATATATTCTTCTTCCACACCCAGCGTGAATCCTTTATAGTTTAACGTCATAGTGAATTTTTGATAAAAATATCTTTAGTGTTAATGATCAATCCTTCTATCGCTGAACTTTTTATGCATTGACGACCGGCGTATAAAACAGCGGCGCTATATTTTCTTTCTTCATTTGATTTATAGACAGCAATACATTCCTCCTCGGGAAATACGATCCAGTATTCTTTAACACCGCTTTCTTCATACAGTCTCGCTTTTACATTGATCTCTTTATTTGAATTCCCGGGTGATAGAATTTCAATTACAAGATCCGGAGCACCACAGCAACCCTTTTCATCTTTGATCGATTCATCGCAAAGCAGGCAAATATCCGGTTGCAGAACAGTAGTGATATCTTCATCCTTTTTTTTATTGCCGGATGGTAACCGTACAAGGAACGGTGGCATAAAAGCCTGATAATTTTTTCCCTCGCGGAAACTGGTGACCGCGGAATAAATATTTCCCGCGATCGCCTGGTGTTTGGCATTCGGCGCGCAAAGTTTGAAAATGCGGCCATGAAAAAGTTCCAGCCTTTCTTCAAATTTCCATTGCAGGTAATCTGAATAAGTGTAATGGCCGGCAGGATCAGGTTCTTCTATGGTGGTGAACCTGTCATTTTCGGTGTCGTATATGGTAAACATTAAGCTAAGGGGATTTTTGAACTGCTTCTTTTCACATATTCGCCCCAGGTAAGATTGTCTCCACCGTCGTTATTCGTGGCCTTTTCAATCGCATAATTAGCTGCCGTTTCTACTACCCATTCAAAATTTTCTTCTCCCACGCTGGTGCGTTCAGCATCCGGCGCCGGGTTGCAGAAATCAATCGCATAGGGAACACCATTGCGTACCGCCAATTCTACCGTATTGAAATCATACCCGAGATATTTATTGATCAATAAAACAATATCCGTCATCAGTTGCAGTTTATCCGGCGTTGGTGAAAAATCAGCCACATAACGCAGGTGATGCGGGTTGCGTGGTTCGTAAGGCATAATACGTACATATTTACCACCGATGCAATAACAACGATAGTATTCTTCGAACACAATTTCTTCCTGTAACAGCATTACCAGTTGCCCTGTTTCAGCATGTTTTTGGAAAAATTCTTCGGCACTTCTTAATTTATACACGTGTTTCCATCCGCCGCCGGCAAACGGTTTCATGTAGGCCGGGAAACCGACATATTTGAAGATCGAATCCCAGTCCAATGGGAAAGCGAGGTTGCTGAAAGAATCATCTGTCGTATCATCCGGCAGATCACGGGAAGGAATAATAACGGTCTTGGGAACCGGTACATTCACTTTTGTCATCAGGCAATTATTGAAATATTTATCATCGGCGCTCCACCAGAAAGGATTATTGATCACAGCGGTGCCGGTCAGGGCCGCATTTTTGAGCCAGGTCCGGTAAAAAGGCACATCCTGCGAAATACGGTCGATGATCACGGAGTAACCACTCGGTTCGCCCTGCATCGACTTATCGATCCGTACAGGCTCTGCTATAATTCCGGGGATATTTTTACTGTTGATTCTTGCTACAAAAGCTTCGGGAAATGAACGTTCCTTGCCATGCAGGATTCCAATTTTCTTCATAGACGTTTTTTAAGTTGAATAGTAAGCAGTACCGGGGCTTACCAAATTTATTTTTTAAGAAGGACATAAACAAATGTTTCGGCAGGGCTTGGCAGACAGTCGAATTTCTTATTTTTGGCCCCATGCCTGAAACTGCTATTCTTGCCTCTCCACGCCTCGGGAGGGATGTTACTATCGATTTTTTTTGCCCCCCTGATCTTCCTGCTGCTGGTGCTAACCTGCTCCTGATCAATGATGGTCAGAATATGGCAGAACTGGGACTGGAAGCCATTTTGGACGAATTATACAGCGGCGGACTGATAGAACCCGTGCTTTGTGCCGCTATTCATACCGGGAAAGACAGGAAAATGGAATATGGGGTCAGCTCACAGCCCGATTACCTGGGGCAGGGCGCCAGGGCCGGTCTTTATACAGCCTTTATTTTAGAAGAATTGTTGCCCTATATCCGGCAACGGTACCAGCTTGCTTCTTTTAAAGAAAAGGCATTTGCCGGTTTTTCACTGGGTGCCCTGAGTGCACTGGATATTGCCTGGACGCATGCCGGGGAGTTTACCAGATTGGGATTGTTCTCTGGTTCTTTTTGGTGGCGCAGTATCGATCAGACCGAAAAAGAATACGATGATAATAAGCACCGGATCATGCATCAGCTGATACGGCATGGAAATTATCAACCGGGATTGAAATTCTTTTTTCAATGCGGCAATATGGATGAAACGATGGATCGGAATAATAATGGGATCATCGATTCTATTGATGATACACTGGATGTCATTCATGAACTGGTGCAAAAAGGATATGATCGTGACCGCGATATAAGGTATGTTGAAATGGCCGATGGGAGACATGATATTCCTACCTGGGCCAGGGTCATGCCTGAATTCTTAAAATGGGGATGGAGTAAATAAGAAAAAGCTCACAAAATATTCATCCGCTTATTCAATATGGCGCGGTAAGCATCTGCAACAGGGATCGGCTTATTGTGTATGATCAGTGCGCCATCCTGTATGGTATCTATTTTACTGATGGCTACTATAAAGGAACGATGCACCCGCTGAAATTTACCCGCAGGTAATCTTTCTTCAACCGATTTTAATTTGGTATGGATCGCGTAGAATTTTTGAGCCGTATGTAGTTTTACATAATCGCCCATCGCTTCTGCAAACAATATATCATCCAGTTTCAGCCGGCGCACTACATTGGAATCGCGGATAAAAATAAATTCATCCCCGGCCAGATCCATTTGTTCCTTATTGCTTTCGAGGATATCACGTGCCCGGTCGATCGCCTGTATAAAACGGGAAGGTGTTACCGGTTTTACGATATAATCGGCCACATTCAATTCAAAAGCTTCTACCGCATATTCTTTTTTTGATGTAGTGAAAATGATGATCGGTCTTTCTTTCAGGTGACGCGTCAGTTCCAGGCCCGTCATGCCAGGCATTTCGATATCCAGCAACAGCACATCTACCGGGGTTTCCTGTAAAAGACTGTACGCGCTCATAGCATCAGCGCATTCACCGGCGATCGTGATATCCTTTACCTGGCTTGCCAGCTGCTTCATGGTTGTCCGGGCGATTTTATTATCATCTACGATGAGGCAATTCATGGAATAAAGATAACAGGAAATATGATTTGGCAGAGAAGGAAAGAACAGCGTGGAAGTAAATGTGCTCTTTGCTTTCCCTCTGTTTTCCGCGCTTTTATGGTCAGACCGTCAAATCCGCGTTTTCAACGATTGAAAATGCCTGTTCAGCGATTCGGACTATGCCGGTGGGCTTTTCAGGAATACTTTTGAGATGTAATTGTATATCAATTGAGAAGTTCTTAGATATTTTTTCTCATTTTAGCATGTGGTTTTGGTTTCAGCCCCGGTCTTTACCGGGGCTTATTTTAAAAATGAAGATCGTTTATACTATATTATTTTTTGCTGACACCCTTTTATTGATCGTACTTTCCTTTCTCTTTTTAAAAATGATCGATAACAGCGTTCATGGCTGGCCGATCACCTTGCTGGCCAGCGCTATTATCGGCAGCATTCTCCTGCTCATTTTTTTCCTTCTCCATTACCTGAAACTTCCTTCTTCGGATAAGCACAAACATTTTTAAACTAAATTAGCGGATAACCTTGCACAATGACCAGTAAAAGGATTGTCTACTATATTCTGGCGGCCTTTATTACGGGCAATCTCTTATTGATTTATGTTCAGTACAATTCTGCCAAGAATATCAATGCGCTGATCGACGGAAATCAGAAGTTACTTGACGAGTTCAGGGTAGGCAAGGAACTGCAGGAACTGGAAAAGGATATTATTACGGTAGCTAACAAAGTCCGGGGCGCAGTCGATGCCAATGATACTTCCCGTGTACAAGGCCTGGAAAAACAGGTGACCGATGTACAGGCCAACCTGGACAAACTTCAGAAAATAAATGATGATGACAGCTCCGTTAAATTCATAGACAGGCTTGATTTTTATGTACGTGAAAAATTGCGGTACAGCGATCAGATACTGGACAGCCTTCATTTGAGTGGCAAAGCAGCAGCAGAAAAATTGATAAGAGACCCGCGGAGCCGGGAACTCACCGAGCAGATCGCCGTATATGCTAATAAGATCGATAGCAGCCGGCAGCAATTACTTTCTGCTATTACCAATTCTATTGATAAAAGCGGGCAGCAGGCGCGAACCTGGGGAACGGTTCTGATAACACTGGTACTGATCAGCGGAGCTGCCTTATTCTGGTCCATCATCAACCGGATCGGGCAACAGAACCAACTGATCGAACAATTGGATGCATCGGAGAAAAAAGTACGGGAAGCAGCGAACGTCAAAGAAAACTTCCTGACCAATATGAGCCATGAGATCCGTACACCCATGAATGCAATACTTGGTTTTACAAATCTGCTAAAGAAAAAACAACTGGATCCCGATGCAGGTATTTATGTACAGGCCATACAGGGATCGGGTGAAAATTTGCTTACGATCATTAATGATATACTGGATCTGTCAAAAATTGAAGCAGGCATGATGAGGATAGAATCTGCACCGTTCAGTATCCGCGGGTTATTATATTCCGTAGAAACCATGTTTCATGAAAAGATCAGGGAAAAGAAATTGC
The DNA here is from genome assembly GCA_946479615.1 of uncultured Bacteroidota bacterium. Next base: position 28,618 of record CAMLGR010000019.1, on the reverse strand, counting down.
AGTTTCATGCCACTGTAGAAGAATCGGTTCCTGATATCCTGGAAGGTGATGCTACACGGCTCACCCAGGTATTGATCAACCTGATTGGTAATTCAGTCAAGTTTACACAAAAAGGATCCATTACAGTTGCTATAACTAATAGAGGAATCAGTCAGGGAGTGATCCAGGCTGGTATTGCGGTAACAGATACGGGTATTGGTATCGATAAAGAACACCTGGCCGGTATTTTTGAACGTTTCCGGCAGGCCGAAGATTCTATCACCCGGAAATACGGTGGTACAGGACTGGGATTATCAATTGTAAAAGATCTTGTATTTCTTCAGAAAGGAGATATAAACGTAGAAAGCGAACCGGGTAAAGGAACCAGGTTCAGCATTATTATCCCTTATAAAATATCAGTTGATCAATCTGCCATTCCTGTTAAAGCGGAATCAATCATAAATACTCATCCTTCTTTTGAAAAAGTGCATGTGCTGGTGGTGGAAGATAACGAGATCAATCAAAGCCTGATCGAACATTTATTCAAGAGCTGGAAATTATCGTTTGATATGGTCAATAACGGCAAACAGGCCATCGATAAACTCAGAACAAGGAATTATGATCTTATCCTCATGGATATCCAGATGCCGGAGATGGATGGATACACGGCTACACAACAGATAAGACATGATCTGAAACTTGATATGCCGGTAGTTGCTATGACAGCACATGCATTGCCGGGTGAAAGGGAGAAATGTTTAAGTGCAGGAATGGATGAATATATTTCCAAGCCGATACGGGAAGATCAGTTGTACAGGATCATCAGCGGATTTATCCAACAGGAGCAACTTCACTCTTTACCGGTAAATTCAAAAGTTCCCGTAAGTACACCCGGGTATAAATACATCAACCTGCAATATATGCGCGAGGTGAGTAATGGGAATACTGAATATGAGAAAACAGTCACCGGGCAATTTTTAGAGGCCATACCTGAGGATTTGCAGGCGTTGGAAAAAGCGCTCGGTCAAAAGGATTTTGCACAACTTTCTCAAATAGCACATAATATGAAGACGTCGGTTTCTGTTATGGGACTTAACGATCTTCTTCAGCCTTACCTCGATGAAATTGAATACAGCAAACCCGGAGAAACGTCGCTTCATCAAAAAATCGCGGCATTAAGAAATATCTGTTTTTCCGCTATGGAAGAAGCCAGTCATTTTTATAGAACTTTATAGCTTATTGGTCCCATTACCCAGAGCGATATGCCTGGGAATTGCATCCCCAATCCTTTTCACCGACCGCTTTTGCCTTTCCAACGATTCTGGCTTTTATAGCTACTATCCCTGCTATAGCTTTATACCTGAATCTTTTTATCAGCAATAATCTACCCCTGACAGGGCGCTGGTCCTCCAGGGGAGTTTTTGATCCGTACTCTTTTTAATAAATTTTTACCACTCATGACCTGCCGGCCCTGGCAGGGAACTCCGAACCAGATCATATGTCACAGGCAAAACAAATATTTCAGACCAGTTCTTCCTGGCGATGGAAAACCTTTCAATGGACAGGACGTTTTTTTATCTTTTGCATTTTATTGATGATCCCCGTGGTTATTATCACTCTTTCAAGAGGGATAGAACCTGCTCTTCCCCTGTTAAGTAATGAATCAGCTAACACGCGTCACTTATCGCAGCCATTGATCCCGGCTTCGATGAATGAAAAAGAATTAAAAAAATATAAAGGCTTTAACGATTTCCTGGCCGTTAAAAAGAAAAATGAACAACTCATCAATAACAATACTGCCGGTACGCAAAATATCAGGGCGGCTTTTTATGTTGATTGGGATCCGCAGTCCTTTTATTCACTGGAAAAGAATGTGGATAAGCTGAATATGGTGTTGCCGGAATGGTTTTTTATCGACCCGGCTACAGATACGCTGCAGCCAAGGATAGATCATGATGCACTGGATCTGATGAGAAAGAATAATGTTAAGATCATCCCGCTTATCAATAATACCAACGAGAAAAAAGGGGAAGGCGAATTTGATGGAACTATCCTTCATCGCATTCTTCATAGCACGGTCAAAAAGGAAAGGTTGATCAATGATATCATCAAATACCTGCATCAATATCAATTACAAGGCATCAATATAGATTTTGAGGAATTTACAGAGAAAGGAGATGAACCTATCATTGCCTTCCAGAAAGAATTATATGAAAAATTGCATGCGGAGGGATTGATTGTTACGCAGGATATTATGCCTAATGATGAAGATTTCAATATCAGGAAGCTGGCTGTATACAATGACTACCTCTTTCTTATGGCTTACGATGAGCATTACAGTACCAGTGTCGCCGGCGCTGTCAGCAGTCAGCGATGGGTAGAAAAGGTATTGGATGAAACGGCCGCTGCTATCCCTTCTGATAAAATCATTCTTTGCGTGGCAGGATATGGATATGACTGGCCCGAACATACAGAAGCTACTACGGTAACCTATAAACAGGCGCTGGCTAATGCTAAAGAGTATGGAAGCATAATAGATTTTGATAATGATACGTACAATTGCCATTATTCTTATAAAGATGCTGATAGCGTAGATCACCAGGTTTATTTTACTGATGCAGCGGCCAATTTTAACAGTATCCGGTTTGCTGATCAGTATGGTACGGCTGGTACTGCTTTGTGGCGTTTAGGCAGTGAAGATGGAAGAATATGGCAGTTTTACAATAAAGAGTTGAGTAATGAAGGATTGAAAAAAAATCTATCAGTATTCACTTCTATGGAAAAAGTGAATACTCCCTTTGAAAAGCCTGATTATATCGGTGATGGTGAAATATTGAATGTGATCAGTAAACCCGAACCGGGAAAGATCAGCCTGCAAGTGGATAGTGCAGAAGGAATGATCTCCGAAGAGCAATATGAACAGTTGCCTACGAAGTACGTCATTAAAAAATATGGAAACGTTCATAACCAGGTCGTATTAACCTTTGATGATGGACCGGATCCTGAATACACACCACAAATACTGGATATTTTAAAAAAGGAAAAAGTGCCGGCTGCCTTTTTTGTGATCGGGATCGAAGCTGAAAACAATCTTGGGCTTCTTCGCAGGATTTACCGCGAAGGGCATGAGATCGGTAATCATACATTTACCCATCCTAATATTGCTACTGTAAGTTCAGAAAGGGCTTCGACAGAGATGGAAAGTACCCGTTTGCTGATTGAAGCGATTACTGGTAGAAGTACTATACTTTTCAGGGCCCCTTACAACGCAGATTCAGAACCTGGCAGTGAAGTGGAGCTAAAGCCAATCGCACTAAGCAAACAAAAAGATTATTACACGGTTGGTGAAAGTATAGATCCGACTGACTGGGAAGAGAATGTTACGGCGGATAGTATTTATGCAAGAACAATACGGCAATACGAGGCCAATCCTGAAAAAGGAATTATCCTGCTGCATGATGCCGGCGGCAACCGCGAGGCAACAGTTGAAGCATTGCCACGTATCATTCATTATTTCAAAAATAAAGGCGTAGCATTTACGACGGTTGCAGCATTGTTGCACACGAGTAGAGATGTAGTAATGCCGCCTGTTCATAATAACCTGGTGCGTCTTGATAGCGGTATCGCTACTTTCTGGTATTGGTTTGAACAATTTATGACGATAGCTTTCTGGTCAGCGATATTTCTTGGGTTTTTTCGTATCACTGCAATGGCAGTAATGGCAAGTATTCAAAAAATAAAAAGCAACAGGTACCGGATTTTGTACACCCTTCCTGTTAACCTTCCTGCTGTCAGCATTATTGTACCGGCCTACAACGAAGAAGTCAATGCGGTAAGAACGGTGACGAGTTTGTTGAAACAAGATTATCCCAATATCGAGATCATATTTGTCGATGATGGATCAAAGGATAATACTTATACTAATGTCATGCAAGCTTTTCATGGAGATGACAGGGTTAAAGTATTTACGAAAATAAATGGAGGTAAGGCATCTGCGTTGAACTATGGCATCAGCCAGTGCCGGAATGAATATGTGGTATGCATCGATGCCGATACCCAGTTAAAAAGTGATGCGGTATCCCAACTGATGAAAATGTTTTTCCGGCAGGATCAAAAACAAATGGTAGGTGCAGTAGCTGGGAATGTTAAAGTAGGGAACAGCAATACATTGCTGACCCGCTGGCAAAGTATTGAATATACCACTGCCCAGAATTTTGACAGACGCGCTTTCGACCTGATTAATGGTATTACAGTTGTTCCCGGTGCTATTGGCGCTTTCCGGAAAGAGGCTATTGAACAGGCGGGTGGTTTTACTACAGATACGCTTGCTGAAGATTGTGATCTTACCATTCGCATATTGAGAAATGAATATAAAGTTGTTAATTGTACAGAAGCAATAGCTGTTACGGAAGCGCCGGAAACGATGGGACAATTCATGAAGCAACGGTTCCGCTGGAGCTATGGTATTATGCAAAGTTTTTGGAAAAACAGGGATGCTTGTTTTAATCCCACTTATAAATCTCTTGGAATGATAGCTCTTCCTAATATTTTGTTGTTCCAGGTCTTATTGCCAATGCTGGCGCCATTAGCAGATTTAATGTTGATCGTGAGCCTTATCTGGAACCGTCATAACCCGGATAGTCTTCATAAGATAGAACTGTATTACTGCATATTCATGTTGATAGACCTGCTGGTAAGCATTATCGCATTCGCTTTTGAAGGAGAAAATGTTAAAAAGCTGGTATGGTTGATACCACAGCGGTTTGTATATCGCCAGTTAATGTATGTTATACTTTTTAAGGCGATTGGAAAAGCGATTAAAGGAGAAGGCCAGGGTTGGGGTGTTTTGAAGCGTACTGGTCACGTGAACCTGCCTCCCTGCCTAACACGTAAGTTATTTTAAAAATGGGATGATGAATGAAGAATTGTTGAGTAGGTTTGAGTATAGTATTATTTCTTCCCCGGTAGTCATGCCGCAGGGAAATTTAAAACAGGAATATGTACGCACCCTGCATCTGCCTTTATTCAGCATCCGGGTGGACTTCGAAAAAGGTATGTTGTGTGCCGAAGGTGATTGGCATTACATGGCTGCCTATAATAAACGATCCGAATTACATTGGTATTCTTTTTATACAGGAAGAGTTAGTGTGGAAGCAAGATTGCACAAGGCTTTTACTGTCAACCTGGAGGATAACAGATCCGATGGAATGGTCTTCCCTTTCAAAGGAAAAATAAAAGATGGTGCTGTTAGCAATTCCTGTTCAGGACTGCTTGTTATAAATAAAGATAACCGTGAAGGGGGACTTGCTGACGAATGGAGTATTGTTCTTTACTTATATGACTACCAGTTTGATTCCTGCGAGATCATTTTTAAACTTCCCTTGTATATCCATTCTGTCAATGCGGATCTCAATTAACAGTTAAGGAATTAGATCGCTGTACCTCTTTCTTGTTTTTCTGCCGATTGATTTTGCCCTTTCAGCTATTATTGCTTTTCTCAATCTTGTTGAAGAAGTATTTTTATACTGTGATTGTATCAAAAACAAAATCAAAAAAAATGAAAAAGATAAGTATAGCAGTTATAGCCTTATGCCTTACGGCTGCTGCAGCAAATGCACAAACCGCTGACCTCGCTGTGAAAAAGAATCCCGGTGATTTGAAACAGTATGAAAGCCTCACCAGACAGGAAAGAAAACAGGAGAAGAAAGAGCTAAGAAAACTGGAAGGACAGGAAGTGAGTTATCAATCCAAAGAACAATTCTACCGCGACTTTGGTGATGTTCCGGTAAGTCAATGGACAAGAACTCCTTATTTTGATGAAGTATCTTTTGTCCAGGATGGAGAATCTAAAATAGCCTTTTACGATATAACAGCGCAACTGGTAGGTACTACTTCACGAAAGACATTTGCGGATATTCCCGGCTATGCACAGAAATATATTAATAATAAGTACAAAGATTATACGGTAAAAGCGGTTGTTTATTATGAGGATAACCAGGATAATGATATGGATATGGTCATGTACGATACGCGTTTTGAAGATGCTGACATGTATTTTGTTGAGTTGTCAAAAGGAAGCAAGCAGCTTATTCTTAAAGTTGATCCGCAAGGTGAGGTATCTTATTTTACGCAACTTGGTTAACGCAGACTGTGGTTGCATCAGGGTTAGTCCCGGGCATTTGCCGGGACTTTTCTTTTTTTTAGAATTCAAAGTGTTCTATGGAAACGTCTTCGCGTATCGCCTGGGCAAACTTGTCATGTTTTTTACTATGGCCATGTACCATCCAGGTAATAGTTAATGTGTCACCCCGTTTTACCTGCTTTACCATTTTGTATTTAAGACCATATTGCTGCATTAATTTCTCATAGGTGATTCCTGCAGTAGTTGTGTATGCAACCTGTATGGCATAATTCTTTGATTGGTTCAGTTGGTCGATAAAGCTTTCAAGATAGGGGAGTATAGCGAGTATGAAAATGATAATAGTACCTGCTATAGCAGATGCCTGGTAATAGCCCGCACCAATGCCCATTCCAATAGCAGCAACGGCCCAGATTGTAGCGGCCGTAGTAATACCGGTAACACGGGTTTCGCCACGGAAGATCACGCCTGCACCAAGAAAGCCAATCCCGGTGACAATATTGGATGCAATCCTGTCTGCCGTATCGGGTTTGCCAATATATATTGATAGCATAGTAAAAAAGCAGGCGCCTACCGAGATCAATATCATGGTACGAAATCCTGCGGACTTGTTACGGTATTCTCTTTCTATCCCAATAATACCGCCCAGTAAAGCTGCCATCAGGAATTGCATAAGTGTTTCGTAGTTCATGCAGGTTAATTTAAAAGAGGGAAGTTAATAAATCTCAACGCAGCATATAATTGACAATTATGCCTGTTATCACAGAGAATGAAACGCTGATCAGCGAACCGATCAGTACGTATTCAGTCTTTTCTTCCTGCCTGTCTTTTTCACTGAAGCGAAGTAATCCTTTAGCTGTGATCAGCAAGCCTATAGCTGCATATTGATTTTGCAATAAAAAAGTCAGTATGATCAGGCGTTCCAGGATACCTATCCATTTACCGGCATTGGCAAGGCTGGAACCGCCGGGTAATTGATCACTCCATTGACGTGTCATTTGTCCGATCATGATACCGGCCGGGAATGCGAGGAACACATAAGCTGTGGTAATGATCCAGAAATGGCTGTTCTGACCGGTACTTTTCCAGAATTCCACTACATTTTCAGGTGTATAGAAAGCATAATACCAGCAGGCCAATATTACGAGTAAGTGCAGGAACTGATCGACCAGGAAATAAGTAGTGGTTTTGGGCCGGTAGGATTTCCATCCGTCGATACAGGTGTGAGTGATAAGGATGATGATAGCGAAATACCAGTATTGCCATCCCATAAACAACCAGGCCAGCCCGGCTGTAATAAAAGTGTGTACATACAGGTATGGAGATAGAAAATGCCTGGTGTGCCGGTCGTCAATCCATTTTTTCGATTGCAGCATAAAATCAGTCACCAGGTGCGACAATAATAATTTAATCAGCCAGATTGTACTCATGCCAGGTTAAATTGAGTGATCACATGTTTATATTCGGCTACCAGCTTTTCGAGTTCAAACCAACCTGCGGCTTTTGCATGTTGGTTGATGGTGGCTGGTGCTTTTTTCAACTGTTTGGCTGCGCGCATTTGTGTTTCTCCTTTGAGAAGAACAATTACTACAGCCGCCTGCTTGGGAGTAAGATGGCTAAAAAGGTAATCAGTATAGTAGGCAATGATCTTTAGGGAGGTATTCGCTTTTTCATTGGAAGAACGGATCTGCATCTTTTCTTCCTTATTCTTTAATTGATCAAATGACCGGCCCGAAAGAACAAAAGCTTCACTGGTTGCAGTTCGCAATGTTCGTACAGGGGTAATTACTTTTCCGATGCCAATGCTTGTTCTGATGTCATGGAATAAAGAATAACTTCTGGCAATAGCCCGGATATAAAGCACCAGTTCATACGCCTTACTGCTATCTTTACAATATACCTGGAAACTATCACCCCGGTAAAATTCAAATTTATAACTTTCAAGGACAGTACTGATCTGGGTCACCAGTTTTTTTTCCTGTGTCGGGCCAAGAAGAGTTGAATTTACAATATCGGCGGTAATTACGGCAGCCACGGTTTTTTATTATTAAAATCAAAATTAGGCTAAAAAGGCGAATTTTTATAATATTCGTATAAAAAGACGAATTTATTAAATATTCGTATAAAAAGGCGAATTTTGATTACCCTCATCTTCTGTTAATAAAATTACCCGGGTTAGCTTTTGAAGCCATTGTCAATGCTGTCCGTTACAGAGATTTACAGAAAATGAGAAATAAAAAGAAATGCGGAAATAATTCCCGGATTAAATAAATTGTTGGACATTGCAGGATCAAGCCTGTCCCGTTGCCGGTTTCTCAAGCAGAATAACGGGTTTTACCATTGCCTGTGATAGCCATTAACAAAAATATAATAACAAATAAATCTTCAATTATGTTAGAAAATCTCATCAGCCTCATCAGGCAAAATGCCGGTACTGCGATAACCAACAATTCTGACATTCCCAACGAGAAAAATGAAGAAGCGGTACAGGAAGCCGGTCATTCCATCATGGATACACTGAAGCAAGCAATATCAGGCGGCAACCTGCAGGATGTTATGAAATTATTTTCCGGCAATACCCAGCATGTGGAAAACAATCCCGTATTGCAACAGGCATCAGGAAACCTTGTGGAGCGCCTGCAAAATAAGTTTGGTCTGGATCAACAACAGGCCGCCGGGGTAGCCGATAACCTGGTTCCTGATGTGATGAGTAAACTGGCGCAAAAGACAGCTGACCCTTCTGACAATAGTTTTAATATTCAAAGCATTTTTAACCAGCTTAGTGGTGGTAAGACATCTGGCATCGATGTGCAGGGATTAGTTGCAAAATTTAAGGGTGGCCTCGATGCTGATAAAGATGGAGATGTGGATCTGCAGGACCTGAAAGGATTGTTTAGTTCAGGAGGTTCCATTATGGATAAAGTAAAAGGTTTGTTTAATTAGCGGCCAGGATATGTGGACATGTCCCTTATGCCGGCAGCAATTTGTAAATAACAACCAGGTCCATTCCTGTGGTGATAAAGTATTGAATGATTTCCTGGATAAAAAAACGGGACATACTATTTCGTTGTTCTGGCATTTTATCCAAAGCTATCAGCAACTCGGAGCAGTTACTGTTCATCCCACCAAATCAATGATCGCATTTGCTGCAAAAACAAGGATTGCTTATATAACTCGGCTGGGAAAGGATTTTGTCGATATCGTATTTCCTTTTGATAAGGCTTATGAAGATAATTTATGCTTTCATAAGATCGCACAGGTGCCGGGCACACAACAATACAATCATCATTTCCGGATGTATGCTGCGGATGACCTCAATGAAGAAGTAATAAGTTTTATGAAACTGGCTTACCGGGAAGGACAATAATGCAATATCTTATTTCCCGGCATGAAAGCGCAATGTTCTTTCCAGCGTTTTCATAAAATCATTGATTCCCTGGTCGGGTGCGATAAATTCATTGACAGGTGTAGTAAAGATCAGCAAGTGATCCAATTGCCCTGCACGTATCCTTTTAGAGGTTCTTATCCATAATGGAGAAACACGGTTTAGGGTGGCGTGTGGAAAAACACTGGATTCGCCGACGAGATATTGTGTACGCGTACGATTCAATCCTACCCAAAGCTCTTTTTGCATAGGGATATCATCCAGGTGAGGACAATAGCTGCTGCCTTCGGGATTCTTACGGTTCAAGACAAATGTAGGACCGCCATTTTTTGCTTTGTTCGGTTTATCGTTCCAGTCAATATGAAACCATTGTGCCAGGTCTGGCATAATTTCAGGAAGCCAGCCTTCCGGATTGCAGATAAGACCACGCTTATTTACAGGGTCCCATTCCTTGACAGTAGTGGAGAAAGTAAAGGAACCGGGTTCTTTTTCACTTTTTAATTCAACAGCTTGCCGCACATGGTCGATAAAGGAAGCTGCTTTTTCACGGACAGTGACTTTGTTCATTGGGTTGGATTAGGTCAAACAAAATAGAAAGAAAAACTTATAAATAAAAGCCTTTTCGATAGAATGCCCGGAAGCGCTCTTATAGAAGGATAATCAGGCGGTTCGCTGGTTTGGCTATATTTATTTCTTTAAAAACCAACATGATCACAGACGAAAATATTATTGCGCAGACAAAAGCGTGGATCAATAAAGTGGTAATAGGTTGTAATTTCTGCCCTTTTGCCGCCCGGGAAGTAAAACGCGGGAGCATCCATTTCCAGGTGCTTCGCTCGGGTAAACAAACGGATGTATTGCAAGTGGTAGCTTCCGAATGCGAGCGCCTCGACAATGATGAAAATATTGCTACTACAATTATTATCCTGCCCGGTTTATTTCCCGCATTCAGGGATTACCTGGGCATTATTTCAAAAACAGAGAAGTTTCTTCAGCAACAGGGAAAAGAAGGAGTTTACCAGGTTGCCAGTTTTCATCCTGATTATCTTTTCGAAGGGACTGTTCCGGATGATGCGGCTAACTATACAAACCGGTCCATTTATCCAATGATACATTTATTAAGAGAAGCAGGTATCACCGAAGCACTTGCTCATTTCCCCAATCCTGAAGGAATACCTCAACGCAATATTGAATTTGCGCGGCAAAAGGGACTAACGCATATGAAACTGTTACGGGATGCCTGTCTTGATGCAACAGGATAAATTCTTCCGGAATTATTTTAGCTCAATACTATATAATGATGTTCGTGCTGTAATGAAAAGCGTTTTATTTTCTTTCCCGGCTATAATGATGGTGGCAGGTCGTTCCGGTGTTTTGATTTCGTCAATAAGTTTTCCAGCATTATTATATACATAAATTTGTCCATCGGGAATATAAATATTTCCTGCTTTATCAGCAGCGATATTGTATTCTCCTTTTTCTGCAAATATCCTGGCATTACCTAAAGAGCCATCATTGCCAACCGTAAACATCACTATTCTTTTATTATACTCATCAGCAGCATAGAATGGTTTGCCTGGGAATGCTTCCAGCAGGGAATTGCTCCTGATCAGATCGTATGTCACCGGGATATAAGTAACGCCATCCGGCGCCGGGTAATATTGCAGAGGTTTTTTTACCGTGATCGATAAATAATCACTATTATCACGCCATCGGTTAGCGGGATACAGGCATTTGTATACCTGTGTTATATTAGTAGACGGAACAGGAAAAAGTTCCTGCAAGGTTTCTTCCGGTTGTTGTGGATCGATCGAATACACTTTCACCGTTGATCCTGTATTATACCATACCCCATATGAAGTGCCTTTTGCATCGTCAGGTTTAGTGTAAACTTCCTTTTTACCATTGATAGTAGCTCCTTTTACCGGCGTGTATTCTGTTATGACCAGTAAATTATCTTTCGTATCACAGGCGAGTGACAGTGGCTTCCAGGGCATATTGGTGACAAGGCTCAGTTTATTACTCTCTACCGACCATTTATAAATCCGCATCCACCTGGAATCGCAGAAATAAATATTTCCCTTGCTGTCTTTACAAATTGCATCTGCAAATTCAAAACCACCGGCCAGTTTGTCCAGTTTACCTGTTGTTACAACCGGCGTTTTTCCCGGTTGCGGTTGCAGGGCATTTCCTGATAGATATAATCTTGCTATTTGCCAGGGTCTTACCTCTGTTTTGCTATCCATATCAAACAACGTATTATCGATCGTATATTTTACCTGTGTGAAATTGTGAATGTTTAAAAATTCAATATCACGGGAGTTGCTTGTTTTAATGGCATAAGGATAAGGATTAACTAACCAGATAACACGGAATAAATAAAGGTTCGCAAAATCAACTTTGTTACTGTTTTCAATTTCAAGAGGCTGGCAATTCCAGCTCTCTGCTACTTCTTCTTCCAGTTGCAACGCATAAATATCCCAGTTGGAAACATTATTCAGTTTCACTTCATTGCGTACATGATGTTCGGACGACATGGCATAAATGATCCCTTTGGTAGATGTATTGGAGATATAAAGACCAGCCGCGGCGTAGGGGCTGGCTGTCCATATATCTTTGAAAATACCTCCACCATTATTGGTGATCCAAAGGCTCCAGTACTGCGAATCCCATCTCCGGTCAGGATTGCCATCACCTGTGCGGGTTGCATTGTAGGTAGGCACACGCGAACCATCTTTTGTCATTGTACCATGGCCGCCTATGAATTTCACATCATTCATATAAGATCCCGCACCTGCCATCCATTTGCAACCCACTGCACGGGCATTCGAACCGCCTGCATCCAGGCCGATACCCGTAACAATAGCAGTGCCACCGTTGGATGTTTCCAGTAAAGGTTTCGGTGCGCCAAATCCACCAAATGTTTCTGTATTATCTGCGATGAAAAATTGCGTAGCGATAGGGTTGAGACCTATCAATACCGTATTGGGTTTTAATTTAATCGTTTCACTGACACGGTACCAGCCCTGCGGTACATAGATCACCTGGTATTTGGCAATTGCATCCTGGATGGCTTTGGTATCATCTGTTTTGCCATCACCTGCAGCACCCACTGTTTTTATATTCACCCATGCAGACATAGCAGGCAATGCAGGAATATTGCTGGCAACCGGTGCAGGAAAAGCATTTAATGATTGTATGTCTTTTGTCAGTTTTATTTCTGGCTCGGCTGCAACTTCATCCAACTGGTTGCCATGTGTGAGTGTTTTTATCTTATAGATGGCGCCGCTGACTGTTACTTGTTGATTGCTTTGCCTGAATTGGATCAATACCGGTACTTTACGGCAATCAATATTACGCAGGTTAGTTTGACTATGTGCATTGTATTCATCGCTGATGATGATGGCCGGTCCGCTGATATTGTCAAACTGTGAATCTTCTATAAAAAGTTTTTCATAAAAATGTGGGTTGATATCAATAACAACCGGTACATTCTTTACCCGCATCCGCACAATAGTCAACCCTGCCTCCTGTGTTTGTATCGCAGCTTTGCGTTGCCCTTCGAAATAAGTATCGATCATCATGAATGGCCAGCCCGGAGAAGGCTTGGTTGTATAAATACCATAATCACCGCCAAAGAATCTCACATCTTCCATTTCATTTCCTACATCGAAGATCCCGGCTTTACCGCTACCGATATGAATATCTGTATGGGATATAAAACTATGCTGGGCAAAATGGGTTCGTAATGCCACTGCCGCCGGATTGCCTGCTTCTATTCTCAGGTCCACATTGGATAAAGCGCTATAGAATGTACCCGCACCTGCATCGCGAACGGGTTGGCCGGCCTGCGGAATACTGCTCGTAAACCAGAACATATATTTAGCTTTTCCTTTATCCGCTGAATCTGCCTCCTGGAAACCCGGTGCATTTTTTTTCAGAATGATCTCGGGACGGGTTTTGCCATAGCCGATTACGCGGATAGCCTGGGGAATGTAAATCGTTTTGCTGATAATATATTTGCCCTCTGGAATAAAGACAATGCCAAAATTGTTCTTTGTTTTTGCAGAAGCAATGGCCTGTTGCAAGGCATCCGATATATCAGTCATCCCATCGGCTTTGATCGGGAAATTTTCGGGCAGAAAATATATCGCCGCGGTATCGACAGGTTTTTCGGGGTAAAAGGAAATACTTTTGACAGGTTTCGTTTGTGAATAAGAAATAACAGGGAGATGCAACGAAATAAGAAGACAGGAAAATAATAATCGTGATTTCATATGACAGCAATTAATAGCAGCAATTTATTTATGAACAGGAAAACCTGTCTAATAAAAAGCTATTATTATCCCGCTGAAGTAGTACAGATGTAGCAAAAACAGGCTTAACGGGTCACTTTAAGAGATTGACGTAGTAATGCTGTATGATATCAGGCCGTGGGAGTGCCGTTTTCCTGGCCGTTAAAATTATCTTTCTGTAGATCAAACAGGAACTGGAAGAGATTGGTTTCTGTCGGGATCTCAAATTTCTTTCTCAGGCGATACCGGCTGATCTCTACACCTCTTACCGAAATGCTCATCAGTTGTGCGATCTCTTTGCTGGAAAGATTCATTCGCAGATAAGCGCAAAGTTTCAGTTCATGCGGTTTAAGCGTGGGATATTTTTCTTTGAGACGGATAAGAAAATCGCTGTGCACCTTGTTGAAGTGCACGGAAAACTGTTCCCATTCCTCGTTCAGTTTTTCTTCTTCCGAAAGGATACGCAGGATCTTTTTCAGATCGGTGGGATCAGCTTTGTCATTCCCCGGCTTGTTCAGGTGCTGTAATTCGTCCTTGATCTTTAATAAGAATTCTTCTTTCTGTACCAGGTGCATGGCAGTAGAAGCCAGCTCCGAATTTTTAAACTCAATTTCTGTTTCCAGCTTTTCATTCCTGAGTTTCACCACTTCTTTCTCCGCTTTTTCAAGCTCGAGCTGGTGCAGGTAGGCTGTTTTCTTTTGTTCTTCCTGGTGCTTTTGACGCTCTCTCAATAATTTCTTCTGTTGCTTTCTATAGAGACGATATGCCAGGAAAATGAATAACAACAGGTAAAGAATATACGCCCAGATCGTCTGGTACCAGGGTGGTAATACGGTAAAAGAATAACTGTTGATCGTCGATTCATTTCGCAGGTTATTCCTTGCCTTTACCTGGAAACTATAAGAACCTGCCGGTAGATTGGTATATTCCTTCTCTGTTTTTTTTGACCAGTCTGACCAATCCTTGTCAAACCCATCAAGGTAATAACTGTATTCAATATTCGATTGCTGTTCAAACAGCGGCGAAGAATATTCAATATGAAACGAGTTCCATTGATGACTGATGGAAGGAATATCGTTTTTTGCCTGTGTTTTATTTTCATTCACGTTTCCGAAATATCCTCCGAAAAGCAAACTATCTGCTTTACCGATTGCCCGTACTGTGCGGATATAGACATTCAACGGATGATTATTCTGCCGGTATTTTTCAAAATTGATGTGATAAAAGCCTTTCTGGCCTCCCACAAATATATTGTTGTCATTTACCGGGTATATATTTTCAAACCCACTTAATACTTTACCGCTCAGTTCAGGTAAATAAATGATAGATGGCTTTATCGTTGAAAAATCAGCTACGCCGATCGCTTTTTCCTGGATGAACCAGATATTGCCACCAGGATCTTCTTTGAGATACCGCACACTCCGGTCTCCAAAAATATCTTTGAAATAAGCTGAGAACTCAAATGCATCGGTACGGCTGTTATATTCGTACACACCTTTTTCCGTAGCTACTACAACCCGGTTCTTTACTTTGTATACGTGGTTACGTTGGGAGGAAGGAAGCCCATTCTCCGCGGCATATAGTTTTACTGAATATCCATTGCCTGGTGTTAATTGAATCTTATACACGCCGCGGTAGGGATGCGATACCCAAATGGTATTATTATTATCAATAACCAGATATCGAGCAGATTCAGTAAAGTTGCTGATACTCCCTTTTTCATAATAGGTATTATCTTTTGTTTCATACAAACGGAGACCATGATAATTACCGGCAACAATTTGCGTGGATTGCAGATTCTGTAATGATTGGAAAGTCCAGTAGCCCGTTTCTTTGGAAACAGGGATCACTTTTCCATCTTTTATCAGCATGAATCCATCATCCTTACCAGCAAGAAGATTGTTATTAATGACAGAAAGCCCCCAGGTTTGTCCGCCACTGACTACCCTGAAATTGCTTTTTGTATAGCTGAGATCGCGGGTATCTGACAAGGGCAGTTCGTAAATACCATTGGATAAACCAAAATACAGGTAATTATTATACATGGTGACGGCGTACCCGGCTCCATCATTCATAATAGCCGGGTTGATATGCTTGATGGCGTTGTTAAAAGCAATAAAGTCGATGCCATTATCAAGTCCCAGCCAGATATTATGATTTTTATCGCTGAACAGGCTCCTGACATTACTGTTCTGCAATCCTTCCTTCTTTGAAAAATTTTCAATAACGATACCGTTCCTGTCAATAAGATAAAAGCCATTGGTATATGTACCTACGATAAAATGATCCTCATCTGTTTTGCAAACGGCCGAGAAGGTCTGCAAGGGATCTATGGGCATGCCTGATAAGGTAAAAGAAGATAGTTTTCCGCCGTTCAGCATATACATTCCGTTCTTACTTGTGATCAGGAGGCAGGAATCGGTGCCAAATGAAGCGACATCGGTGATATCAAAATCGGCGGGCATGGATTTTTTATCGATATAAGGCGACCAGTTGCCATCTTTGAATTCAATCAATCCTTTCTGATCGTCCTGCGCGATCAGTTTACCGCTGCAGATGCCGATAAATATCCAGGCAGAGGAAGGCCTGTAAACGGCCATTTTATCATCCCTGTACTGAAAAATGCGGTTATTGGATCGAAAGAACACACTTTTACCATAACTTACAATATCCCATATATCGGCAAAATTCCTGTCGCTATCCGGCAGCAGGTCGATCAAAGAGGTGTATGTCAGTTTGCCATTTTTATCCGGCGAGAAGTAGCCGATCTCATCCTGGCCACCTATATATATACGATTATCACTTCCAAATTCCAATGACCTGACAATTGTTTTGTTGGGGAGGGGGTATAGTTTCCAGTAGATGCCATCGAAGCTGAGCAATCCTTCATTGTTGGCAAAATACACCCTGCCCTGGGTGTCCTGCCTGATTCCCCAGCTTTGGGAACCGGCATTATATTGCTGTTTTTCGTAGTTAATGATCTCCCGCAGGCCGATATAGGATTGACAGAACAATCCACGCGGTAGTACAAACAAAATAATCACAAGCAGAAAACGGCAAAGCATATTATAGGTGTTCTTTCACATAGATGTAGTCCAGATGTAGTGAAATGAGCTTAAAAGTAATGGTTTTTTCTACGGAAGTAGTAGGGATGTGGTGAAATATTTTTTCTGGGGAGACTACTCATTTACTTTTAGATTGCCATAGTATACCCCGGATCGGGGAGACCAAGAGTAACCAAAATAAACTTGTTTGTGTATGAAATTTAAAAACGAATTGCTTAGCGCTATGCCATTCCAAAATGGCTTTAATGCCAACGTTTATCCTAAACATTGGCCGGTTCCCAAACCTGAATTTTCTCTTTCTGACTAGTTTCTCTTCTATTGATTTGGCTCTGACGACTGCCATTTCGTCTTAATTCAATTGCTGCATCAACTTTTTAAAATGAAATTTTAAACAATGAGAACTCAAATGAATTCATTTCTCACCATTACGATTGCTATGCTGCTGGTTCTTGCAGGTTGCAGGCCCGAATCGGCCAAAGACCTGGGCACACCGGCAAAAGCTTCTTTTACTGTAACCCCGGTTGCAGGCAAGATCAACACATTTGCCCTGCAAAGCACCTCGCAAAATGCATTTGGTTTTATGTGGGATAAAGGAAACGGTGTCTTTGCAAAAGGAAAAGCGATGGATACTGCTTATTTTCCTTTAAGCGGAAACTTCCGTGTCAAATTGCGCGCTTACGGAAGAGGTGGTTATGATACGACTTCCCAACCAGTAACAGTAACCATTGACGATCTTCCCAATGATCCAAAATTCCAGTTGTTCACTGCAAAAAGCTGGAAGCTCGATCCTGCCGATGGTGCTATTATCGTAGGTACCGATGCTAACCCGGCCGCTTATTTTGGTGGCGGTGCATTGGCAGATTGCCAGAAGGATGACGTATACACGTTTGGCACCAATCTCAAAGTAAGTTATAATGCCAATGGTGCTACTTTCAATGCCGGTAATCTCGCTCCGAATTATACCTGCAGTACAGACAGAAGCTATAGTAATGTAAGTTATACATTCGATCCGCGTCCGCCTGCTACAGGTGCCGGTATTGCATCTATTACTTTACCGGGTGCTGTACTTCCTTATTTTATTGGTGTTACTGATGTTTCATCGAATAACTACCGCATCATTTCAATAACCGCTACGACAATGGTGCTCCGGTCAGGAACACCTGCTGAAACGGTTCACCAGTTCAAGTTCATTGCTCAGTAAGATCAGTATATCAATAATGAAAAAATTATTCAGATAGTATCAAATTAAAACGCTGCATATGAAATTTAAAATCAGATTTTTATTCGGCTTGTTTTTCATGCTGTGTCTTTTGGGAGAAACGCAGGCGCAGAATGTACAGGTAAGAGGTAAAGTGACACGGAAAACAACCGGGGAGCCTTTGTCCGGTGCTACAGTAGCTATCAAAGGAACGAATACAGTTACTACGACTAACGAGACTGGTAATTTCACCATATCACTGCCAGCCGGCGGTGCTGTACTTTCCGTGTCTTATGCAGGAATGACGGTACAGGAACTGCAGGTGCAAAGTTCAGGAGAAGTCAATTTCTCCCTCGAAGAAAGTTCTTCGAGCACATTAAGCGATGTGGTTGTAGTAGGATATGGCCAGCAACGCAGAGCCAATGTAACCGGTGCGATCTCTACGGTTGGTACCAAAGCATTGGTACAAGCTCCGGTAGCGGATCTTAGTAATGCTTTGCAGGGCCGTGTACCGGGTATCATTACCAAACAAGGTTCCGGTGAGCCTGGTCGTGATAATGCACAGATCTATATCAGGGGTGCTTCTACTTTTGCAGGAAGTACCGATCCTTTATATGTAGTGGATGGTATCGTTCGTTCATTCAGGGATTTCTCGCAACTGGATGCGAACGAAGTGGAATCGATCAGTGTATTGAAAGACGCTTCTTCTGCCGCCATCTTCGGGGTAAGAGGTGCCAATGGTGTAGTACTCGTGACTACCAAGAGAGGAAAATCCGGAAAGATCAATGCGAGCTATTCATTTAATTATGGATTTCAGAAAGTAACCAAACTGAATAATAACCTCGGTTCTTATGAATATGCGATCCTGTTGAATGAAGCATTGTATAACGATGGAGCCTCTGCACCTGCTTACACAAATGAAGAAATTGAAAAATTCCGTTTGGGTAATGATCCTCTTTATCCCAATACCAACTGGCAAAAGCTGGTGATGGGTGGTACGGCGCCGCAGATGCAACACAATCTTTCATTTAGTGGAGGCACAGATAAAGCAAAATATTTTGCATCCATCGGTTATTTCGACCAGGATGGTTTGTATAGTTCATTAAACTATAAAAGATATAATGTAAGACTGAACCTGGATCTGCAGGTCACCTCTACAACCAAGGTATCTATGGATATCTCCGGCAGACTGGAAAAAAGAACAGCGCCAACGACCAGCATTTCCAGCATCTTCGAACATACATTAAGAAACCCACCGGTGATCCCTGCTTATTATGAAGGCATCGGGTATGCGCAGACTGGTTATGTGAATACACTCAGGGCTATCGATCCGGCTGCAGGATATAACAATACAGAGAATAATACGATCCTTACTAATTTACAAGTGGAGCAACAGATACCATGGGTAAAAGGATTGTCGGTGAAAGGAGTTATTGCCTTTGATAAAAGGATGAACTATGGTAAAGTGTGGAATGATAACGTATATACTTATACGAAGAATCTCAGCACCGGCAATTACGACCGTTCTGCCTACAGCCCGCCAAGCCTGAGTGAATCTTATTACCAGGAATATCAAACAGAATTGCAGGCGCATATCAATTATAGCAACCGCTTTGGCAAACATGGAATATCAGCGCTGGTACTTTTTCTGCAACAGGAAAGACCGGTTAACCAGTTTGCTGCCGGAAGATCAGGCTATGAATTTTCTGCTTTTGATATCTTAAGCCAGGGTCCCGCTACCAGCACAACGGGGTCTATTACAGAAACGATCTCGGGAAGCAAGGACAGGTTTGCCTTACGCAGTGCTGCTGCCCGTGTGAACTATGACTATGATAATAAATATTTATTCCAGGCGAGTTTGCGTCGTGATGAATCAGAAAACTTCGCACCAAGTGTAAGAAAGGGTTATTTCCCTGCTTTCTCTGCGGGTTGGTTGATCTCCAATGAGAAATTTTTTGAAAACCTCAACCTGGGTTCCAAACTTGATTACCTGAAACTGAAAGGGTCATGGGGTAAATTAGGTAATGATGGTATCAACGGTATCAATCGCTTTTATTATCTCGCTCAGTACAACTCCGTATCCAACTCTTATGCATTTGGTGGAACGAGCCTGCCTGGTTTGAATCCTACTGCTTCCAACCCATTGGTGCATTGGGAAACTTCCACCAAAACAGATGTTGGTTTGGAAGCCCGTTTCCTGAAAGGATTGATCAATATGGAACTTGACTTCTTCTATGAGAACAGGTATGATATCCTTGCTACACGTGCTGCGGAAATACCTGCTGCTTATGGCGGTCCTCTTCCTGCAGAGAACCTGGGCAAGGTATCTAATAAAGGAGTAGAGCTTACGCTCTCCCATTTCAAGGCGCTTTCTTCCAGGCTCTCTTATAATGTAAGAGGAAACTTTACCTATGCAAAAAACGAGATCATTTACGCAGCGCAGGCTGCGAATGTACCGGACGCATTTAAAGTGAACGGTCATTCTATCGGTTCTTATTATGGATATAAAGCCATCGGCATTATCCGGGACCAGGCTACACTTAATGCATATGGAAAAACAACGGCTTTCCCTATCGGATTGGGTGATATCATGTATGAAGACATCAATAAAGATGGTAAGATCGATGATAACGACAGGCAATACCTCACTACTGGTCCAACACCCCAGGTTGTATATGGATTGGAAGGCGGTGTGAATTTTATGGGAATCGAATTGAATCTTTTCTTCCAGGGCGCAACAAGCGTACATCAGCAACTGACACAAAATGCAGGGTTTGCCTTCTATAATGGTGGCCGTGTAACAAGTGAATGGCTGGATCGCTGGACGCCAGATAATCCAAACGGAAAATATCCGCGTTTGTCTACCAATGCCAGTGCCTCTACCAATAACTACCAGATCCCCGGTGGACCGGCTTATGGTAACGGCGGTAACAGCTTCTGGATCAAAGATGCTTCTTACCTGCGGTTAAAGAATATAGAACTGGCATATACTTTCAAATCCTCTATCCTGCAAAAGATAGGTGCTTCACAATTGAGAGTATTCGCGACAGGTCAGAACCTGGTCACATTTACCAAGCTGCACAATGTTGATCCTGAGATCAGGGATGCTACGGGCTGGTATTATCCTGTTCAGGCGATCTATAATTTCGGTGTCAACGTTCAGTTCTAAAATCTTTTATCCAACATGAACAGTTCATTTAAAAATAAAAAAGAATATATGCTTACAAGAAAAATCAAATGGGTTGTCGGGATATGGCTGCTTGCCACGATAGCGGGTTCTTGTAAAAAGAATTTACTGGATATTTATCCCAGTAACTCTTTATCAGATGCAACAGTATTTACCGATATACAATTTGCGAACAGGTTTTTGACCAATATATATGGTACGCTGCCCAATGGGTTTGCACGAAGGGATCAGAACCCCGGTGATGCCGGCTGGTCAAGAGGTATGAGCGCATTTGATATGGCGACTGATGATGCAGAAGCCAATAATGCCGCTTCTTCCACGCAGGGGATCAATGGCGGCGTGATCCCTACTACCTGGGCCTATGCAGATGATATCTGGACACAGAACTATGCAGTTATCCGTAAGGCGAATTCATTTATCGCCAAGATCGATGAAGTGCCTGGTGATGTTACTTTGAAGAAACGTATGAAAGGAGAAGCGCAATTCCTCCGTGCATTTTGTTATTCAGAACTCGTGAAATGTTTTGGTGGTGTTCCTATCATCCTGGTAGCGGGTACTCCTGAAGAAGCGATCATTCCCCGGAATACATATGATGAGTGCGTTACACAGATCGTAAAGGATTGCGATGAAGCGGCTGCTAATTTACCTGTAGTGATGCCCCCGGCCGATTTGGGACGTGCCACCAAGGTCGCTGCCTTATCAGTTAAAGCAAGAATACTTTTATATTATGCAAGTCCATTGAACAACCCCGGAAATGCGACGGAGCGTTGGGCAAATGCAGCCGCAGCAGCTAAAGCTGTCATGGCATTCGGCCCACCTCCAGGTTCTGGTGAGTACGGGTTGTTTGCAGATTATTATAAACTATTCATCGAAAAGTTAGGTAACAAGGAAGTGATCTTCGCGCGTAAATTCCAGAATCCAAGTATCAATCCAAGCGATGGCGCCCGTAACAAATGGTATATGAGCGTACCGAATGCAGATGATGGTGCCTGGGGTGGCTATTGCCCTACACAAAACCTGGTCGATGCGTATGAAATGAAAAATGGTAAAGCTATTGCCGATGGTACATCAGGATATGATCCGCAGCATCCTTACGACAACCGCGATAGCCGTTTGGATAAAACCGTTCTTCACCAGGGGTCTGTTTATAAAAAAGGAATTATCATCGAGACATACAGGGGCGGTAATACCAATAATACCACCCGTGGTGATAGCTCAAAAACAGGATATGGTTTGTTGAAAATGGTTGATACATCCAAATACGGAGCGAATAATGCAGATAATGACTGGATCTTTATCCGTTATGCCGAAGTCCTGCTCAACTATGCCGAAGCACAGAATGAAGCTACCGGTCCTGATGCAACAGTATATGATGCTATCAACCAGGTAAGAGCCAGGTCGGGTCAGCCGGCGATACTGACAGGACTTTCACAATCAGCCTTACGTGATCGTATCAGGAATGAAAGACGTGTGGAATTGTCGCTGGAAGAACATCGGTTCTTCGATGTGCGACGATGGAAGTTAGGGTCTACCTATTTCAAAGAACCGATCCGAAAGGTGCAGATAGCCAAAGTAGGATCCGATTATATCTATAGTTATCCGAAATGGGAAGACAGGGATTACAAAGAATTCCAGAACCTGATGCCGATACCACAAACGGAAATGGATAAAAACCCGAAGATGGTTCAAAACACTGGTTATAATTAAGTCGTATTAACAATAAAAGACTGGGAAGAAAAATCGTTATATAAGCAAGCAGTCGTTAAATAACCCTGGTTTTCCAGCCGGGGTTATTCTTTCTTCCCGAATTAATTAAACGTTACATAGAACATGTGGAAACGATCATTATCAGTGGTATTGTTGATCTCTGTAATTGCCTGCGGGCATAAAGACAATACCTTGTTTCAAAAGCTGTCACCCGGTGAAACAGGGATCAATTTTACCAATACCATTATAGAAGATAAGGAACACAATGTATTTACTTATCAATATTATTATAATGGAAACGGTGTGGCTGCCGGAGATGTGAATAACGATGGCCTGACCGATCTTTTTTTTACAGGAAATCAAACGCCCTCGAAATTATTTATCAATAAGGGCGATTTTCATTTTGAAGATGTAACTGAAACAGCAGGAGTGGGCGGTAAAAACGCCTGGCGCACCGGTGCCAATATGGTAGATGTTAACGGAGATGGTTTGTTAGACATCTTTGTCTGCTACTCGGGTTTTGGAACTGACGATGACAGGGCCAAACAACTTTTTATCAACCAGGGAAATAATAAAGAGGGCATTCCTACCTTCTCGGAGGAAGCCGTTAAATACGGGGTGGATGCACCCGGAACCTATACCAGCCAGTCTGCATTCTTTGATTACGACAGGGATGGAGACCTCGATATGTTTTTATTGAATCATGCCAATGAATTCTATTCACCTTTTTTCAATACAAGACGCTTACGCACATTACGTCACCCGCAATATGGGAACCGCTTGTATCGCAACGACAATGGACATTTTACCGATGTAAGTACAGAAGCAGGCATATTTGGCGGAGGCGCCAATTTCGGATTAGGGATCGCTATCAGCGATATCAATGAAGATGGATGGCCTGATATCCTGGTAAGTAACGATTTTCATGAACAGGATTATCTCTATCTCAATAAAAAGGACGGAACATTTAAAGAAGTTTGCCAGCAGGTATTTGCACACATGAGCCGCAATACGATGGGGCTTGATATTGCCGATTTTAATAATGACCTGTTACCTGATGTGGTTACACTGGATATGCTGCCCGAATCAAATTATCGCCAGAAAATATTGCAGGGCGCCGATGAGTATGATAAATATACCCTGATGGTAGATAGCGGGTATGGTCACCAGAATAATCGCAATATGCTGCAGTTAAACAGGGGATTTACTAAAGATAGCCTCCCGGTATTTAGTGAAATAGGACAACTATCCGGCGTTTCCAATACAGATTGGAGCTGGGCATCACTTTTTGCTG
Organism: uncultured Bacteroidota bacterium; assembly: GCA_946479615.1. The sequence goes on along the minus strand of CAMLGR010000019.1, from coordinate 4,369 downwards.
ATTTTAATAATGACGGATTAAAAGATCTTTTTGTTACCAATGGTTACCTCCGTGAATCCACCAACCTGGATTTTATGAAATACGAGGTGGCCGAAGCTATTAAGGAAGCTACGGAAAAAGGTCTCGATGTTTCTACTCCAAAAGGATATGCGAGTAATATGCCTTTGTATGATCTCGTGAAAAAAATGCCTTCGACGAAGATCAGTAATTATATGTATCGCAATAAAGGCGACCTGACATTTGCCGACGAAAGCACGAACTGGGGGTTGGATGAAAAGGGGGTCAGTAGCGGGGCTACCTATGCCGATCTTGATAACGATGGTGATCTCGACCTGATCGTTTGTAATAATAATGACCCGGTATCTGTATATAAGAATAACAGCAGTACAATGGATAAAAATAATTTTATCCGGGTAAAACTTAGCGGGGATCAGAAAAATGTATTTGGTATCGGTGCTAAAGTAATTGTGGTAACTGCAAAGAATGAACAGATGCAAGAGATGTACCCGGTGAGGGGTTATCAGTCATCAGTAGATTATACATTGAATTTCGGATTGGGCAAAGAGACAGGTATTAAAGAGATAAAAGTGATCTGGGCACTTGATTCTGCTACGATTGTTACCGACCCTGCTATCAATACAACAATTACTGTAGCAAAGAAAAACGCCGTTAAAATATACAACGCTGCACCGGTAAAGACTTTGTTTGCCGATATCAGCCATGCCAGTGGCATCGACTTTCACCAGCAGGAAAATCAATATGTAGATTTTAAACGCGAATATCTCATGCCGTATGAACTGTCGAAGCAGGGACCCAAGATGGCAAAAGGTGATGTGAATAATGATGGTTTGGAAGATATTTTTATTGGAGGAGCAGCCGGTCAGCGCGGCTCCTTGTATCTGCAACAGGAGAATGGAACATTCAGGATAAGTGCTTCACAACCCTGGGAAGCCGATATTATCGACGAAGATATTGGCGCTGCTTTTTTTGATGCAGATGGTGATGGTGACGCAGATCTCTATGTGACCAGTGGCGGAAGTGAATGGCTGATGCCTGGCCCTGAATTGCAGGACAGACTTTATGTCAATGATGGGAAAGGGAGTTTTCATAAAGATGTGAATGCGCTGCCCGCTGAAGTATTTAGTGGAAGTTGCGTGATCCCCTGTGATTTCGATAACGATGGTGATATCGATCTTTTTGTAGGTGCCAGTTCCATTCCTGGTCTTTACCCGCTTAGCGCAGGTAATATGATCCTGCGGAACGATGTGGATAAAGCTACTCACCAATTGCATTTCACCGATATCACAAAAGCACTTACAGGTGATACCTTATTTAGTTCGGGCATGGTCACCGATGCTGTATGGATCGATATCGATAAAGATGGATGGAAAGACCTGGTAGTGGCAGGTGAATGGATGCCCATAAGAATATTTCATAATGAAAAAGGGAAGCAACTGTCAGATATATCGGCACAATCAGGATTGCAGAGAACAGATGGATGGTGGTGTAAAATTCTGCCTGCCGATATCGATCACGATGGTGACATTGATTTTATAGTAGGAAATATGGGATGCAATACCCAATTCAAAACTTCCGAAAGCCAGCCGTTGGTAACCTATGCGGGCGATTTCGATAACAATGGTAAGATCGATCCGCTAATGACATGGTATATTCAGAATGCCAGTTATCCTTTTAACACCCGTGATGAAGTGGTAGGACAGCTGCCGTTTCTCAACAAAAAATTTATCCGCTATGCCAGCTATGGCACTGCTACCATTGATAACATATTAACCAAGGAACAGATAGCAAAAGCAAAGAAGTTGTACATCTACAACACGCAAACTTCTTTGCTGGTAAATAACAAAGGCGTATTCGAAATAAAGAAGCTGCCCATAGAAACACAATTCAGCCCGGTAGATGGAGTGCTGTATAAAGACTATGATGGCGATGGAATAGAAGATATTCTGCTGGCCGGTAATTTCTATCCTTTCCGTGTACAACAGGGGCGTTGCGATGCCAGTCTCGGTAGTTTATTGAAAGGTGATGGAAAAGGTGGTTTTATTCCGGTAAACCGTCAGCAAACAGGTCTTTGTATCAAAGGTGATGTAAGAGATATGATGGAAGTGAAAAGCCGCAAAGGATCTGTGATCGTTATTTCCAAAAATAATGATTGGGTGCAGACCCTTGTGAGACAATAATATAATTCCGCAGGATAATTCTAACATGAAAACTATTAAGAAATGAACACTATGAACCTTATTAAACTTATCCCTTTACTTGTTGTGATGAGTGGCTGCGGGAAAAAAAGCAACTCGGGTACAGATGCCACCCCGAAGATGAGCTTTGATGATATATCGGTGCTGGAAGGGAATTCAGGAGTGGGGAATGTAGAGATAAAATTTACACTGGATCATAGTTCGTCCAAAGCAGTGAGTTTTACCTGTACTACCATCAATGGCACAGCCAAAAGCGGGGAAGATTTTACGGCTGTCAATCAAACGATCACTTTCCAGCCAAATGAATTGGAAAAAAGATTAGTTATCAATATTGTTACTGATGATCTGAAAGAGCCTGATGAAGTATTCCAGGTGCATGTAGAGAACCCCGTCAATGTGATCCTGTTAAAAGGAACCATCAGCGTTACGCTGCGGAATGATGATACAAAGATCACTTTTAATAATGCAGGTTTCGACGCCCCGACTTCTTATCCCGGCTATGCGCTGACCTGGAGTGATGAATTCAATGGCGCTGCATTAGACAATACTATATGGTCGCCTGAAACAGGTGATGGATGTCCCGCCTTATGTGGCTGGGGAAATAACGAGCTCGAATATTACACGAATCCTCCCAACAATGTTTTTTTCCAGGATGGGAAAATGGTCATCGAAGCAAAAGCGGAAACATTTGGCGGCAAAAATTATACATCAACCAAGATCAATACAAAAGGTAAAAAGCCTTTCAAGCTGGGACGTATAGATATCCGCGCGATATTGCCCATAGGAAAAGGAATATGGCCGGCGTTCTGGTTATTGCCGGAGAATAATGTGTATGGTGACTGGCCGAAAAGCGGTGAGATCGATATGATGGAAGCGATGGGAAGCGAGCCTTCGAAAGTATTGGGAACATTGCATTTTGGCCCGGGTCCCAACAGCACCTATATCAGTCGTAATTATACATTGCCAGGCGGCGATAGTTTCAACGACAAGTTTCATGTGTTCTCAATGGAATGGAAACAGGACGAAATAAAATGGTATATCGATAACGTATTATATACTACGATATCCAAAGCAGACCTGGGCAGTAATAATTATCCGTTTAACGAGAGCTTTTATTTCATCATCAACCTGGCAGTAGGAGGAAACTTTCCCGGTGCACCGGATGCAACTACCGTATTTCCCCAGTGGCTGATCGTGGATTATATAAGAGTTTATCAATAACAACTATAGTATTTCTTTTTCAGATCATACAATTTTTTATTCTTAACCAATTTATGAATTATTATACACGTATCGTTGCGCTGTCACTGGCATCTATTGCCGGGTTGCTATTATTTTCCCAATGTTCCTCTTCCAAGAAAGCAATCGCAAAGCAGGAGGGAGAAGTTATTTTCTTTGAAGACTTTTCATCTCCTTCACTCGACAAATCAAAATGGAACGTACGTATTACCGGTGGCACGGTTAATAATGAACAGCAGGCTTATGTCGATTCATCGGCTACCATCTCTGTTGTTCAGGATGCAGAAGGCGCACATGGCGGCGCATTGGTATTACAACCGGTTTTTTCACCCGGCTTTACCACCAAAGAAGGAAAGAAATTCGATTTCATTTCCGGAAGGATTGATACACGGGATAAAGTTGAATTCACCTACGGTTCTGCTACAGCACGGATCAAACTGACCGATGGAGCAGGCTTGTGGCCTGCCTGGTGGATGCTGGGAAAAGGCCGTTGGCCCGATTCCGGTGAGATCGACATACTCGAATATGTCGGAGAAAAGGATTGGGCAAGCGCTGCTGTTCATGGTCCTGGTTACAGTGGTGAAACACCTTTTGTTAACAGGTTATACCTGCCCGGCAATAATGATGTTACGCAATGGCATGAATATGGAGTGGATTGGACACCGGACACGCTTCTTTTTAAATATGATGGCATACCGATGTTCCGAGTTACGCGCCCCATGGCTGAGCATTATGGAAAGTGGGCCTTCGATACACCCAAATTCGTGATCCTGAATTTTGCATTGGGTGGCGCATACCCGGTAAAAATAAACGGGGTCAAAGAACCTTATAATGGTCTGCCTGCATCAACCGTGGAACTGATCAAAAACAAGCAAAGCAAAAACCTCTGTGCGTCCCTCTGTGTCTCTGTGACT
>CAMLGR010000018.1 GCA_946479615.1 uncultured Bacteroidota bacterium | reverse complement strand
CGAATTCAATACAAAAGACACACAAGGTTATACTGTAATAGCCGAAATACCCGGTACCGATCCGCAACTAAAAGATGAGATCGTTATGCTGGGTGCGCACCTTGATAGCTGGCAGGGCGCTACCGGAGCTACCGATAACGCCGCCGGTTCTTCGGTGATGATGGAAGTAATGAGAATACTGAAAACCCTGAATGTGCAACCGCGCCGCACGATCCGTATTGCTTTATGGACAGGAGAGGAGCAGGGCCTGCTGGGCTCCCGCGGATATGTGAAAAATCACTTTGCCGATCCGGCAACGATGGAATTAAAACCAGAACACGGAAAATTGTCTTCTTATTTCAATATCGATAATGGTACCGGCAAAGTAAGAGGTATTTACCTGCAGGGAAATGAAAAAGTAAAAGACATTTTCACGCAATGGCTTGCCCCATTCAATGATATGGGAGCCAAAACCGTGACGATCTCCAATACCGGCGGCACCGATCACCAGTCGTTCGATGCAGTAGGACTACCGGGATTTCAATTCATACAGGACCCGATCGAATATAGCACAAGAACACACCATACCAATATGGATTCTTACGATCACCTGATCGCTGCCGATCTGCAACAGATCTCCGTAGTGGTGGCTTCATTTGTATACAATGCCGCTATGCGCGACGAGAAACTACCTAGAAAAGAATTGCCGAAACCAGCAACAACGGTAAGAGGGTTTTAGGAATAAGGGAGCAATGTAAAACCTCAAAATATAAAATGTAGAATGTAAAAGGAGTGATCGATTACCGGCCGCCCCTTTTACATTTTATATTTTGCGGTTCTACATTTTACATTTACTTCCTCATTCCTTATTTTTTATTCCTTATTCTTTATTTCCAAAGGTTTCTGGTACACAAACCTCACCAGCGAATTCTTCTTTTCGTCCTGTGAAAGATAAAGCTGGTATCGTTTATCATTTGCATTGACGATCATCAGCGCGGTATTGGGAGGAATAGAACCGAGATTATCTCCCACCATGATCACTTCATGCTGGGTCTTTACCAGATCTATCTTGATAAATATCGTGAGTGGTTTTGCTGTCAGCATTTTCTGGTACAATACCGGTGAATTATTGACGTACACCGTAATCGTATCGCCATCGATCTGGCCATTATCATAAAAATCAATCTTGATAGTACCTGTATCTACAAAAATTTCTTTGACCAGTTCATTTTTCCGTTCAATCAGCGTCGTGGGCAACACAGGCTTGAATGCCGATTTTTGAATCCTTGTCATTACAATCGTACCCGGCGGACAAGTGCTTTTTCCATCCATGGTCTTTCCCGACCAGGAACCACGCAACTGTTCTTCCTTTCCATCGGTATGGTATTCGAGCTGGTATTTTTTGATGCAGGGAATACAATCGGGAGGGATATGAAAGACGGATACTTTCTGCTCTTCCATATTCAGCATTTTCGAAACGCTGTCATAAACGCCGACAAATTCTTCCTTTACATAATTGCTGGTATCGGAATAGTGATAGGAGCTGCCGGTTACCTTCGACCCTGATATCTGTAATTGAAACTCGATATTATAAACAGGAAAACAACCACCAGGCTCCATCACGAGCCGGCCTTTCCAGAAGCCATTGATCGCCTGCGAGGACGCACAGCCAGCACATAACAGGAAAAAGAATAAAATTGGTAACCGCCGCATTAAAAATGAAAATATAAGAAAATACTGAAGCCGGGTTAAAAATTACAGAAACGGTAACGGGAAAGGTTGAAATGGGCTTTTCCGGAAGGATATAAATTAAAGTGATGAATGTAGAATTATGAGTTATGAATGTAAATCAGCCAATTCATCATTCTGCATTCATAATCCATAATGGATATTACTCCGGCTCATACCGAAACCTGACCACTGCATTTTTTTGTTCCGTAGATGTGATCCGCACTTCGAAACGTTTATCGCCTGCCTCTACGATCATCAGGGAAGTGTTGGGTGGTATACGACCCAGGTTTTCTGCTACCATTACCAGTTCGTGATCGGGATTCTCTTCATCCATCTTCAACTTCAGCGTCAATGGAGATGCGGTCAGGCGTTTATTGGATAATACCAGCTTCTTATCGAGATACACAGAAATGCTGTCATCATCGATCTCGCCATTATCATATATTTTGATCGTTACATCAGGATCATTCAATACAAGTGATTTGGCCAGTTCGTTCTGCCGGTTTTTTAAAACATCGGGGATCACTACCGGCATTTTAGGTGGCGCTATTTTTTTAATATCAGGTATTTTGGCCACCGTCGTGGAATCAGTTTTAGGCGGATCTCTTTTTATCGTAACCGTATTGGTATTATTCTTCTTCTCCGTCTGCTTTGGAGGAATATTCTTAGGGATTTTAGCAGGCGGAGCACTGATCTTCGGGCTATTATTCACTACCGGTGGAGCTGTCGTCGTTACTTTCGGCTTTTCTTTGGTAAGTGGATCATTCTTTCTCAGGAAGGGTTCTACATAAAAATTGGAGGTCGTTACTTTCCGCAGGTACACTTTTCCACCTCCGCAATCACCCCATTCGGCTTTGCTTTCCCCGCTCTTCGATTCGGGCTTGCCGAGATAAGTGCCTTCCAGGAATTCTTCCCGGCCTGAACGGCTGTAAACGAGATTATAATTCATGATACAGGTGCCGCCATATCCCAGGTTCTTTACTTCTACCGTCCTGATCTCCCGGATGCGGAAACTATTGGAACTCTGGATAAAATTACCGGTCATGGTAGCTTTTCCATAAAAACGTATATCGAGGTAAGAGTAGGAGACACCGGATACGGCGTAGCTGGTATTTTGCTTCACCTGGAACTCCAGGGTATAGCTTTCCCCGCTTTCCGAAACGAAATAACCACGCCAGATACCTGTTACAGATTGGGAAAAAGAGGTAAGGGAAATGGCACAGGCAACAATTAAAAACAACCACAATTTCTTATGCCGTACTTGCTTCATGGAACGCCAAAACTAAGGAATAAGTACTAACAGCCAGAGTTTTGGCAGCTTATAGTTTGTTAATTTTAAACAGGAAAGTGACGAATGGCAATTGATTTACGATAGGAAAAGTATGAAGTTCTATTTCAACCTCCTGAAAAGGAAAATAACACTTGCCATTGGTTTGCTTTTCATAACCGGGAAAGATCATGCACAACCCGCTCCTGCGGAAGCAGAACTCTTGACACGGTTGGATTCTATCAGTTCCTGTCCCTCAGTCTCCCGTTATTTTGCCGGTGTGTACCTCGCCACCACGCTCAATGCCGTTGATTTTTTCTCCCGTCGTGATGAACGGGTAAGAGAATTGATGGTGAGACTGGAAGCCAGGTTTGCAGGTTATTTTTTTACTTCATACTATGCAAACCAGGCCCGTACCAGCATCCCGCAGGAATGGGCGGCTTATTATGAAGATCCTTCCGCCCCGGAGTTAAAATGTATCCTGTATGGTATCAACGCGCATATCAATGGTGATATCTGGAAGGCGCTGACCACCGAATTTTCGCTGGAAGAGATCCGGGAATTAAAACCTGCTTACTATGCCTATTTTCATGGGCTCACGCGTATTTATGGACAGGTGTATGAACTGGCCTGGACGGAAAGTCCGGGTATCCGGCTGCTTCATTCGCTGACATTGGGACTTGATAAACCGGCCGGAAAAATCATGCTGGCCAAATGGAGGAGAAGACAAATGCTGCTGGCCCAGTTGTATTATACCGATCAGCCGCTTTTTGAAAAAAAATTGCGGAAACTCGGGAAAAGAAAAACTCATCTTGACAATCTCATCCGCAAACATATTTAGGAAGTTGATGGATTGCCACTTTTTAAGAATTATGAATTCTTAATTCACAATTTAATCTTAAACCCAACACCTGACAACTAACATCTAACTCCGGCTATCGAACCGGTCGGCTGTTATACTGTAACCAGTTTTCGTTAAATTTGCAGTCCTTATTAAAAGGAGCAACAAAAGATGATCAATATTACACTTCCTGATGGTGCGGTAAGACAATATGAAAAAGGCGTTACTGCATTGGATGTAGCAAAATCGATTTCCGAAGGACTTGCAAGAAAAGTACTGGCCGCACAGGTGAATAACCAGGTGTGGGATGCTACACGACCTATTAATGAAGATGCTTCCCTGAAATTACTGACCTGGGCCGATGCAGAAGGTAAGAGCACATTCTGGCACTCTTCGGCTCACCTGATGGCAGAGGCGGTGGAATCGATGTTTCCCGGCGTTAAATTCTGGGTAGGACCTCCCGTTGAACATGGATTCTATTATGATATGGACCTGGGCGATAGAAAAATGACGGAAGACGATCTGCTGGCCCTGGAGAAAAAAATGAATGAACTGGCCAAACAAAATAATTTTTATAGCCGGAAAGAGATTGCCAAACCGGAAGCGATCCAGTATTTCTCTAAAAAAGGAGATGAATACAAACTCGACCTGCTAAGCAACCTGGCAGATGGAGAGATCACTTTTTATACCCAGGGAAATTTTACTGATCTCTGCCGCGGACCGCATATACCCAGTACCGGTTTTATCAAAGCGATCAAACTCACCAGTATTGCCGGCGCTTACTGGAAAGGCGATGAACATAATAAAATGCTCACCCGCATCTATGGTATTACATTCCCATCTCAGAAAGAACTGGATGAATACCTGCAGATGCTGGAAGAAGCCAAAAAAAGAGATCACAGGAAGCTGGGTAAGGAACTCGGCATCTATACACTGGATGATGATGTGGGTCCGGGCCTGATCATGTGGCTGCCCAACGGTACTATCATTATCGAGGAACTGGAAAAGCTGGCCAAGGAAACTGAACAGGAAGCCGGTTATAAAAGGGTAGTGACCCCGCATATTGCCAAAGAGAGTATGTACCTCACCAGTGGTCACCTTCCTTACTATGCAGACAGTATGTACCCGCCGATGGAGCTGGACGGTGAAAAGTATTACCTGAAATCGATGAACTGTCCTCATCACCACAAAATATTTGCAGCGGAACCGAAGAGTTACCGTGACCTGCCTTTTCGTATTGCAGAATATGGTACGGTGTACCGCTATGAGCAGAGTGGTGAATTATTTGGATTGATGCGTGTGCGTTGCCTGCATATGAACGATGCGCATATCTATTGCACCAAAGAACAATTTGAAGAAGAATTCAGGGCGGTGAATGAAATGTACCTGAAGTATTTTAAAATATTCGGTATTGATAAATATGTCATGCGGCTTTCGCTTCATTCACCTGACAAGCTGGGAAAGAAATATGTGAACGAACCTGAATTGTGGAAAGAAACAGAAGAAATGGTGAGGCAGGTACTGATCAATTCGAAGATCCCGTTTGTTGAGGTACAGGACGAGGCGGCTTTTTATGGCCCCAAGATTGATGTGCAGATATGGAGTGTGATCGGCCGCGAATTTACCCTGGCAACCAACCAGGTGGATTTCTCGCAGGGTCGCAGCTTTAAACTACACTATACCACGCAGGACAACCAGGCCGGCACCCCGTTGATCATTCACCGGGCGCCATTGGGAACACACGAGCGTTTTATAGGGTTCCTGTTGGAGCATTATGCCGGGAAATTACCGCTTTGGCTGGCGCCTGTACAGGTGAAAATTCTGCCGATCAGTGATAAATTCCTCGATTACGCTAAATCTGTGTCAGATCAATTGAAAAAAGCAGATATTCGTAGTGCTATTGATGACAGGAACGAAAAGATCGGGAAAAAGATCCGTGACACCGAATTAGGAAGAGTACCTTACATGCTGGTGGTAGGAGAGAAAGAGATGAATGAAAATAAGGTAGCGGTAAGAAGACAAGGTAAAGGCGATCTCGGAGTGAAAACAGTGGAGGAGTTCATCGGAGAAACATTGGAAGAAATTAAAGAGAGAAAAGCAGAATAATCAACATTCATAATTCATAATTATGAATTATCAAATGTTATTGAAACCTCAATCCCTGTTGAGGATTTTAAAAATAAACATCACATCGCTTTCATCCAGGGAAAGAAAGCAACTTATATATGGCAGTACCACAAAAAGGCGGATTTAACAGGCCACCCGGAGCAGGTGGAGGTTTCAGACCTGGCGGATTCAATAAAGGGGGATACAAAGGAAGATTCGCACCCCGCAAAGAAGCAGAACACCGGATCAATCATTTTATCCGCGTTCCCCAGGTAAGACTGGTTGGTGACAACGTTGAAGTAGGCGTTTACAACACGCAGGATGCACTTCGTATGGCGCAGGAACAGGGATTGGACCTGGTAGAAATTTCTCCCACCGTAGATCCACCGGTTTGCAAGATCATTGATTACAACAAATTCCTTTACGATAAGAAGAAGAAAGAAAAGGAAATGAAAGCGAAGTCCAAAGCCTCCGAAGTAAAGGAAATTCGTTTCACTCCCAATACAGACGATCACGATTTCGATTTCAAGGCAAAACATGCCGAGAGTTTTCTCAAAGACGGCAACAAGGTTAAAGCATACGTTCAGTTCAAGGGCCGTGCTATACAATTCCAGGAAAGAGGTCAGTTGCTATTGCTCAAATTTGCAGAGCGCCTGGCTGAAGTAGGCATTCTCGAAAGTATGCCCAAGATGGAAGGAAGAAGAATGCTGGCCATGTTCGCACCCAAAGGCAAGAAAAAATAGTTACTCCATATTTTTTCATAAACCCGGCTGTAACGCCGGGTTTTGTGTTCTTTACCGTCTAAATACAATTTCATAGTTCATTACTGCCGCTTGTACAAAAAAGCCTGGAAAGGAATTATCAATTCAGCCCTTTTACTATATTGAGGCAATAAACTTCACAACACAAATACATATGCGCCAATCCATCAATCACACACTAATGGCCGCTGTAGCATTATTCTTAACTGTTGCTGCCGCTGCACAAAACCGTTCACAGGCACCGACCGATTCCGCAAAAAGTGGCGGACCCGGAGCCGGTTCACGTCCTTCTGTGGGTCCTAAGCCATACAATGATGTCATCACTGCCAAAGCCGTGACCGATATCGGGCTGTTTGCCGTTCATAAACTAGACGATAAATATTTTTTCGAGATCGGTGATTCCATTCTCGGTCACGACCTCCTGGTTGTAAACCGTATGTCCAAATCTGCAACAGGTCTTCGTACACCGGGCAGTTTCTTTGGTTATGCGGGTGACCAGATCGGTCAGAATGTGATCCGTTTTGAAAAAGGACCGAATAACAAAATTTTCATCCGTACTATTTCTTATGCGGAATATGCAAAGGATTCTACTTCACCCATGTTCACTGCGGTAAATAAATCCAATGTACAACCCATTTCGGCTGCCTTCGATATCAAAGCATTTTCCAAAGATTCTGCAGGCAGTGTTATCGATGTAACGGATTTTATCAATAGCGATAATGATCTGTTCTACTTTAATAACAGCATTAAATCTGCCATGCGTATTGGTTCACAGCAAGCAGACAAATCGTACATAGTAGCCGTACATTCTTTTCCTGTCAATATCGAACTGACCACGGTAAAAACATATACAAGATCGCCTGGCCCATCATTGGGCGGTGGTCCTGGTGGCGGCGGAGCAGCAGCGGGCGGCAATATGACTGTCGAACTGCATAGCTCTATTGTTATGCTTCCGAAAGTACCGATGCAGGCAAGATATTTCGATCCGCGTGTTGGTTTCTTTGCAGTAGGCTATACGGATTTTGATGCCAATCCACAGGGAGTGGAAGCTATCCGCCTGATCAAACGCTGGAGGCTCGAACCCAAACCTGAGGATATGGAAAAATATAAAAGAGGCGAACTGGTAGAGCCACAGAAACAGATCGTATTCTATATCGATCCGGCTACTCCTAAGAAATGGGTGCCGTATTTGATCCAGGGTATCAACGACTGGCAGGCTGCTTTTGAAAAAGCAGGATTTAAAAATGCGATCGTTGGCAAACCCGCGCCTACAAAACAGGAAGATCCTGAATGGAGCCTTGAAGATGCACGTTATTCAGCGATCGTGTACAAACCATCGGATGTTGCCAATGCAAGTGGTCCGAGTATCAGCGATCCGCGTACCGGTGAGATCATGGAAAGCCATATCAACTGGTACCATAATGTAATGGAACTGATCCACGACTGGTATTTCATACAATGTGCTCCCGTTGACACAGGAGCGCGTAAAATGGTCTTCGACGATGAACTGATGGGACAACTCATCCGTTTTGTATCATCGCATGAAGTAGGACATACGCTGGGGCTTCGCCATAACTATGGGTCAAGTTCCACTGTGCCGGTGGAAAAGCTCAGGGACAAAGCCTGGGTGGAAGCCAATGGCCATACACCTTCCATCATGGACTATGCACGTTTCAACTATGTGGCACAGCCGGAAGATCATATCAGCAGACCGGGATTGTTCCCACGTATTGGTGATTACGATAAATGGGCGATTGAATGGGGATACAAACTGCTCCCGCAATATAAAAGCCCGGAAGAAGAAAAGACCTATGTCAACAACTGGATCATAGAAAGATTAAAGAATAATCGTTTGTGGTTTGGTACTGAAACCAATCCTGATGATCCGCGCTCACAGCGTGAGCAGGTAGGAGATGATGCGATGAAAGGAAGTATGTATGGTATCAAAAACCTTCAGCGTATTGTGCCTAACCTGATGGAATGGACAAAGCAACCCAACAGCGATTATGATAACCTGGCTAAGATCTACAGGGCATTGACAGGCCAGTTCAGGATGTACATGGGCCATGTAGCCAAATACATTGGCGGTATCATGGAAACGCCAAAGACGATAGAAGAAAAAGGACCTGTGTATGAGATCGTGGCAAAAGCCAAGCAAAAAGAAGCGGTTGATTTTCTGAATAAACAACTATTCACGACCCCGCTCTGGCTGGTGGACAATGATATATTTGACAGAACAGGTGCCAATGCGATCAATACGATCGGTAGCCTGCAGGATGGTGTGCTGAATTCCGTATTATCCAACAGCAATCTTTCCAAGCTTATCGATGCTGAAGCCGAACTCGGTTCTAAAGCTTATACTTTACCGGAATTGTTCAGCGATCTGAAAGCAGGTATCTGGAGTGAATTACCTGCCCGTAAGAAGATCGATGTGTACCGCAGGAACCTTCAGAAATCCTATGTCAATACATTGGCAGGGCTGCTGAACCCGCGTTCCAACACGGGTGGTGCTACGGTACTGATCTTCGTGGGACAGAGCACTACGACAAATACCGATAAATCGGATATCAAGAGTATGGTAAGGGCGCAGCTGGTGAGTTTGAGAGCAGAAGCGAAGGCGGCAGCGGCTGGTATGACTGATGCGATGAGCCGTTATCACCTGCAGGACATTGCAGCAAGGATAGATAAAGAGCTGGATCCTAAAGAATAATAAAGATTACCGGAAATATATCTGCAGATACAGGGTCGTTTGAAACGGCCCTGTATTTTATTTTAGAATAGCCTTTGCCACTAGTTATGAGTGCATTATCTTTGCAGCCCGTTAAACTGCCCTGGCAGAACGGTATTTCCTGAAGAGGTTCGACAAGGATCCCCCTGTGGGGAACGCCTCAAGGGTCTAAAAATTAATACTGGGTAAAATGCCTAAAGTAAAAACGAATTCCAGTGCCAAAAAACGATTTAAAGTTACCGGCACGGGAAAGATCACTCACCAAAAGAGTTTCAAACGTCACATCCTGACAAAAAAATCAACTAAACGTAAACGCAACCTGCGCAAAGACGGGATCGTAGCCAAAGCGAATCTTGGATTTGTAAAACGCTTGCTGAGATTGAAATAAGCGGGTACGCTTTATTGGTCAATCCATGTTGAATTTTTAATTTTTACTTTTAAAATTGTTAAGATATGCCACGTTCAAAAAATGCCGTTGCGTCGAAGGCGCGCCGGAAAAAAATATTAAAACAGGCCAAAGGTTTTTATGGAAAACGTAAAAACGTATTGACCGTCGCCAAAAACGTTGTTGAAAAAGGTATGACCTATATGTTTGTAGGTCGTAAATTAAAGAAAAGAGAATACCGTCAGTTGTGGATTGCCCGTATCAATGCAGCTGTCCGTGCTGAGGGAATGACTTATTCTGAATTCATCAACAAGCTGCAAAAGAAAGGTGTCACCCTTGACCGTAAGGTGCTGGCTGACCTGGCGATGAACAACCCGGATACTTTCAAAAGCCTGGTTGAATCAGTAAAATAAGCCTCAGGCTCATGAACATAGTAACCGTCCTGTCAACACAGGGCGGTTTTTTATTTCAGGGTGACACCTCTTGGGGGGAAGGTGTCACCTTGCCTTTGAGGTGACACCCCGGGTTGAAGGTGTCACCCTTGACCTCAGGCCGTTGGGGCTCATCAACATAGCCCCTCTCAGCTTAGGCGTCTTTTATTTCAGGGTGTCACCTTGCCTCTAAGGTGTCACCTCGGAAAAGGCGCCACTCAAGAAAAGGGCTGTCCAATACGCTTCCATATGCCCCATAATAGAGATGTTCGACCCTTTCCCACTTCACAGTTTTTTTATTTTAAAAACTTTCCAAACATTTACTTTTGTACCCGCTACAGAACCCCGGTATCTGTGATTCTTTAAAATACCCGTGCAGGAATGTACGGATCAACCCATTGAACGATCAATGAATAACACTTACAATGAGCTCGTACAGCAAACTTTTAATTTCCCACAGGAAGGATTTAAAGTAAATGACGACGGTTACCTCGAATACAACGGGGTAAATATAAAGGCCCTGATCGATAAATACGGCACACCGTTAAAACTGACTTACCTCCCTAAGATCGGGATGCAGATCAAAAAAGCCAAGCAGATGTTTGCCAATGCTTTTAAAAAGCACCGCTATGAAGGAAAGTATTTCTATTGCTATTGTACCAAAAGCTCGCATTTCAGTTTCGTAGTGGAAGAAGCGTTAAAAAATGAAATTCACCTCGAAACTTCATACGCCTACGATATCGAGATCATCAAGAAATTATACGAAAAGAAAAAGATCAACAAGGATATTCATATTATCTGCAATGGCTACAAACAAAAGGGATATACACGCCGCATCGCCAATCTTCTCAATTCAGGTTTCAGCAATGTGATCCCTGTCCTCGATAATAAAGATGAACTGAAAGAGTATGCAAAATCAGTAAAAGTCCCGTTTAAATTAGGGATCCGTGTGGCAGCTGAAGAAGAACCGACTTTCCCTTTTTATACATCCCGCCTCGGTATCCGCGCCAAAGACATTCTTGAATTTTATGTAGACAGGATCGAAGGATATGAAAGCAAGTTCCAGCTCAAAATGCTGCATATCTTCCTGAATAAAGGCATCAAAGACGATGTATATTACTGGAGTGAATTGAACAAGATCATCAACCTGTATTGCCAGTTAAAAAAGATCTGCCCTGAACTGGATTCAATTAATATCGGCGGCGGTTTCCCTATCAAACATTCCCTGGGATTCAATTATGATTACCAGTTTATGATCGATGAGATCGTGCGCAATATCAAAGTGGCCTGTAAGAAGGCAAAAGTGCCGATGCCCAATATCTTTACCGAGTTTGGCAGCTATACAGTCGGCGAAAGCATGGCACATATCTATAGCGTGATCGGTGAAAAGATCCAGAATGATCGCGAGAACTGGTACATGATCGATTCTTCTTTTATTACCACACTTCCTGATACCTGGGGTATCGGCGAACGGTTTCTCTTATTACCGATCAATAAATGGGATACCGAATACCAGCGCGTCGTATTGGGTGGTATTACCTGCGACAGTCACGATTATTACGATTCCGAAGAACATATCAATGAAGTCTTTTTGCCAAAAGTCAATAACGGCGAACCGCTTTATTTAGGATTTTTCCATACCGGTGCTTACCAGGACCAGATCAGCGGGTATGGCGGGATCAAGCACTGCCTCATCCCTTCTCCCAAGCATATTATTGTGGATCATGACAAGAATGGCAAACTGATCGATTGGGTCTACGCCAAAGAACAGACTGCACAAAGTATGTTGAAGATATTGGGGTATGTTAAATAAAATTATGAGTTATGAATTATGAATTATGAACCGGGTGTAACAATTCGAAACTTACTTTCATGCGCGCTCAATTCATAATTCATAACTCATAATTTTCTATCTCCTTCTTCTACCGCCATTATATCTTCTCCAGTCATTATACTGGTTGTGGCTGTAATAATTCCTGTTGATATATCGCCTGTCGAGATAATACCGGTTATCATATCCTCTCCAGTACATATACCCGTTGGGAGCACGGTAATAATAACGTCCGTCCGAATAACGGCTTACAACGATACCAGGTCCTGCATTAAGAATCAGCGAAACAGAAGCACGGGGTGGTGGCGGGGGAGGATAAGATCCGTAGTCGCGGCTTGACCGGCAACTGGCCATAGTTGCCAATAATAGTATCGCTACTGCCGCCTGTACAATTCTTATTTTCTTCATAATTAATGATTTTATTTTAGGACGACAATTGCATGACAGGGTTCACTTAAACAATGTTAATATGCGTCATTTTCTGATCGTCTTAACAATTCTTTTTTCAACCTCCGCTTTTGGACAAAATGCGGAAGATTCCGTAAAAGCAACCATCAACGCCCTATTCACGGCTATGAGAAACGCAGATGGGGAAGGAGTGAAGAATACATTTGCTTCCGATGCTGTGTTACAAACGATCTCCCGCGATAAAAAAGGAGAGCCCCTGGTGATTACCGATACAGTAGCCGCTTTTGCAGATTTTATCAATACTGTTAAAAAAGACAGTGCAGATGAACGTATCAGTTTCGGGACTATTCAAACAGACGGCCCCCTGGCAATCGCCTGGACACCTTATGAATTTTATTACAATGGTAAATTCAGCCATTGTGGTGTCAATTCGTTCCAGCTTATTCGTGCGTATGGTGTCTGGAAAATCCAGTACCTGATCGATACCAGAAGGAAGAACTGTAAATAAGAAATAAGGAATAAAAAATAAGGAATGAAAAAATAGCAGTTTGCGTACTGCACTTTCTCATCCTTATTTTTTATTCCTTATTTCTTATTCTTTATCTTCCAGATAGCCTGTATTTCTTATTAACCTTGGGACTGTTAAAATAATTATTAAGTTCTTCCTCCGTCATGTCATTGGTAATATCCACCGGCACATCGATCAGTTGCATCTGGCTTTGTTTCAGTTCTTCCTTGAGTTTGGTGATCTTGGTCAGGATCGCGGGATCTTTATCACCTACCAGCGAATAATCATACCGCATATAATCCAGCCGCTTGATCGAAGAACGTACCAGCGACGCCTGGTTTTGTTCCACCACTTTATTAGGAGCACTGGC
The DNA here is from genome assembly GCA_946479615.1 of uncultured Bacteroidota bacterium. Next base: position 32,215 of record CAMLGR010000018.1, on the reverse strand, counting down.
TTCCTTCACCGGCACCAGGGCAACACCCACACTTGGTAAAATCTTGCCGGCCGTTTGTGAAGATTCACCACCAGTAGTAGAAAGGATCGTTCCTGTCAATGCCGTGGAAGCAGAAGTAAGATCGAAAGAAGTACGCACATTCTTTGTCTTTTTTAGTTTTTTATCCAGCATCAGAAAGGTGAATTTCAATTGCAACAGGTAGGTCTTGATATTAGCCATCACCATATCATATTCCTGTTTGGCAACAGGATAATTCAACGCATCTTTTACGACTACCCTGACAGTGGTCGTATCATTCACCTTAAACCTTGTTGTACCAACAAAAGTCAGGTTCAGTATTTTAACCTTGGCAGAATCGGTTTCCTTTACAAAATCATACGGCGCATTCCAGGCAAATTCATCATCGCAGTGTTTGACCAGTTTATAATCATGCAATGGAATATTACTGCTGAATAATATCTCTTCGATCGGGAAATTGCCGTCTTCGCATTGTACTTTGAATGCGACCTGCTCACCTTCCTCTATAACCAGCACATTACCCACCGTCGGCTTTATTTTGGGCATCATGATATCGGTATTATAGAATACAAGTGTAAAACTGGTATCGATCTTTTCCCGGGGATTGGAGAGGTTCTGCACCCCGATATTTACCGAATAGGGCTGATCGTATTTCAGTTTGCCCGACAGAAAATAGGATTTCTCTGCCTTAAAGGTCAGCAACCCATTATCCTTATTGATCTTGAGACCAACGGGAGAATTCTTGAGGTACCAATAATACTTGGTCTCGTCTTTATTAATAGCCAGCTGGTAGGATAGCATGGAATCCACATGCAGGGTAAAATAGGGGTTGAGGTTCACGATCCGCAGGAAACTATCCTGCGAAACGGCCGTAGCTGCAGTATCGGGAACGATCTGCGACCTCACCAACCCGCTGAGCGATAAACAAATAATAACCAGTAACAGGATCTTTTTCACCATAATTAGTGGATATGTAATGCCCGCAAAACTATTAGATTTTAGATAAAGGGATGATATAAAATTTATTGCAAGAAAAAACCCGTCGTAGAAACGACGGGTGTAAACCAAAACCAACTGCTTATGAGAAAGCTTATTATTGTATTGCAATTTCTTTTGCTGAAGCTTTGACTTCTTCCTTCTTAGGAAGGTTTAATGTTAAAACACCATTAACATATTTTGCTTCAATGCCTGCAGCATCAATTTTTTCGTCAATTGTAAAAGATCTTTTGAATGACCGGTAATTATATTCTTTACGAATTTGTTTATCGGTCGGCTGATCGCCGGCTTCTTTCACTTCCGTTTGCTTCCCGGCCGAAATCGTCAGCAGTTTGTCTTCGATATTCACTTTAAAATCTGACTTATCAAATCCCGGGGCCACTACTTCAATATGATAGCCGTTCGCCTTTTCAGTGATGTTTACAGGAATAAATCCATTGGATGACCTGCTGACATCATTCTTATAGAGGACGGGCAGTTCAGTAAAAAGGTCGTCTAACAAATTGTTAAAAGACTTTTCGAAAGGTCTGTTGTTGAATTTCACGTGTGTCATAACTATTTTTTGTTTGTTGTTTTAAAACATTTGGTTACGACATCCACTTTTCAAACCATGTACCATCACGTTTTTCATGGATTTTTGCTGACAAGTATGGAAGTCCCGATAAATACATGCGACATATTTTCAGTATCGCATAACGAAATATGACATAATTACTTATTCAATTCAATACTGAACTTTTTCTCTACATTTGCGTTGCTTAAAAAAACAGTATAATATATGTATCCCCAGGAAATAGTAACACCCATGAAGGAAGAGTTAACGGATCATGGGTTCTCCGAGTTATTGACCTCATCTGAAGTAGAAGATCAATTGAAAAAAGAGGGTACCACCCTTGTTATGATCAATTCGGTATGTGGTTGTTCGGCCGGCAGTGCGCGCCCCGGTGTGTTAATGGCTGTCGCCAATGCTAAAAACAAGCCGACCTACCTGACCACAAGTTTTGCAGGATTTGACACGGAAGCTGTGAATACGCTTCGTGTGCACCTGAGACCGTTTCCACCTTCTTCTCCGGCTATTGCCTTGTTCAAGAATGGCCAGCTGGTGCATTTTATCGAGCGTCACCAGATAGAAGGCAGACCTGCACAAATGATCGCCAACAACCTGATCGGTGCATTTGACCAGTATTGCAATTAAATAAGGAATAAGAAACAAAAAATAAGGAATGAGAAAGTAGCAGTTGAGGATCGCACTTTCTCATTCCTTATTTTTTGTTTCTTATTCCTTATTTTTATCCCTTTTCCTGCCGGCTAATTATTTTGCGCCACCTTATTTTTCCAGTGTATATTGCCGGTCAAAATCAACTACAGGCCCATGTATCCTAATCTTTATTACGCGTTTAAGGACCTTTTTGGAGTTGAGTGGAAATTCCTTCGTTTTGTTAATTCCTTCGGATTTTTTGTAGCGATAGCTTTTATCCTCGCGGCTATTGTATTAGCTGCCGAGCTGAGAAGAAAAAGCCGGCAGGGTCTTTTACAACCGAAAGAAATGCAGGTAATGGTAGGGCAGCCAGCCACCGCCGGTGAACTGATCCTGAATTTTCTCCTGGGCTTTCTGCTCGGCTATAAGATACTCGCTTTATTTATTATGGATAGTTCCGCTACAGAAGATCCACAGGCGTTTATCTTCTCTGCTATCGGAAGCTGGCCAGCTGGTATTATCCTGGGCTTGTTGTTTGCCGGCTTGAAATTCTATGAAAAGAACAAACAGAAATTGCCAAAGCCCGAGAAACGAACGGTCAGGATATGGCCGCAGGACAGGGTAGGGGAAATAACGATCCTGGCGCTGGTATTTGGATTATTGGGCGCCAAACTGTTTGACATTTTTGAGAACTGGAGCTATTTTTTACAGGACCCGGCTGCCTATATTTTCTCTCCGCGCGGACTTACCTTCTATGGGGGCCTGATCTGCGCAGCACTTGCGATATGGTTATATGCGAAAAAGCACAATATCGGTTTCTGGCATTTGAATGATGCGGCAGCGCCTACACTGATGCTGGCTTATGCATTGGGACGGATCGGCTGCCAGGTAGCCGGTGATGGCGACTGGGGCATTTATAACTCGGCTTACACTACCAATCAATCCTCAAAAATCGTTGCAGCTGCGCCCGGCGATTTCCAGAAAACACTCGAATCCCACAGCACTTTCTTTTTGAATGAGAACAATCATGCGAGCATCGACCAGGTGCCCAGGAAAAGCTTTACAAGACCGGCTGCGTTATCCTTTTTGCCGGTATGGTTTTTTGCGTATGATTATCCGCATAATGTAAATGAACATGGTGTTCCGCTGGCTAATTGCGATGACAAGAAATATTGTGCGCATTTACCAGCGCCTGTTTTTCCCACGCCGCTTTATGAGATCATTACCTGTCTTTTGCTGTTTGGTATCCTGTGGGCAGCCCGTAAAAAACTGAAAGTGCCGGGTACACTATTCGCTTTATACCTGATTTTAAATGGATTAGAACGTTTCTTCATAGAAAAAATCAGGGTAAACACTCAATTAAACCTGTTTGGATTTCATCCTACCCAGGCCGAAGTGATTTCCACCCTTCTTTTCCTGTCGGGAGCCATTCTCTGGATCATTTTAAAAAGAAAAAGCAACGTGAAAATTGATTCACTGCCTGATCCGGAAAAATAAATTGTACCTGCTCCGGAAATGATCATATCCTGAAATGCCCGCCCATACTGTATTGCATTCCATTTACTGTGTTTTTATACAGAAATGTGCATAGTCATTTTCCATAAAATATGGAGAATGACTATGAGATTTGGGGATTGAAATGTATTTTTGCAGATGGACCTTGGACGGTCTTTTCTTTAACTACATTTTCGCAACATTCTGCAAACAAAGACTGTTTGTTATTCGTTGTATTTGTTTAACTAATAGATGATACTATGAGGCAGCTCAAAATTGCTACACAGATTACTAACAGAGACTCACAGGCAGTCGAAAAGTATCTGCAGGAAATTTCCAAGATTTCAATGATCACTCCTGAGGAGGAAACGACATTGGCGCAACGTATTAAAATGGGGGATCAAAAGGCACTGGATAAGCTCGTACAGGCCAACCTTCGTTTCGTAGTATCTGTTGCCAAGCAGTACCAGCACCAGGGGTTGTCACTGAGTGATCTTATTAACGAGGGCAACCTCGGTCTGATCAAAGCGGCACAACGTTTTGATGAAACAAAAGGTTTCAAATTTATTTCTTACGCCGTATGGTGGATCCGCCAGTCGATCTTACAGGCGCTGGCAGAGCAGGGCAGATTGGTCCGCTTGCCACAAAACAAGATCGGCACTTACAACAAAGCGAATAAAGCCTATATGGCTTTTGAGCAGGAACACGAACGTGAACCCTCTACAGAAGAATTAGCCGAATTGCTTGAAATGAGCGAAACGGAGATCAATAATATCTTTCAGAGCAATACCCGTCACACCTCCCTGGATGCACCTGTGCATGAAGCAGAAGATGTGGCGATGGGCGACCTGCTGGAAGGTGGTGATGATACTGATGATGATGTAATGAAAGATTCATTGAGAAATGAGATCCGCCGCGTACTGAAATCACTCAGCCCGCGCGAAGCAGAGATCGTGAACGCTTATTTCGGTCTCGATGGCGAACAAGGTGTTACTATCGAACAGATCGGACAGAAATACGATCTTACCAAAGAACGTATCCGCCAGATCAAGGAAAGAGCGATCAAACGCCTGCAAAAAGCACGTTATAGCAGTGCGCTGAAAGCTTATCTCGGATAAGAAGCGCAATTAAAATAGCAGAATCTTCCGCCCCGCGGAAGAAATATTGGTGGGTTTATTAAGGAAGCAGCTCCGGTCATAGATTGGAGCTGTTTTTTTTAATATGAATCACACCGGTTTAAAAATTCCACCGGTTCTCATCTCCCCCGGATTAACTATTTGTTTACGGTAATCTATACCAGTAAATAGGAAGGTTACTGAAAGCCTTAACGTCTAAGAAAAGGAATTCCCTGCTCGTAATACGTGAAAGCCATTGATCATTGTAATCCGTGTTTAACAGGAATTCCCCTTAATTTTGCGATTCGCTCCGGGGATGAGTTAAACAATAATTCACTTTTGCTGTTGTACTATTCACTTCCCGAAAACCAACGATGCCCTGCCATAGGGAAAAGAATATTATTTTCTATGCTTAGAGACAGCCTTTTGAAGAGACCCTCTTCCGTATTGTATACTTTTTTAGTTATCGCCTTATCCCTTGGTCCGGTTGCCCTCCACGCGCAGCAGGCAGATAGTCTTTTGCAGGATGCCACCTTGCCCAACGTGGTACAGTATGCCCTGAAAAGACAACCACTGGTACAACAGGCCCTCATCGATGAAAAGATCACCGATCTGCAGATCAAATCCAAATTGGCAGACTGGTACCCGCAGGTAAATTTCAATTATCTCTACCAGCACAATTTCCAGGTGCAAACAAGTATCATCGCCGGCAATCCCGTGAGGTTGGGAGTAAGCAATACATCCGGTCTGCAGTTTTCTGCCACCCAAAATATCTTTAACCGCGATGTACTGCTTGCCAATCGTACGAAAGGCGATGTAAGATTATTATCCAGACAACAAACGGTCAATACACAGATCGATGTCGTTTCCAATGTATCCAAAGCTTTTTATGATGTATTGGCCACGCAACAACAAATAAAAGTTTCCAGCGAGAACATTGCCAGGCTTCAAAAAAGCCTGAACGATGCCAAAGCGCAGTATGACGCAGGCGTAGTAGATAAAACAGATTATAAAAGAGCAACGATCGCTCTTAATAATACAACAGCAGCAAGAAAAGCTTATATAGAAACGCTGCAAGCCAAAACAGAATATCTGAAAGCATTGATGAATTACCCGGTATCTTCTTCACTCGATATCGTATATGATAGTGCACAACTGGAAAATGAAATCGTACTCGATACACTCCAGGTTATCGATTATACAAAACGGGTAGAGTACCAGTTATTACAAACACAACGAAAATTACAGCAGGCCAACCTTAGCTATAACAAGTGGAGCTATATTCCTTCTTTGTCTGCCAATGGCGCTTACAATTTAAATTACCTGAATAATGATTTTGGAAAACTGTACAACCAGTCTTTCCCCAATTCCTATGCAGGATTAACGCTCGCATTCCCGATTTTCCAGGGTGGTAAACGAAAATATAATATACAGCAGGCGGAATGGGAGTTGAAAAGCATCGACCTGGAAGTAGTGAACCTGAAGAACCAGTTAAGTTCCGAATATTACGCAGCCCTGGCCAGTTATAAAAGCAGCCTGGCGAATTACCTTGCCGTTAAAGAAAATGTATTGTTGGCACAGGAAGTCTATGATGTGATTCAATTGCAATACCGTTCAGGTATCAAAACCTACCTCGAAGTGGTTTCAGCAGAAACAGATCTGCGTACGGCACAGATCAATTATTTCAATGCCCTTTATCAAATATTAAGCAGTAAGATCGATGTACAACGGAGTTTGGGCGATCTCAGGTATTAATTCTTTAGTTTATAAGATCACAACGTTTATAGTATGCAAATTAAATTATCAAGGATCAATGGAATCGCAGGTTTAGTTTTTTTCCTGGCTGCCTGTGGTGGAAAACAACAGCAACAACAAGGTCCACCGCCAGCTATACCTGTTACGGTAGAAGAAGCCAGATCAACCGATGCGTCTTATTATGATGAATACCCGGGTACGGTTGTCGCACTGAACCAAACAGAATTACGTGCACAGGTGACCGGTTATGTGACCGGTATTTATTTTAAAGATGGTGACAAGGTCAGCAAAGGACAACGCCTTTATTCCATCGATCAGCAATTATACAATGCCAATTACCAGCAATCACTGGCTAACCTGGCCGTGCAGGAAACCAACCTGGTAAAAGCACAGAAAGATGCAGACAGGTATCATGAACTGGATAAAAAAGATGCTATTGCCAAGCAGCAGGTAGATTATGCGGATGCAACGCTCGATGCCGCAAAGAAACAGGTAGATGCAGCAAAAGCCAATGTCAATGCGGTAAAAGCGAATGTTAACTTCTCCACGATCGTAGCTCCGTTCAGTGGAACGATCGGTATTTCACAGGTAAGAAGTGGTACTTCGGTAGTAGCCGGGCAAACAGTCCTGAATACCATTTCTACCGATAACCCGATCGCTGTCGATTTTGCGGTTGATCAGAAAGAAATTTACCGTTTCAATCAATTGCAGGGTGAACAAAAGAAAAATGATTCTATTTTTTCGTTAGCCTTTGGCACCGATGTTTTTCCTGCCTATGGTCATATCGGGCTGATCGATCGCGCTGTGGACCCGCAAACAGGTACGATCAAAACAAGATTGGTTTTTCCCAATGATAAAAATGTATTGAAGGCAGGGATGAGTACTACAGTAAGAGTACTCAGCAACGCTAAGGAAAAATCGATCACTATACCATACAAAGCAGTTATCGAACAATTGGGTGAATATTTTGCCTATGTAGTCGGAGATAGCAGTAAAGTAGCACAACGTAAACTGGTATTGGGAAAACAAGTGGGTGCCGATGTAATTGTCCGAGATGGTTTGAAAGAAGGAGAGAAAGTAGTGGTGCAGGGCGTACAGAATCTTCGCCAGGGAGCCGTGATCACAACAGAACAACCAAAAAAATGATTTGAAAATTTGGAGATGTGATGAGCAGGAAATGAGCTTCTCATTTTCAGATTTCCGGATCATCACATCCTCACATCACTATAAAGATGATAGCAGAAACTTTCATAAAAAGGCCGGTAACGGCAATTGTGATCTCAATAGTACTGGTATTGGTGGGTATCATATCACTGATCAATCTTCCTATTGCACAATACCCCGATATTTCACCCCCCACCGTTTCTATAGCCGGTAACTTTACCGGCGCCGATGCGCAAACAGTAGAACAAACGACTACGACGGCCATCGAAACGCAGGTAAACGGTTCACCGGGTATGACCTACATGACCAGTAACAGTACCAGCAGTGGTCAGAGTGGTATCACGGTCAACTTTGAAGTAGGAACAGATATCAATATTGCCACCCTGGATGTACAGAACCGGGTGAGTGTAGCAGAACCCACTTTACCGGATGCGGTAAAGCGTTTGGGATTGACCGTCAGAAAACGTAACCCTGCGATCATGGTGGCGCTGGCATTCTATTCTCCCGACAATAGCCGTAATTCCACCTTCCTCGGAAACTATGTCAACCTGTATGTAAAAGATGCGATCCTTCGTGTAAAAGGGGTGGGTGATGTATTATCACGTGCGGATGATTTTGGAATGCGTATCTGGTTTAACCCGGAAAAGCTGGCAGCGCTGGGAATGACACCTGCTGAGGTCAATGCGGCATTACAGGAACAGAATTTACAGATAGCCGGTGGTACAGTAGGAGGTAATCCTCAGCCCGGTGCACAGGCATTCGAATACAGTGTCCTTACCAATAGCCGTATCAATACCAGGGAACAATTTGAAAATATTGTAGTAAGAACGAGACCGGCGGATGGAAGTATTGTTTACCTGAAAGATGTAGCGCGTGTAGAACTTGGCCGTTTCGATTATAGTATCAACTCATTTGTAAACGGTAACCCCGCCGCCTTCCTGCTGATCTACCAGGCGCCAGGCGCCAATGCGATCAGCACCTATGAAGGTGTGACCAAAGCATTGACCGAATTAAAAAAGAATTTTCCTCCCGGGGTTGATTACCTGATACCACTGGAAACGGTATCTGTTGTAAAAGCATCCATTAATGAGGTAGTGCATACTTTACTGGAAGCGTTATTACTGGTGGTGCTTGTAGTGTTCCTGTTCCTCCAGAACTGGCGCGCTACGCTGATCCCTGTATTGGCGATCCCGGTATCGTTGATCGCTACGTTTATCATGTTCACTTCGCTCGGGTTCACGATCAACACGCTTACTTTATTTGCCTTTGTACTGGCCATCGGTATTGTGGTGGATGATGCGATCGTTGTGGTGGAAGCGGTACAGCATAATATCGATCATGAAAAAATGTCGCCGGTAGACGCTACGCGAAAAGCGATGAAAGATATTTCCGGGCCGGTCATTGCCATTGCATTAATCCTGGCCGCGGTGTTCATACCGGTTGGATTCATACCGGGTATCGTAGGACGGCTTTACCAGCAGTTTGCCATTACTATTGCCGTATCGGTCGTCATCTCCGCTTTTGTAGCGTTATCGCTTACACCGGCGCTTTGCACCTTAATGCTCAAACCTTCGAAAGATGAGAATGCGAAAAAGAATTTGTTTGAAAAATTCTTTGCCGGATTCAACCGCTGGTTTGGTCGTCTGACCAACCGTTATGTAAAAGGCGTAAGTTCCTGGATAAAAAGAACACCTTATGTGCTGGTAATGCTGGTGGTATTATTTGTGGGGCTGTTCTTTTTATTAAAAAATAAACCAACCGGGTTCATTCCTACCGAAGATGAAGGGCGTTTGCTGGTTACCTATGAAATGCCCGAAGCGACTTCCACTACACGAAGTGTGGCGATGCTCAGGGATATTGCCAGGCGCATACGGGAAATACCGGAAGTAAAAACAGTGGGCGGACTGGCCGGTCTGAACGTGATCAACTTTTCGAATAAATCAAATTCAGGAACCGTATTCGTATTGCTGAACCCATGGGATGACCGCAAAGGAAAAGGGCAGCAGGCACAGGATATCATGGGTAAGATCCGGAACGCCACGGCAGATATCAAGGAAGCGCGTGTACTGGTTATTGCCCCGCCGGCTATTCCGGGTTTGGGCGCCACTTCCGGTTTTACATTTGAATTGCAGCAAACAACCAGTACCGATAGCATACAGGTGTTTGAAAAAATAGCGCGGGATTTCCTGGGTAAATTGAATCAGCGCCCGGAGATCGGTGCTGCGTATACATTCTTCAGTGCACGTACCCCGAGTTACCAGGTAGATGTAGATAAGGAACAGGCAAAGAAACTGGGCGTATCGGTATCTGATGTATACAGCACATTGTCTACGTTACTTGGTAGCAGTTATGTGAATGATTTCAATTTATATGGAAGAAACTTCCGTGTCATGTCGCAGGCTGATAGTACGTACCGCGGATCGCTGGCGAATATCGGGAAATACTATGTACGCAACGGGCAGGGAGGAATGGTGCCGCTGGCATCATTGATCACGACAAGAGTGATCGAAGCGCCTTCGGTTATTTCTCACTATAATATTTATCGTTCGATTGAAATAAACGGATCACCCAAACCCGGATTCAGCAGCGGGCAGGCTATTGAAGCATTGAGAGAGGTAGCGAAAACGCTGCCGGCGGGTTATGGATATGAATTCTCCGGTATGAGCCGCGAGGAGATCTCGGCCGGCAACCAGCAGTCGACCATTTTTGCGATCTCGATCGTATTCGTATTCCTGTTCCTGGCCGCATTGTATGAAAGCTGGTCGGTTCCCTTCTCGGTGTTATTTGCCGTACCGATCGGGGCTTTTGGATCGATCCTGACATTGACCTTCATTCCAAGTTTGAGTAATAATATCTATGCACAGATCGGTCTGATCACCCTGATCGGGCTGGCCGCCAAGAACGCGATCCTGATCGTGGAATTTGCCAAGGAAAGGGTGGATAAAGGCACGGATATTATCCATGCCACGTTACAAGCCGTAAACCTGCGTTTACGACCCATTGTAATGACCTCGCTGGCATTTATCCTGGGTGTGTTACCATTGGCATTTGCGACCGGTGCAGCAGCAGAAAGCCGGAAAACCATCGGCTGGACGGTATTCGGCGGTATGATCGCTGCTACCACACTGGCCATTTTTGTGGTGCCTGTCTTATTCGCATTGATCACCAAACTTTCTTATGGCAAGAAATTAAAACGTCTCCAGGAAGAACATCAGAAACAGGAAGAGATCGATCAGAGGATCATCGATGAAAGGCTCGGGTAAGAAGAGATTAGGAAATTTGGAGATTTGTGGATTTGGAGATTAATTTTCAAATCCACAAATCCTGCAATCTTCAAATCCTTCTCCATCGCACTGCATTTGGCATTTTGCCCAAATAAACTTTCTTTTGCAGCAGATGTTTTAATAGGTAATACCGGATAAATTATGGCAGAAGGAACTATCGAAAAAGTACATGTTTTAATCATTGGCAGCGGCCCGGCGGGATATACAGCTGCGATCTATGCATCAAGGGCTAATCTTAAACCCGTATTATACCAGGGCATCCAGCCCGGTGGTCAATTGACCATCACTACCGAAGTAGAGAACTATCCCGGTTATCCCGAAGGTATCCAGGGGCCGGAAATGATGGTCGATTTCGAAAAACAAGCCGCCCGTATGGGAGCGGATATCCGTTTCGGACTGGCTACCAAAGTAGATTTCTCCAAACAACCTTACCGCGTAGAGATCGATGAAGAAAAATGGATCGAAGCCGATGCGGTGATCATTGCTACAGGCGCTTCGGCCAAATGGCTGGGCCTGGAAAGCGAACAGCGCCTGAATGGCTTTGGTGTCAGCGCCTGTGCTGTCTGTGATGGATTTTTCTTCCGGAATAAAGAAGTGGCTATTGTAGGTGCTGGTGATACGGCAGCTGAAGAAGCGCTCTATTTATCAAAATTGTGTACCAATGTGCACATGTTTATCCGCAAAGGAGAAATGAGGGCGAGTAAGATCATGCAGGACAGGGTACTGAATGCACCAAATATAAAAGTTTACTGGAACACCGAGACCGATGAAATACTTGGCGATAAATCCGTAACCGGTGTTCGTATAAAGAATAATAAAACAAACGAAACAAAAGAAATACCCGTCAATGGTTTTTTTGTAGCTATCGGCCACGAACCTAATTCAGCTATTTTCAAAGGATGGCTGGATATGGATGAAGCCGGTTATCTGAAAACAATTCCCGGCACCTCCAAAACAAATATAGAAGGAGTATTCGCTTCGGGTGATGTGCAGGACAAGATCTATCGCCAGGCAGTAACGGCTGCCGGCAGCGGATGTATGGCGGCACTGGATGCGGAAAGATATTTGAGTGCGAAAGGACTTCACTGATAATTATGAATGATGAGCTATGAATGATGAACCGTGCGTACACAGGCATTGTTAATTCTTTATAACCAATTCATAATTCATAACTCATAATTTAAAATGCTGATGAATCATCTCACTATCTGTCTCAACAACGTTCGTTTCCGCGCCTATCATGGTTTGCACCCGGAAGAAAGACAGAAAGGAAATGATTTTGTCGTAAATATGCAGGTAACTTATCTTCCTCCTCCCGCCCATACCATTACTTCCCTGGATGAAACGATTGATTATGCAGATCTTTTTGCTGTGATCAATACGACCATGCAAAAGCCGGTAGATTTATTGGAAACACTCGTACAGACTATTGCTGTTTCAGCACATGAAAGATTTCCACAAATAAAAGAGATACAGGTATCGGTCGAAAAACTGAATCCACCGATTGATAAATTTACAGGAAGTACGACGGTGATGTATAAAGCGAGTTATTAAGCCGGTAGTATAGTTTTGCGGTCATGCAGCCTGCAGTCACTTGCATTAAGATGATCCTTTACTATTCTTATATTGTAAGGTATTCTAGTTAATTGACTGCCGGCTGTACGGCTATATGACTGCAAGACTGCCAGGGAGTTCATACATTTGCTTATTATTGTAATCAATCTCAAAGAGTGAAACAAATTTTTAATATCTCCATAAGTGCTGACCAGTATGTTCCCCAGAAAGTATTATTGATAAGGGCAGGGGAGCAGCATTTCAGTTTTGCGATCACCAATCACAGTACACATGAATTACTGCAATTGACATGGTATACCATTGAACAAGACAGTGAACATGAATTGCAGGAGATCTATGCGAAGCACCCCGAGCTTTGCCATTCTTTTTACCGCACCCTGATCGCTTTTGATCACCCGGCGAGTTTATTGATCCCATATAGTACTTACAAGCAAATTGGTTCGCGGGGTGCACTCGAAACGATGTATGGAGTAAACGGCAACCATCATATCATCGACGAAGCAGTGCCAAGCTGGCAATTGTATAATGTATACGCTGTTCCGGGCCCGGTACAGGACTGGATCTCGCGTCATTTTTCAAGCGCCAGTTTCCAGCATCATTACAGCCTTACGATCAGACAGATCAATACCACCGATTTCGAAGGAAGTGCATTGATCGATTTCCGTGTCAATGATTTTACCGTGATCGTCAGCAAAGCGAATAAACTATTTCTTGCACAGACCTTTTCTTATACCACTCCTGCTGATGTGATTTATTATTTGCTCAAATTGTGCAAGGAGTTTTCATTTACCCAGGACAGCATTCGGTTATCGGTATCAGGATTAATTGAAAAAGAATCGAACCTCTATCGTGAACTGGTTCAATATTTTCTCCATATCAAATTCCGTGAAGGCCCCTGGCAGATACCTGCCAGCGAAGACCAGGAATATCCATCTCATTTCTTTACCTCTTTCAATGACCTGGCCTTATGCGAATCATAGGAGGAGAACATGGAGGAAGAAGATTCAATCCTCCTTCGAAAATGCCGTATACAAGACCCACTACGGATATCGCCAAAGAAGGTTTGTTCAATGTTTTGCAGCATAATTTTGACATGGAAGAACTGGTAACACTCGACCTGTTTGGTGGTACCGGCAATATCAGTTATGAACTGGCTTCCCGCGGCGCCAAAGAATTGACTATCGTGGAAAAAGACAGTTCCATGTACGAGTTTATTAAAAAAACGGCGGCACAATTGCACATCGAAAACCTGAAGATGGTTAAAATGGATGTTTTTAAATTCATTGAGCAGTGCAGCAGCCAGTTCGGCTTCATCTTTGCAGGACCTCCTTACGCCCTCACCAATATCGATGATCTGCCCCGCCTTGTTTTTGAAAAAAAGTTATTGATAGAAAAAGGTTGGTTTGTACTGGAACATACCCCGAGAAATGATTACAAGAACTTTCCGTTTTATAAAACAGAAAAGAATTACGGAACAACGATATTTTCAGTTTTTGTGAATAGTTAATAGTTTAGATTAAATGGTATTGTTTGTATGAAATAATTTTCGCCACGGATGCACCGATATCGCCGAGGCAATCCGTGCATCCGCGGCAAAATCAGCATCAATTCTGATAGCATTTAAGAGGATATGTATATGCAAAAAGACAAGGCAAGGAAATTATACAGGGAAAAAAGAATGGCGCTTCCGGCAGCGGAAAGAACAAAGTATGACGACCTGTTGCTGATCAATTTTCAATCGGCCGGTATTCCTTTCCTGGAATCGGTACTGTCGTACTGGCCCATCGAAGAAAACAATGAACCCAACACCCATTTGTTTACCGAATATTTGCGGTTCCGCAACCCGGAAATAAAAGTATGTTACCCCGTTTCCAATTTTGCCAATGGCTTCATGCAGGCTGTCATGACGGATATTGATACCAGTTTTACCAAAAAAGAATTGAATATTTATGAGCCGGCCGGCGATCATGTGATAGAGCCCGCCGAAATCGACCTGGTGCTTGTTCCCTTGCTGGCATTTGACAAACAGGGATACCGCATCGGGTATGGAAAGGGGTTCTATGATAAGTACCTGGCTGAATGCCGGGAAGACTGTATCAAAGTGGGTTTCAGCTATTTCGAGCCGCTGGAACTAATTGATGACCACGGTGATTTTGACGTACCTTTAGATCTTTGTATCACTCCGCAAGACATCTATGTTTTCTAATTTTTTTCTGAGATCTTTCCGGATTCTTTTACTGCCATTCGCGCTGTTATACTGGTTGGTCATTGCCATCCGTAACTGGCTGTTCGATAAAAAGATCTTCCCTTCGGCCTCTTTTGGATTACCCATCATCTGCATAGGTAACCTGTCTATAGGCGGTACCGGCAAGTCACCCATGGTGGAATACCTGCTACGCCTGCTGCAGCAGCAATTCAGGCCAGCCACCCTGAGCCGGGGGTATAAACGCAAAACAAGAGGATATGCCCTTGCCAACGCTACCAGCACAGCACTGGAGATCGGCGATGAGCCGATGCAGTTTCACCTGAAGTTCCCGGAAATACCGGTGGCGGTCGGAGAAGCCCGCCTGGAAGCCATTCCCCAATTATTGCATGATAAGCCGGACACAGAAGTGATCATCCTCGACGATGCTTTTCAGCACCGGACCATACAGGCAGGGCTGAATATCCTGCTCACCGATTACAGTAATCTTTTCACCCGTGATTTTTATTTACCTACGGGTGATCTTCGCGATCTTCGCTCGCAATATAAACGGGCAAATATCATCATTGTCACCAAATGCAGACCTGACCTGGATGATAATGAAAAGCAGGCTATCATAACAGAGATTGACCCCGTAAAAGGACAACAGGTTTTTTTCACCGCTATACAGTATGGTGAGCTGTATCAACTGGTGAATAAATCAGGTTATACATTAACTCCTGACACCGAAGTATTATTGGTATCAGGCATTGCCAATCCTAAACCGCTTAAAGATTGGCTGGAGAATAACAGCAAAGAATACCAGTTGCTTCAATATTCGGATCATCATATTTTCAGTATTGACGATGTAAAAGATATCCGTAAAAAATTTGATGCGCTGGAAACAAAGAACAAGATCATTCTTACTACGGAAAAAGATGCGGTAAGACTGGTCAAGTTCAGCCAGGAAATAAAAGATTGGCCCTTATACGTGATCCCTGTCAGGCATGATTTTTTATTTGGAGAAGAAAGACAGTTTGACACAAGGGTGATCAGCTTTATCAGGGATTTTAATCAACATGGAAAAAACTAAGTATGGGAAGAAAAAATTCAACTAAGAAAAAACATAAACATTCACCGTCGTCGGGTAAAACATTCAAGGGCACCCTCGACATTACAAGATCAGGAATGGGCTTCGTGGTAGTACCCGATATGGAGACGGATATCCTGATCAGGCCTAATGATTTCAATACCGGTATGCACGGCGATACCGTAATTGTAAAAGTAAAAGATGGCGGTGGCAGAAGGTTACAGGGGGAGGTCGTCGAAGTCCTGCAAAGAAAACGCACCGAGTTTATCGGGCATATTCAAATGAATGAAACCTTTGCC
Organism: uncultured Bacteroidota bacterium; assembly: GCA_946479615.1. Next base: position 16,045 of record CAMLGR010000018.1, on the reverse strand, counting down.
TTTTTTATAGCAGATGGCGACAAACCGATGCCTGATTTCTTTATTCCTCTTACCAATATCAACAAGGCAAAGGATAAGGACAGGGTAGTAGCCCGCCTGCTGAAATGGGATGGTGGCGATAAACGTCCTGTCGGAGAAGTCGTAAGCGTACTCGATGCGGAGAACAGTAACGATGCTGCGATGAAGGAAATATTACTGGAGTACGGATTCCCGCTCGAATTTCCTGATGATGCACTGGAAGTAGCTGCGCGCATTCCTGATACGATCTCCGCTGATGAAATAAAGAAGCGAAAAGATATACGGGATATACTCACATTTACGATCGATCCGGTTGATGCTAAAGATTTTGATGATGCGATCTCTTTCCGGGAATTAAAGAACGGGCTTTACGAGATCGGGATCCATATTGCCGATGTCAGTCATTATGTAGAGCCAGATACAGCATTGGACAAAGCTGCTTATCAGAAAGCAACATCCGTTTACCTGCCGGACAGGGTGAACCCCATGTTACCCGAACATATATCCAATGTATTGTGTTCATTGCGGCCGAATGAAGATAAACTTACATTCTCTGCTATCTTTCAGATGACGCCCAAAGCAGAAGTAAAACAATACTGGCTGGGCAGAACGGTGATGCATTCCGACCGGCGGTTCACCTATGAAGAAGCACAGGATATCATTGAGAAAAAAGAAGGCGATCATGCCGGAGTGATCCTGCTGCTGAATGACCTGGCGCAGAAGATGCGGAAAAGAAGGATCAACAAAGGTGCGATCAATTTTTCATCGCAGGAAGTCCGTTTTAAACTGGATGAAAAAGGAGACCCGATCGGTATCATGATCAAAGAAAGCAAGGAATCGCACCAGTTGGTGGAAGAATTTATGCTGCTCGCCAACAGGTATGTAGCCGAGAATGTATCGAAGGTAAAGGTAAAAGGCAAACAGGTTCCTTTTCCATACCGTATACATGATACACCCGATGAAGAAAAATTATTACCATTTATCGCTTTCGCCAATAAGTTCGGTCATAAGTTCGATTCTTCATCGCCCGAAGCAATAGCAGCATCTTTCAACCAGCTATTAAAAGATGCACAGGGAAAACCGGAGCAGCATGTACTGGAACAGTTAGGCATACGTACGATGGCAAAGGCCAAGTATACAACAGAAAACCTGGGTCACTATGGGTTAGGATTTCAATACTACTGTCATTTCACCTCGCCGATCCGTCGTTATCCCGATGTCATGGTGCACCGTATTTTACAGGAAGTACTCGATAACAATGTTCATCCTGATAAAAAACTGGAAGATAAATGCAAACACAGCAGTGACCGTGAAAGGGCTGCTATGGAAGCAGAAAGAGCAGCGAATAAATATAAACAGGTACAATACATGCGCAATTTTGTGGGAGAAGAATTTGCAGGTGTGATCAGCGGTGTTGCCAGTTTTGGATTCTGGGTAGAAACCGTGGAGCACAAATGCGAGGGACTTGTCAGCGTGAACACCTTGCTGGAGTACGATGAATTCAGGCATGTTGAATCCGATTATTGCCTGGTAGGTATGCGCAGCGGCAAAAAATTCAGGATGGGAGATAAGGTCACCATTAAAGTCATAGCCGCCAACCTGGCCAAGCGCCAGCTTGACTATGATTGGGTAATGAGTGATTCCGAAAAAGATGATAAAGTGCGGGCGAAGAAGAAAAGCAAGGGCGCGAAAAACTAATCTTACTGGCGTTAAGTTTTAGATGTTGGGTGTGGGCAATCACTTAACACCTAAAACCTAACACTTAAAACCTAACACCTAATACCCGACCATACCATATGCAGTCTTTTGAACAGTTAGCAGAGCAGTTTGCGAATTATTTTAACCAGCCGCATTTCCCTGCACAGCCGGCTACTTTGTATGGGCCGAATGTTTACTTTTTAAAAATGGGCGGCAAACGTGTGCGTCCCGTGCTTTGCCTGATGGGAAATGAGTTGTTTGACGAGATCAACCCTGATGCCTGGCATGCCGCTACTGCCATTGAACTCTTTCACAATTTTACGCTGATACATGATGATATCATGGACAAAGCACCCTTACGTCGTGGTGTAGAGACCGTACATACCCGCTATGGCGAGAATACTGCTTTACTCGCCGGTGATGTGATGCTGGTAAAAGCTTATGATTACCTGAACAAGATCAACGGTTCCTATTTGCAAAAAATATTACATCTCTTTAATAAAACCGCTATCGAAGTTTGCGAAGGTCAGCAGTTGGACATGGATTATGAAAAGATCGACGATGTAAAACTGAATGATTACCTGCGGATGATCGAATTGAAAACATCGGTATCATTGGCAGCGAGCTTACAGGTAGGTTCTTTGCTCGGTGGCGCCGGTGAAAGAAATCAAAACCTGCTATATGAATTTGGTAAAAAGCTGGGGCTGGCCTTCCAGGTGCAGGATGATTACCTCGATGCATTTGGCGATCCTTCGAAGTTTGGTAAACAGGTAGGAGGTGATATTCTTGCCAATAAAAAAACGTTTCTCTTTATCCATGCCCGCGAAACGGCTTCTGCTGCACAAAAAAAAGAATTGAATACATTACTGGCTGTAACAGGCAATGATAAGATCGACCGGACATTGCAGCTTTTCCGCGATTGTGGTGTGGATGAATGGGCCTTGCAGTTAAAAAACAAATACCTCGATGAAGCCCTGTCCCACCTGGAAGACATTGCCGTTCTATCCCGGAGAAAAGAAGCATTAAAGGAACTGGCTTATTACCTGATAAAAAGAGAGCATTAGTATGGTTTTGGGTGTCAATTCATAACTCATAATTCATAATTATGAGTTATGAATTATGAATTGACACCTGAAACCACATTTTATCATTGGTATTCATTTTTTTCCTATTTTGAATAATAAACCAACCGGCTGATGGCAAATTCATTGTTCAGGAAGAAATCAATTACAAATATTCTCCGTGATGCTGAAAAGGGATATGGTGATGGTCATGGCGGAGGTCTGAAAAAAGTATTGGGAGTAAAGGACCTGACCGCGCTTGGTATTGCTGCCGTTATCGGTGCCGGTATCTTCAGCAGCATAGGGAAAGCTTCGCATGATGGGGGGCCGGGAGTAGTATTCCTTTACATTTTTACGGCCATTGCCTGTGGATTTGCTGCTTTGTGTTATGCTGAATTTGCTTCTACAGTTCCTGTTTCAGGAAGCGCTTATACTTACTCTTATGTTGCTTTCGGAGAAATCTTTGCCTGGATCATTGGCTGGGATTTACTAATGGAATATGCGATCGGCAATATCGCTGTCGCGATTTCCTGGAGCGATTATTTTACGCACCTGCTCGATAAAGCCGGTATGCATATCCCGGACTGGCTATCGATGGATTATGTAACGGCTCATTCCGGGTTTAATTCGGTAACTGATCTGCTATCGCAGGGCACAACGTTAAAAGATATCGATCCCGCACTGCTGTCTCAACACGATGCTTGGTCACAAGCTCCTCAATTATTCGGTCTTCATTTGATCATGGACCTGCCGGCACTGATGATCGTAGCCCTGATCACCTATGTGGTTTTTGTAGGGATCAAGGAATCCAGAACGGCCAGCAATATCATGGTCGGACTGAAACTGATCGTTATCTTTTTTGTGATCGTATTGGGTTCATATTATGTACACCCGGATAACTGGACACCTTTTACACCAACCGGTTTAGGAGGAATACTGAAAGGTGTATCCGCCGTATTCTTCGCATATATAGGATTCGATGCCATATCAACCACCGCAGAGGAATGTAAAGATGCGCAGCGCGATCTACCCAAGGGAATGATCTACTCGTTGATCATTTGTACGGTATTGTATGTATTGATCGCATTGGTGCTGACCGGTATGATCAGTTATAAAAGATTGAATGTAGGCGATCCGCTGGCGATGGTATTCGATGCAAGAGGATTGAAATTTATTTCGGGTATCATTGCGATCAGTGCGATTGTTGCAACAGCCAGTGTATTGCTCGTATTCCAGTTGGGACAACCAAGGATCTGGATGAGCATGAGCCGTGATGGATTATTACCTAAAATATTCTCCCGCATTCATCCGAAATACGGAACACCTTCTTTCTCTACCATTCTTACCGGTTGCGTAGTGGCTATACCTGCCTTATTCCTGAATCTGAATGTAGTACTGGCGCTAACAAGTATCGGTACTTTGTTTGCATTTGTCCTCGTATGCGGAGGCATACTGGTATTACAAAAACAACCGGACAGACCTGTGAGTAAATTCAGGGTGCCCTATATCAATTCCAAATTCATATTGCCCCTGCTTTTTGTACTCGCCTGTTTACTTACCTGGAAATACAATAAAGAAAGTACCAAAGAATTTTTTCAGAATAAGACACTTGTTGCCCAGGAAGAATTATATAAAAGGCTCGGCGCAGATACATTTGCACTAAAAGAAAAACTACAGGTATTGGATGCCGATGGGTTTCAGCAATATGGCAGCAGTCTGAAAATGTATCTCGACAGCAGCTACAGCACTTCTTATCGACCGATGATACGGAAAACGGGTTTGCCGGATAAAGTACTCTATTACACCGGTACAGATTCTTTCCTGCCCAATCTTCCTCAATGGCTTTTCCTGATCGTGGCAATCGTAGTGACCATTTTTGCATTCATGAGAAACTATTCATTGATACCGGTATTGGGATTAATCAGTTGCTTTTACCTGATGGCGCAGGAAAGTCATACCAACTGGTATCGCTTCCTGATCTGGCTGGTGATCGGGCTCATTGTGTACTTCTTCTATGGGCGGCAACACAGCAAACTGGCACAATCAGTATAAATTCTATGTGTGTCTTTTCTATGTTTTCTATGTGTCTATGTGGTAAAAGCTGACTGGCGTAATCTCACCACATAGACACATAGGTCACATAGAAGTACACACATAGGGTTTACTACAATGGAAAATAATTTCGTCCGGGATTCAGTAAATTTGCCCATGCAATTTTTACAAGTACAGAACACGAGGGTGGGATCATGAAATACCAGGTGGGCGATACGATCCTTATACTTCACTCCAACGAAGAAGGGCAGATCATCGATATCATTAATGATAAAATGGTAACGGTGGATGTAAAAGGAGTAAAATTTCCTGTTTACATGGACCAGATCGATTTTCCTTATTTCAAACGGTTTACGGAGAAAAAACTATTTCCTGCCAAAAAGGAGAAAAAATATATCGATGACCTGCGAAAAGAGAAGCCTGACCCGGTTGCGAAAGTGGCAGACGGGGTATGGCTTAGCTTTTTACCGGTCATGATCATCGATGAATTTGGAGATGATGTGGTGGAAGAATTGAAACTGCACCTGATCAACCGGACAGCCACTCCTTATAATTTTATTTATAAACAAAACTTCTTTGGCAAACCATCTTTTGAATTAAAGAACCAGGTCAATGCCTTTGATGATTTTTATCTCCATGATATTCTTTTCGCTGATCTTAATGATAACCCAACCTTTGATTTCGATTTTTCATTGGCACAACCTGATAAAAAATCAGCCGAACATTACGAAGCCTCGGTAAAGCTGAAACCCAAACAGCTATTCACAAGAATTGAAGAATTAAAGAAAAAAAACGAAGCTACTTTTTCCTATAAACTATTTGATGTGTATCCCGAAAGGGCGGTTGAAGATGTAATAGAAACAGGCATCCTGGCTGCAAAAGGGTATAAAATTTACAATGCAAAAGAAGCCAGGCGACACCTGGAGCCTGCCAGGAGTATCATCGATCTTCATGCCGATAAGTTGGCCGATGATTGGGAAAGCATGGATAATTATGAAATTCTCAGCCTGCAACTCAGGACATTTGAAAAATACTATGAACTGGCACTGGCTCATCACCAACCATCATTGATCGTGGTACACGGTGTTGGCACCGGTAAGCTCCGCGATGAAATACATGATATTCTCCGGCTCAAACGGGAGGTCAAATCTTTCGTCAACCAGTATGATTCAAGATTTGGGTACGGCGCTACCGAGATCTTTTTCCAGTATTAACAACGGCCCTCCGGCACAGGATGCGCGCAACAGTTTCACGGTTTACATTCGTACAGTATTTACTTAATGTATGCTGCTATGAAAAAGACAAACACTTTTGCCTGCCTGCTGTTTATTGTTATCTGTTTTCCTTTTTATTTGACCGCACAGCGCCGGATGGAATACCTCGACCGCGGTGTTGTTGCCGTCCGTTCCGATATTTCCCATGTCTTTATCAGTTGGAGATTACTAGCTACCGATGCCGGCAATACCGCTTTTAATATTTACCGGAAAGATGGCCGGTCGGCTTATCATAAACTGAATAAAACTCCGCTGACAACAAGCACCTGTTTTACCGATAGCAATATTGTATTCACTGATAGCATCAACTATGAAATAAGACCGGTTATTGCCGGCAAAGAACAACCGGCTGGCAGCGGTAACTATACATTGCCCGCTCATTCATCGATCCGGCAATATCTTTCGATCCCCATTCAACCACCCGCTGGCGGAGAGATCATGGGACAAGCATATACATACAGCGCTAATGATGCCAGTACCGGTGACCTGGATGGTGACGGCGAGTATGAGATCATTTTAAAATGGGATCCATCCAATACCCGGAATCCACCACAACCCGGTTTTACCGGTCCGCAAATTCTCGATGCGTATAAATTAGATGGCCGTTTATTATGGCGGATCAACCTGGGAAAGAATATCCGTTCGGGTGCTGCCTACACACAATTCCTCGTTGCCGATTATGATGGAGATGGCCGCGCGGAAATGATTTGTAAAACAGCTGATGCCACTATTGACGGAAAAGGAAAACCGGTTGGCGATTCAAGCAAAGATTGGCGCACTTATAAAAAGGATGATCCCAAATATGGCAAGATCGTAGATGGACCGGAATACATTACTGTTTTTGATGGCTATACCGGCGCTGCGCTGGCAAGCGAATTATTCATCCCCGACCGGTACCCGCTCGATGGCTGGGGTGGTATTGGTGGCAATGGAGGTAATGATAACAATGGCGGCCGGGCCGATCGTTACACGGCAGGTGTGGCTTATCTCGATGGCAAACTTCCCAGTGCTGTGTATGTGCGTGGCTGGTATGGACGTTCTGCAATAGCTGCCTGGGATTGGCGCAATGGTAAACTGACCAACCGCTGGTTATTCGATACAAAGGATAGTAAGAACCCATATTCCGGTATGGGTAATCATAGTTTAAGTGTGGCTGATGTAGACAATGATGGGAAAGATGAGATCTGTATTGGCGCCATGACAGTGGATGATAATGGAAAAGGATTATACACGACCGGTTTGCGGCATGGTGATGCCCTGCACCTGGCCGATCTTGATCCCGACAGACCCGGGCTGGAAGTATTCGGCATTCATGAAAGCGAAGAAAGAACGCTTGCTTTACAAACACCGGGTGTAGCCGAATTTGATGCACGAACCGGGGAGATCATTTTCAGCCTGGCACCTGGTGTTGATGTGGGCCGTGGTGTTGCAGCTGATATCGATCCTTTGCACAACGGAATGGAGAATTGGGGAGGGCCTGGTGGCTTACGGGATGTACATGGTAAAACGATCACGGAAAAAACACCTTCTTCTACCAACTTTGTAATCTGGTGGGATGGTGATCTCACCCGTGAATTGCTGGATAAAAATCGTATTGATAAATGGTTATGGAAAGAAGAAGAGACAATCAATCTGCTAACGGCTGATGATTGTGTTTCGAACAATGGCACAAAAGCTACGCCTTGCCTCAGTGCAGATATTCTGGGCGACTGGCGCGAAGAAGTGATCTGGAGAACAGCGGACAATAAGGAACTGCGTATTTATACAACGACTATCCCAACTTCATACAGGTTTGTTACACTTATGCAGGACCCGCAATACCGGTTGAGCGTTGCCTGGCAAAATGTGAGTTATAACCAGCCGCCGCATCCGGGATTTTATCTTGGTGCAGGAATGAAAACACCGCCAAAACCTGATATCATAATTGCAAAAGCAAATCCTGTTAAATAAAGAGACATGAGATTGACCATTTTACTTTTATCGATTCTTATACTTAGCAGTGATTTGCAGGCGCAATTGCCGGATTCGCAATTGGTATCACTTCATAAAAAGATTAAAAAAGAGAAAACAATTGACAAAGATGATTTTGAAAAATGGGACAGCAGTCATTGGGTAATCGAGATGGATCCGCAACCTAATTCATCAGTGACAGTTAAAAACGGGAAGCTGGTGCTTGACACCAAAGGAGGTGTTACGGTATGGCGCAAACTTTTGTTTACTGGTAATATCGTTATTGAATACGACAGGAAAGTCATACTGGAAGGAGGGATCAATGATCGCTTGTCTGACCTGAACCAATTCTGGATGGCCGGTGATCCGTCGAATAAAAACCTGTTTACCAGAAAGGGTGTTCTTGAATCGTATGATTCATTACGTTTATACTATGTGGGAATGGGAGGGAATACCAATAAAACCACCCGTTTCAGGAAATATGAAAATGGCAAACGCGAATTGCTACAGGAATTTTCCGATTCATCACATTTGTTGCAGGCGGATAAAGTGTATCATATTACTACGATTATCAAAGATGGTATTACCAGTTTTTGGGTAAATGATGAATGTTTTTTCATTTACCATGATCCGAAACCTTTGACGAGTGGTTATTTTGGATTTCGAAGTACCAAATCCAGGCAGGAAATAGATAATTTTAAAGTAACTGCTATAAAATAGCAGGATGAGAATACTCTGTGGCCCTCTGTGTCTCCTCCGTGGCTCTCTGTGTTATAAGTCCAGGAGTAAGGTAACAAGCCTAAGCAATTTAAAGGCTTATGAATAGCAACTCTCATACAGGGCATATACCACAGAGAGCCACGGAGGAGACACAGAGGACCACGGAGAATCCTGTAGTTCAGGAAAGCTGAAGCGGCTGGTTACCAAATTTCACGGTGAAATGAATATCAGCTTTCAATGCTTTGAATACTTTTAAAATGGTGGCAATAGTAGCGCTGTTGGCACTGCCTTCCAGTTTTGATATCTGTGCTTTTTGCACACCTACCAGTTTTCCCAATTGCTCCTGTGTCAGGTTGCGCTCCTGTCTTGCTTTTTTGATCATACGACCGAGTATGTCCATGCGGAGTTCATTTTCGTATTGATCACGGGCAGCAGTGCCCTTTTTACCGATAACTTTGTCTTCCATCTCTGCGAGAGTGTAGGACCTGTTGGTTTGCTGTGCCATTTTTTTAGTTTTTTTGTTCGTAATACTTTTTACGGATGTTTTGCGCCCTTGTGATTTCATGACCAGGTGTTTTGTCGGTTTTCTTAATGAAGCCGTGGGTTGCCAGCACCAGCGTATTACCGGCATCGGTTTTATCCCAAAAAGCTAAAAGACGAATTTGTAACCCCATATAACGAACCCGGAATTCCCAGATCGTATCGTCTAATTTTTTAAATAATTTAGGATCATTCGTCTTTTTCGGCCAGCCGGATATTATATAATAATTTTTTGCCGGCTTTAGGATTCAATCCTGTAACAAATTCTTTGGCCTCTTCTAAAAACTGCGTATTAAAATAATTCACTGTTATAAAATCAAAGGTAAATAATAGTTTCCAATTTTAGAAACTTTTTTTTCTTCTCCCTTATTAAAAGAAAGTATAGCAAGGTATATCCCGGAAATTTGAAAAGGCCGTGAAAAAAACAATCTTTTCCGTGTTTTTTCTGACATCAGATTATTGGTTGTTATATAAAATATCTGTATAAAAAATACTTTTTAAACCTTTACTTTTGCACTGCTACAAACCGGGTTATCGACTTTGCGTAAGCAGGGTAGGAAAGTCCGGACAGCACAGAGCAATGTACCGGTGAATAGCCGGCTTTCGTTTCGGCGAAAAGAGATAGTGCCACAGAAAATAACCTCAGCGACCGGGCTTGTCCCGCAAACTGAAAGGATGAAAACGTAGGGTAAGAGCCTACGGCTTATGATAGTAATATCATTCGCGGGTAAACCTTGCATGCTGAAATGCCACGTATAGGAGCGGTGAAGGGCTGCTCGCCCGTGATCATTGCAAAATGATCCCGTTCCAGGGTAGGCAGATTGAGCCTGGTGGGTAACTGCCAGGACAGATAAATGATAACCGGGTTGGTAACAACTTACAAAATCCGGCTTACAGGTTTGTAGCAATTGAATTATATGATGCCGGTTGTCGAAAGATGACCGGCATCGCCTTTTAAATAAGAATAAGGGACAAAAAATAAGGAACGATGAATTGAATGTAAAACCGTAAAATATAAAATGCAAAATGTAAAAGGGATGACCGATTATCGATCACCCCTTTTACATTTAATATTTTGCGGTTTTACATTTTACATTTCCTTCCTCATTCTTTATTTCTAATTTCTTATTCCTTATTCTCAATGCAAACTTCTTCCTACATACCCTCCAACCTCCATCATCCACGCAATTCCCAAATGCACCATCAAGCCTCCGTAGATGGATCTTGTATGATAGGATACGATACCCAGCAACATGCCACCGAAATAAGAACTGATGCATTCTCCCAATGGTTTTCCAAAATGGATCGTGCAATAAAAACAAGCCATTGGCAGGATCGCGTCTTTACCCACCCATTTCATAAAACCAATCACCAGGAATCCGCGGAAGAATATCTCAATTGAAAAAAAATCCGATCCATAGGATAATTCAAATAATAGTTTATACCACCAGCCCGGGTGTGCCTGTCCAGGCAAGGGTAATATCTCTTTCATCTTTGGATAAGTCGCCAGGAAATCGGGTTGTGTGGAAGCAGCCGCTATCAATGGTATCATAAAAAGCAGCATGACCAAATAGGGCGTCCAATTCATTTTCTTAGGCCTCAGCCCATAATAAGAATCATCAGGACTGAAAAAACGATGCACTGCCATCAGCAGTATTAATACCAGCAATAATCTCGGTGGCCAGTAAATAATATCGTTCCAGTATTTATTCCACTGCGTATCCGGTGATAAGGAAAGAGTAGTATCCATTCCTACTTTGAGTGCAAAGATTAAAGGAGCAGCGATCGCACAAATAATAAAACGACGGGATAAAAAATTTCCTCTTTTACCCATGACCAGTAGAAGACCATATGGAACGAGGAAGGCAGTAGAATAAATAATAAAATGTGCTGAGATATGAGGCACTGAAAGACCGGCATCAAACACCAACCGGGATTCCAGGTGATTAACATAATTCAACCACACCAGCACAGCCGTAAACAAGGTACAGATGATCAGAACCGGTTTATTGACGTCCCGCGCATATCCCCTGATAAAACCTGCGATCTCCTTCATATTAAAAATTAAATATAAAAAATATTTAAATCCCCGTTAAACTTTCATTCTCCCGCAGGTTCCAAATCAATGTATAAATTCCCATAACCCTAAAAGTATAGTCATGAAATTTTTGTCTTTAACCCGGACCCCGGTGGTCATTGCCATGCTGTTCATGGCAGGTTTTATTGTCTCTTGTCAAAAAGAAGGCAGTAAGAACGATCCGCTTACCCAATCTGTCTCTGAAGAAGATGCAGCTACTTATTCAGAAGAAAGTATGGAAGCCGAAGGCTGCTTTGATGATGTAGAAGATCTCGGGATGATTGCAGCCAATGAAGAAACCATCTCTGCCGGCGGTCGCATATTTCCGTTCTTAAGACTGCGTGACCATATCGGTCAATGTGCACAGATAACGGTATCTCCCGATGATAGCACGTATCCGAAAACAGTCACGATTGATTTTGGCGATGGTTGCCTTGGTCTCGATGGAAAACTTCGCCGTGGCGCTATCATTCTCAATTTTACCGGTCGCATCCGTCAATCAGGATCAGTATTGACAATTACCCTGCGTGATTATTATTTAAACCGTGCGCATGTAGAAGGCACTAAAGTGATCAGTAACCTGAGTGAAAATGGTAACATTAAATTTACGGCGCAGGTAGTAGAAGGTAAAGTAACGTTGACTAATGGCCGGGGATATAAATACAATGCATTGAAGTATGTGCACCAGGCCGAAGGTGGCGCTACCGATGATGTTTCAGATGATGTGTACAGGATCGAAGGAACGTCAGGAACAAAATTCAACAATGGCATTTCGATCGGTTTAACCACAGAAACACCATTGGTAAAAAAAATAGTTTGCCCCTGGATCAGTAACGGTACATTAAAAATAAAGATCAATAACAGGGAATTATTGCTTGATTATGGTGCTCCTGATAAGGGGGATTGCGATAATAAGGCCATGCTAAGCTGGAATAATGGCAATGGTCACCGGTTGATAAGTTTACCCTGATAATAGATGATGTGAATGTTCCGGCCTGCTGCCAACTGGCAGCGGGCCTTTTTATGCAAAACCGTTATGAAATGTTTACTTCCCGTTTATAATTTTTACTCCTGCTTTTGCTAAATTGAGTGCCAGACCACTAGTTTTGTTACAAAGTCATCGGAAATGAAGTTAAGCAGTCTTTTTATCACCGGCAGCCTCCTTGTTCTTGTTTCTTCCTGTAGTTCTTCTAAAAAAATGGCCGCTACAAGGGCGACCAGTATCAGCCATCTTGAATTCGTCAATGAATATGTGGTTCCGAATAACCTGTTATTCAAAGGCACGGTGGTCGGTGGTTTGTCTTCCATCGATTATGATGCAAAGAATAATTTGTACTATATGGTCTGTGACGATCGCTCCGATAAAAATCCTGCGCGTTTCTATACCGCTACTATCCACATCACAGAGAATGGGATCGATAGCGTCGCCTTCACCGATGCTATTTCCTGGAAAGATAAAAATGGTAATACCTATCCTTCAAGGGCAGTGGATTCCTTTCATACTCCCGACCCTGAATCCATGCGCTATGATGCAGCAAGAAATCAACTGGTATGGAGCAGCGAAGGTGAACGGATCGTAAATGCCAGGAAAACATTACTGGAGGATCCTTCTGTTTATATCACTGATCTCAATGGAAAACTTAAAGACAGTTTTGCACTGCCTTCCAACCTGCACATGAGTAGCTCGCAAAAAGGTCCGCGCCAGAATGCAGTATTTGAAGGAACGACTTTCTCAGACGATCATAAATATCTTTTTGTGAGTGTAGAGGAACCGCTGTATGAAGATGGCCCGAGAGCAGGCAGCGGTGATTCTACTGCCTGGGTGCGTGTGATCAGGTTTGATGCCAATACCAAACAACAAGTGGCACAATATGCTTACCAGCTAAGCCCGATCGCTTATCCAGCCAATCCACCGGGCTCGTTCCGGGTAAATGGTATTTCGGAAATATTATACGCCGGGAACGACCAGTTGCTGATCATGGAACGATCTTTTTCCTCGGGAAGAGAAGGTAATACTATCCGTGTATACCAGGCTGACCTGAAGAATGCCACCGATATATCCGGCATTACATCCATACCGGCACAACCAGGAATAAAACCTCTTACCAAAAAATTACTGTTGAATATGGATGACCTGGGGAGATATATCGATAACGTGGAAGGATTGACATTCGGGCCTGTTCTTGCCGACGGATCGCGTTCCATCATCTTTATATCGGATAATAATTTCGATGAAAAAGAGAAAACACAATTCCTGTTATTCCGTATCATACCCTGATAATAATTCAGCGATTCCCGGGTTTTCTTTTTTATCTTTCATTATAATTGATTGCTATGAGAGTGATTCCTTTTATCATTTCAGCTGTTATTACAACAGCACTTGTTGTTGCTTTGAATAAACGATGGGGCAGTATCCCGGCAATGGGAGAATTTCTCAGTCCGCAGCATGGATTCTGGCAAAATGCAGAAGCCGATGATCATGATTTCGGTGGCAACCTGTCCCTGCCCGGTCTTAAAGGAAATGCCGAAGTATATTTCGATGAGCGGCTTGTACCGCATGTATTTGCCGATAATGAAACCGATGCTTATTTTGTACAGGGGTATCTCCATGCAAAATTCCGTTTGTTCCAGATGGACCTGCAAACCAAAGCTGCAGAGGGCAGGGCCAGTGAGATCGCCGGTGCCAAAGCGGTGAATTATGACAGGGAACAACGAAGACTGGGTATGCGTTTCGCTGCCGAAAATTCATTGAAGGCGATTGAAAGCGATCCGGCATCCAAAGCACCTTATGATGCATATACCGCCGGCGTGAACGCCTATATCGATAACCTGACCGAGAGCCAGATCCCACTTGAATATAAACTGGTAGGATTTAAACCTGAAAGATGGTCGAACCTGCGGACAGCTTTGTTATTAAAAATGATGGCAAAAATGTTATCATCAGGAACAGAAAATGACCTGGCTTATACCACAGCCAGATCTGTTTTCAGTCCCGATGAAATGAAAATATTATATCCCCAGGTACCCGATTCTTTACGGCCTATTGTACCACAGGGAACTGTTTTTGAAAAACCGGGGATCGTCCCGGTGGCGCCGGCTTCAGCCGATTCATTGTATTATGGTAAAAAAGAAGCTATCGCTTCCAATGAGATCTCCACCCCTGATAAGAATAATGGCAGTAATAACTGGGTGGTATCCGGCACTAAAACACAAAGCGGTGCACCCATCCTCTGCAATGACCCGCACCTTGAATTATCATTGCCTTCTATCTGGTACGAAATACAGATCGTTACTCCCAGCAGCAATGCGTATGGTGTTTCATTACCCGGTACTCCTTTTGTCATCATTGGCTTCAACGATTATATCGCCTGGGGTGTTACCAATGCACAACGTGATGTCAAGGATTATTATAAAATAAAATTCAGGGATCAGGCAAAAAAAGAATACTGGTTCAATGGAAAATGGGAGCCTACACAGTTACGCTATGAAGAGATCAAAGTAAAAGATGGTGCTACCGTATACGACACTGTTGCTTACACAGGGTTTGGCCCTGTCATGTATGATGCCAGTTTTATCAATGATACATTAAACCCGATGAACCTGGCTATCCGTTGGGTAGCGCATGATGGTAATGATGATGGCGCTACGTTTTATAAACTCAACCGTACTACTGATTACCAGGAATATGAAGAGGCTATTAAAACATTTACCTGCCCGGGACAGAATTTTGTCTTTGCCTCCAAAACCGGCGATATCGCTATCTGGCAACAGGGAAAATTTCCGGCCCGCTGGGACAGGCAGGGACTGTATATAATGCCCGGCGATGACAGCAGTTATCAATGGCAGGGATTTATTCCGCAGGCAGAGAATCCACATAGTTTTAATCCTGAACAGGGATTTTTGCAAAGCGCCAACCAGCGCCCGGCAGATTCAACGTATCCATATTTCATTCCCGGCAGTTATATCACACCGCGTGGTATAACCATCTATAACCAGTTATCGCGGATGAATAATATTACGCCGCAGGACCTGATGAAACTGCAGAATAATTATTTCAATACATTGGCTGAGGATGCAAGACCAATACTCCTCAATTACACACGGGAAGAAGGATTAAGTGCTGCTGAAAAAAAATACCTCGATATTCTTCGCAACTGGAATCTCGAAGCCGATCCTGCGTCTCTGGGACAAACCATCTACCAATGCTGGTGGGATAGCCTGGAGATCGAAATCTGGAAAGATGAATTATCACGCACAAACCCTGTATCGCCATGGCCCGAAGAACAAACAACTATGGAATTACTGAAAAAGGATTCTGTATTAAAGTATATCGACAATATCAATACGCCACAGATTGAAACATTGTATGATGTGGTAACAACCGCCCTGAAAAAAGCCAGTGCAGAACTCGCGGGAAAGGAAGCAGCCGGAAAACTGGAATGGGCCAAATCGAAAGAGCCCGGTATTTATCATTTGCTCGATACCCGGAAAAAAGATTTACTTCCGTTTGATCATACCAACCTGAATGTAGGAGGAGCGGGCAATATCGTGAACGCCGTTACGAAAAGCCATGGCCCCAGTTGGCGCATGGTGGTACAACTTTCTGCGCTGACAGAAGCGTATGGTGTGTATCCCGGCGGACAAAGCGGTAATCC
>CAMLGR010000017.1 GCA_946479615.1 uncultured Bacteroidota bacterium | reverse complement strand
TCCATTCTCCCGCTGAAGGACCTTATCCCGCTAGAAAAGCAGAACACGGATGACACGGATAAAGGGATGTAATCAGGATGTTTGAACGAAAAGAAATTCATTTTACATCCGTCCATCCACATCTATCCGTGTTCCATTCTCCCGCTGAAGGACCTTATCCCGCTAGAAAAGCAGAACACGGATGACATAGATAAAGGGATGTAATCAGGATGTTTGAACGAAAAGAAATCCATTTTTTCTCCGTCCATCCACATCTATCCGTGTTCTATTCCTCCGACTGAAGGAACCTTATCCCACTAGAAAAGCAGAACACAGATGACACAGATAAAGGGATGTAATCAGGATGTTTGAACGAAAAGAAATCCATTTTTTATCCCTCCATCCACATCTATCCGTGTTCTATTTCTCCCACTGAAGGAAACTTATCCCGCTAGAAAAGTAGAACACGGATAAAGGGATATAATCAGGATGTTTGAATGGAAGGAATCCATTTTATAGGGACGTTTGGTAAATACACCGGTACAGCCCTATTAAAATTTCAACGGCACATCCACCTGTGTTTTGTCCCAGGCTACACGAAGATCATTACCCGGAAGACTGATGGTTAATTGCTCCACTACTGTATCCAGTTTTTTTACCGGCACTTTTACCTGCGCCACATCATTGGCTTTGTTTTTATCATAACTGAATGCCCCCCATTGTTTCAGAGTGGAATTCAGGATAAAGGTCCATTCTGTTTCATTCGGAATAGCAAATAAAGTATATGTTCCTGCTTTTACTGCCTGGCCACCAAAGTTTACATCTTTGGCAAACGTGATCGTGGTAGCTTCATCAGCGCCTACCCGGTATACTTTTCCATAAGGTTCTAGTGCGCCGAAAATATCACGCCCGTTTTTGTAAGGACGACCGTATGTAACAGTAACATCTTTGGTGCTTACCGTATCGTGCGGGCTCTTGCGTTGAGCACAGGCCGATAAGGTAATAAAAGCAACCAATGCGAATAGAAAATACTTTTTCATCTGGTTTATGTTTTTAATTGTTAATGACTGGACTATTTTCCCGGGAAGAGTAAAAGATGTTCGTACACTTCTTTCTACCGCCTTCCGGCAAAAATTTGACCAGACTTTAAAATTAACCCGAAGCCGGGAGATTAATCGAACCGCCTGTCCAATTAATTTTCCACGTTTCGTTTCAGGTTATTAAGTCCTTTTTCCATTAAACTACCATATGATTTTTCGAGCAGGAGGCTGGAGAATTTCTCCCAGGGATACCAGCGCAGGTGAAAGTCCATATACCATTGCAGCGTAGTAGAATCGGTAGTTGCATAACGAAGGGTCTTCCAAACGTTCGCTACCGGTTTCATTTTCCGGCTGATATATTGTGCTTCGATTTCCGTTGAATCAACGCGTGTCAATGTAATATATACAGGTTTGGTAATATCCTTATCATCGATAAATACTCCCTTTATCTCATTATTCACATGCAGCAAATGAGCAGTGTCCAGCCCGGGATACCATTCCTTCCAGCGGGAAGGATCTTTGACCGATGCCAGGATGCTATCCGGGCTGCCCTTGATATTGACCGCTTTTGATATGCGCACATGCGAAGGGATCAGCAATGAAAAAGCTGTTGCAATAAAAAAGAAAACAATAAAACTGATAACGATCAGCCTGACAAAACGCATAATGGTTAATTTGAAATCCTGCTGTTATTCCCAGCGGATGACTTTAGAAAGAACCGCATAAATAATAATGATCCAGATACCAAGTATACCGATCTCTTTCCATACATCGAATAAATGCAGGCCATCGAACGATATTTTCCGTGTCGCATTATTAAACTGTGTTAACGGCAGCCAGTAACAGATCTTCTGCAACCAGACAGGAAATACAGTTATCGAAAAGAAAGTGCCGGACAATAACATTTGGGGAAATCCAAAAAGATTGATGAGCAGCGGAATGGAAGAATCGCTCTTCGCTACACTGCTGAAGATCAACCCTACTCCCATCAGCAGGAACAACATAAAAATAGAAATGGCAACCAGTTCCACAAATGTGAGCATTCCGTGTTCCAGGGTGAAGTTGAGAAAGAAATGACCGAAGAGAACCAGCACCACTACGTTCATCAATTGAAAGAATAACCGGCTCATACCAATGCCCAATAAAATATGCAGGCGGTTGACCGGCGATGCATAAAATCTTTTCAAGATCAATTGCTCACGCAGGGTAAAAAAAGTAAATGCGATACCAAATAAAGTAGAGAACAGAATAGAAAATCCTAATTGTCCGGGTAAAATAAAATCGATCGGGTTATGTTTCTTTCCATCGGTAATGACCGGCGGATCAATGGTCACATACCGGGGTTTATCGCCCGCGATCTGTGCCTCGTATTTCATTTTATAATATTCCAGTTCATGCGTGAGCGCAAAAACAGAACCGCCGCTGGCCGAACTCGAACGCACACCTATATGAAAACGGGAAAGCCGGAATGAATCTTTTTCTTCAGTGATCGCTAATACAGCAACCAGGTCGCCGGTAGAAAGTTGTTTGTTCATCGTGGCTGTATCCGTATAGCTGACAATGCGGATCAGCATATCTTTTTTCAATCCGTCGTAAAAAATATTACTGGTATCGCTGCCTTTTTGAACCGCTACACGGTAAACCGGTGCACCCCTGTCGCCAAATGCACCAAAAATGAGAATGAAGATGATAGGAAACAATAAACTGAATACGATGGCAGTCGGTTGCGCAAAAATTGCCTTGAAACTGGCGCGGGTGATCGCCCATAGCGCCTGTGACTGGCTGTAAGGTTTTCCCATTCAAAAAAATTGATGGCCCCGAAGGTATTGAAAGAAATTATGAATTATGAATTATGAATATGACAGCGATTCATAACTCATAATTCATCATTGATCATTTACAACCCGTTAATGTATAAAAAATGTAAACGGCAACCGCGCCTGCACCGTATTCGTCATTTCGCGGATGCGCTTTATTTCCAGGTAGAGCTTATAATTTTCTGTACCCATTTCTGTTTCCAGTTTTTTGGCAAAACTGACCGGTTCCGCCTTTTTGAACCATTCATCGAAAAAGTTCGATTGATCGGGATATTCCTTTACCTGGAAGTCTTTCAGCTTTGCGAGGGAAGCCGCTGCTTTTATCGCTTCCGTGATACCGCCAAACCTGTCTACCAAACCAATCTCTTTAGCCCGCATACCTGTCCATACCCGGCCTTGCGCTATGCTATCGATATAGGCAGTATCTTTTTTTCGCCCATCGGCTACGCGTTGTTTGAATTGTGTGTAAATGAGTTCAATCGTTGCCTGCATCATTCTTTTTTCATTGTCATTCATCGGGCGATAGATATTTCCCATATCGCCATAGGTAGCTGTTTTCACACCATCGAATGTAACGCCGAGCTTGTCTTTGAAAAACGATTCCATGTTTGGAACAATGCCAAATACACCGATGGAACCGGTAATAGTGACCGGCTCACAAAATATACTATCGGCTGCACAGGAAACATAATAGCCACCCGAAGCAGCCACATCGCCAAAACTCACGACTACCGGTTTATCTTTTTTTGCTATTTCCAGTTCGCGCCAGATATTTTCACTGGCCATGGAACTACCGCCCCCCGAATTGATCCGGAATACGATCGCTTTAATGGATTTATCAAGACGCGCCTTGCGGATCAGGTTGCGATAAGTGATATCACCGATCGATCCTTTATCGCCCTGTCCGTCGATAATATCTCCTTCTGCATAGATCAATGCGATCTTTTCACCAGCACCACTCAGGCCCTGGAATTTATTGGCCTGGTTATAGGTATTGATCGTGACAAAATTTGTTTTATCATATTTATCGATACCCAATCTTTTCTTGATCGCGTCTTTTACTTCATCATCATACCTGGCTGCATCGAGCAATTTATACTTTACGGCATCGGCTGTGGTTTGTATAGCGCCTTCATTGGCCAATTGATGAAGTGTAGCCGTATCGACATGACGCGTTTCTGCTGTTTGGACCAGGAAATAATCATAGAGATCATTCAGCCATACGGAAGTCTGTAATTGATTTTCGGGTGTCATCTTTTCAACGCGGAGGGGTTCGGTAGCACTTTTGAATTTACCGGCATAAAAGATCTGCGGTTGTATCCCCAGTTTATCAAGGGTTCCTTTTAAAAATGCATAGGTAACGCTGTATCCATTCCATTCCAGGTATCCCTGCGGGCTGGCATAGACAGAATCGGCGACACTGGCAATGCTATAGGCTTTTTGTGAGATCACATCGCCATGCGCCAGTACAAACTTTCCACTTGTTTTAAAATCCTTCAGTGCATTCCTGATCTCATCACTCGAAGCAAATCCATTGGGATTATTATTGGCGATGATATACACGCCGGCGATATCCTTATCTGTCTTCGCTCTTTGCAAAAGCCGGATCACATCATACAGACCCGGTACATTGTCCTCGCCGGACAAAATGGTGAACGGATTATTCTCTTCCTGTTCGGCATAATGCTGACCCAGGTCGAGCACCAATACGGAATTGGCTGATATATGTGGCAGATTTTTAGATAACTTTCCCCCGATATAACCGATAAAGAAAAAGAAAACGATCAGCGTAAAAACGATCAATGATAAAAGCGAAGCAAAGAATATCTTAAAGAAATTGCGCATATAGCAGACCTTTGATGAATATCAAAAATAATCATATTTAACTGCCCCCGTCCCCGAAGCATTATGAACAAAGCATATTTACTGACAGGTGGTAATATCGGCAAGCCGGAAACAACGCTGGCAAAGGCCCGTATCGAAATTGTGCAACAATGTGGCCTGATCACGGCGATGTCTCATTTATATGAAACGGCGGCCTGGGGTAAGCGGGACCAGCCCTCTTTTTTGAACCAGGCGCTTGAAATTGTAACCACACTGGAACCTGCAGAATTGCTGCAACACATTTTACGGATCGAAAAAATGCATGGACGTATCCGTGAAGAAAAATACGGACCCCGTACACTGGATATCGATATCCTCCTCTATACTGATACTATTATTCAAACACCATCATTGATCATACCACATCCTGAATTGCAAAACCGGCGCTTTGCTTTAACACCGCTGGCCGAAATAGCCGGCCATACATTGCATCCTTTATTACACAAAACCATTGACCAGTTATTAAAAGAATGCAAGGACGATTCGGAAGTGAGGAAGGTGGGTGAATGGTGAATGGTCAATAGTCAATGGTGAATAGCGAACCCTATAGTGGTGATTTTATCTGGCAGACCGGTCTTATTGACCATTGACTATTCACTATTGACTATTCACCATTCACCCCTCCAGACTTTATCCACAATATTTCCGTCCTTCTTCTTTCAAGACCCATTTCATTTATTTTGCGCCTGAATAATGAAATACCAGTTTATTACCATAGAAGGAAATATTGGTGCGGGAAAAACGACATTGGCCAACCTGTTATCCAAACATTATAATGCCCGCCTGATCCTGGAGCAGTTTGCCGACAATCCATTCCTGCCTAAGTTTTATGAGAATCCCGGCCAGTATGCATTCCCACTGGAATTATTCTTCATGGCCGAACGTTTCAAACAACTGAAAGAATTATTGCAGCAGAAAGATATGTTCCAGACCACCACCATCTCCGACTATCTTTTTACCAAATGCCTTTTGTTTGCCAAAGTAACATTGCCGGACGATGAGTTTCGTTTGTACCAGCGCCTGTTTGATATCATTCACCAGCAACTGGTGCAACCCGACCTGCTGATCTATCTCCATGCACCGATCAACAAATTACAGGCAAACATCAAAAAAAGGAACCGTTCCTACGAACAACAGATTCCGGACGGTTACCTGTTCAATATCCAGGAAACTTATACGCATTATATCAAACAACATAATATCAAAACGCTTTTCATCGATGTCTCCAATGCCGATTTCCTGGGCAATGAAAAGCACCTGCAAACCGTTATCAAAGCCCTCGACAACGATTATGATGAAGGACAGCATTACCTGAACCTGCCTTAGTGGAATGGGGAGTGGTGAATGGTCAATAGTGAATCGTGAATAGTCAATGGTGAATATCCGGGCAACAGTGATTTGATTGGCAGACCGGTCTCATTGACTATTGACCATTCACCATTCACTCACTCACCATTCACTATTGACCATTCCATTATCTTTGCCGCACACAAGCATATTATGGCAGGATCTGTTTCGAGGCTGGAATCACTCGCTCCTTTCCGGGAAAAAGAATTCAGACAATACATTAGTTTCCGCGTGATCTATATTATGGCGCTTCGCATGGTAGCGACCGTAGTAGGTTATAAACTGTTTCAACTCACCAAGAGCTCTTTTGCTATCGGCATGGTGGGTCTTGCCGAGTTCATCCCTGTTTTTTCTCTTGCCTTATACGCCGGCCACGTCATTGATAAATCGGATAAAAGAACATTACTGCTTCGCGGCGTGATCGGCTATGCCGTTTGTGTCGGAGGTTTGATACTGATCACATCGGCAGGCATCAGCGAACATTTTACTACCAAAGGACTGGAATGGATGTTTTATTTCATCATTTTCCTGACCGGCTTGCTCCGCGCTTTCACCGGGCCCACTACTCATGCGATCATTGCTCAACTGGTGCCCAGGCAGATGCTTCCTTTTGCTGCCAATATCAGTTCTTCGAGCTGGCTGATCGCCTCGATATTCGGACATGCCACCGCCGGTTTCTTTATTGCCTGGTTTGGTGTGAATACCACCCTTTATGTCATACTCGGCTATGTGATCATTTCGATCTTCCTGCTGGCAGGAGTAAAACCAAAACCGGCTTTACTGAAAAACGCAGCCGGTCGCGGTACCTGGGAAAGTGTGAAAGAAGGATTGAGTTATGTTTTTAAGAATAAGATCCTGCTGGGTGCTATTTCACTCGATCTTTTTGCCGTCTTATTCGGCGGCGCACAGGCGTTGATCCCTGAATTTGCCGATACGATTTTAAAAGTAGGACCTATCGGGTTTGGCTGGCTGAATGCAGCGATCGATATCGGTTCCGTTCTGATGATCGTTACACTGACCCTGTTCCCGATGCGGCAAAAACAAGGGTATAAACTCCTGTTTGCCGTGGCTGGCTTCGGGGCCTTCATCATCATCTTCGGTATATCGAAAATTTACTGGATATCCTTTGTTTCTTTATTGATCGCCGGTATGCTGGATGGGATCAGTGTATTGGTACGCGGAACCGTTCTGCAATTGACTACACCGGATGAAATGAGAGGAAGGGTTTCCTCCGTGAATTCGATGTTCATCAATTCTTCCAATGAACTGGGCATGTTTGAAAGCGGGTTCACCTCAAGAATATTCGGTACCGCTCCTTCCGTCATTTTCGGAGGAACGATGACACTGATCGTTGTTATTGTTACCTGGTTGAAAGCGCCTAAACTGCGGAAATTTAAGTATTAACTTACTGATCTACAACCCCTTCAGTATTTCATAGCGAATATTTGCTTTGCTATAGATTAAATATCAATCAACTATGTATTATACATGGATGAGGCCAGGATCAACATGATTAAAAGCCTTTACCCATAGGAATCCCCGTAATAAAAAGCCTATGTACTTTCTATGCTATGTTCCCATGACCCTATGTAGTAAAAAAAGATAACCAGGAATTTACCCTCCTTTCTCCGCCATGATCAATTTCTCTATAACAAAATAGGTGATCGGGCAAAATGTAGTATTCTTTAATGTAAGGGTTTGACGTTTGATAAAAACATCTTCATCGGTGTAAGGAAACCGTTGACAATCGGAAGGACGCTGATCATAGATACTGCAATAATTATCGCTTCCCAGAAAAGGGCAGGGCAGGCTCTTCACCACAAAATCACCTTCCTCGTCCACTTTCAGGTATTTATCGATAAAATCGCTTTCCCGCATTTTCAGGTATTTGCTGATGCGTTTGACATCCGGTGTCTTGAACCGGGGAGAATAATTCTTACAGCAATTAGCGCATTGCAGGCAATCGATCTTTTCAAAGGCTTCTTCATGCAACTCCGGCAACTGCTTCAGCACGGTGTTCTTGCCGGCCCTTTGTAAATATTGTTTATATATCTTTTGCCGCTCCCCCGATTTCTTTTGCCAGTTGGTAAGAATGTCCTTGTTCATTACTGCAAAGTAAGTCAATTCCCCGGTGTCATAGCGAAAGACAGGCCCGCTCCGCTTTGTTTCCCGTTCTCTTTTCATCGCAGTATATTAATTTTACCATCCATGAACTCCTACCGTGAACAATTACTTTACCTCGCTTCCACTCCGCTCTACGTTATTGTGATCGGGATCGAAATATTGCTGAGCAACCTGCACAAGCAGGAAAGTTATACGGTCAGGGATACGGTACAGAATATTTACCTGATGATCCTGAATGCGATCATCGACCTGCTGTTCCGCGCTATTTATATCGGGTTGATGCTGACATTCTTTTTTGACCACCGCATCATCGGCCCGTTGGCCAATCCCTGGATTTACTGGAGCGTATTGATCGTATTTGAAGATTTCATGTACTACTGGCTTCACCGGGTCGATCATGTATGCCGGCTGTTCTGGGCCACCCATGTCACCCATCATTCTTCCTCCAAATTCAACCTGACGGTCGGGTTCCGCTCCTCGGTCATGGAACCGCTGTACCGGTTTGTCTATTTTATACCCCTGGCGCTTTGCGGTTTCAATCCACTCGATATTGCATTCATCTATTCGCTTACCCAGATCTGGGGCATTCTCGTACACACGGAAAAGATCGGCAAACTTGGCTGGCTGGAGTATGTCCTTGTTACTCCCTCGCATCACCGGGTGCACCATGGTTCGAATCCCAAATACCTGGACAAGAACATGGGTATGCTCCTGATCATCTGGGATAAGTTATTCGGCACTTTCCAGCCGGAACTGCCCACAGAAAAATACCAGCCCATCCGTTACGGATTGACCAAGCCCCTCGAAAATGAGACGGCCATCACCATTGTTTTCCATGAATGGACCAGTATGTGGAAGGACCTGCGTCAAAAGGGTCTTTCCTTTAAACAAAAATGGATGTACCTGTTCGGTCCGCCCGGCTGGAGCCATGATGGAAGCAGGATGACGTCGGAGGAGTTGAGAAAGGAGGAGGCGGAGAAAGAAATATAAAATGCAAAATGTAAAATGTAGAATGTAGAATGTAAAAGCCGGAAATCCCAATTTTCCACCATAATTACGGCAAAACATAGCCTTTGAGGGCTCATTCGTTTTACATTTTGAATTTTACATTTTACATTTTTTATCCCCCTCTTATCTACCTTGATCCCGGACAAGATTATTTTCTCATTACGGCGACGTAACTTTGCCCGGCTTTAGCCCGCTTCTTAGGGCAAAAAATCAATCACAATCATCATAAAAACAGAATTCCCGGATAGGGAGTTGAGGAGAGTTTATGAATCTTTTTGAACAGCAATCCAACGAGTTTATACCCCGTCACATTGGCCCTGATGAACATGATACCCAAAAAATGCTGAAGACCATCGGGTCAGCTTCGGTAGAAGAACTGGTCAGCCAGACCGTTCCTCCTTCGATCCGTATGGATCATTCACTGCGGATACCCGCTGCTATGAGCGAACATGAATACCTGCAGCATATCAAAGAAGTTTCCCTGTTAAATAAACCATTCAAAACTTATATCGGCCAGGGCTATTATGATACCATCGTTCCTTCAGTGATCCTGCGAAATGTATTTGAAAATCCAGGCTGGTATACACAGTACACACCTTACCAGGCTGAAATTTCCCAGGGTCGCCTCGAAAGCCTGTTGAATTTCCAGACTATGGTGAGCGACCTGACAGCGCTTCCGATCAGCAATGCCTCCTTACTCGATGAAGCCACCGCTGCAGCAGAAGCCATGACGATGTTTTTCAATACGCTGAATAAACAGGATCATATCGATCGTCCTAAGTTTTTTGTCGATAATGAGATTTTCCCGCAAACCAAAGATGTACTCGCTACCCGCGCGCAACCGATAGGCATTGAACTGGTATATGGTGATTATAAAACCGCTGCTATAGATGCAGGTTTCTTCGGAGCCATTGTTCAATACCCGAACGATAAAGGCCATATTGCCGACTATCGTGAATTGATCAATAAGGTTCATGCAGCCGGTGCTTATGTAGTCATGGCAACCGATCTGCTGGCGCTGACATTATTAACTCCTCCCGGTGAACTCGGCGCTGATTGTGCCGTAGGTTCGGCCCAGCGTTTTGGCGTACCATTGGGTTATGGCGGTCCGCATGCCGCTTTCTTTGCTGCAAAAGATGATTTCAAACGCAATATCCCCGGTCGTATTATCGGTATCAGTATCGATGCCAGTAATAACAGGGCGCTGCGGATGGCATTGCAAACAAGAGAACAGCACATTAAAAGAGAAAAAGCAACTTCGAATATCTGTACGGCACAGGCGTTACTGGCAAATATGGCGGCGATGTATGCCGTGTTCCATGGCCCGCAGGGATTGAAAAAGATCGCGCAACGCGTAGCGCTGCTGACACAAACCGTAGCGGAAGCATTGGAGGAAAGAGATTTTGAACTGGTATCGGATGATTTCTTCGATACGATCGTGGTTAAAGTAAAAGATATCGCTCCTGTTAAAGCCAAAGCAGAAAGACAACAGATCAACCTGCGTTATATCGATACGAAACATATCGGTATTTCGCTGGACGAAGCGACTTCCCCCACCGATCTGTATGACCTGATCAATTGTTTTGAAAATGATACCGATCCTGTATCGTTCCAGATACCGCATGATGCGGAATGGCACCATATACCGGCAGGGCTGACAAGAACTTCTTCTTTTCTTACACATACTGTTTTCAATACGCACCGCAGCGAGAGCCAGATGATGCGTTATATCAAATCGCTGGAGAATAAAGATCTTTCCCTGAATACATCGATGATCTCGCTCGGAAGTTGCACGATGAAACTGAATGCAGCTTCAGAGATGATCCCGCTGAGCTGGTCGCATTGGAGCAAGATACACCCGTTTGCACCGATGGAGCAGGCTGGCGGCTATCAGTATATAGTAAAACAATTATCGGATTATTTATGCGAGATCACTGCCTTCGATGCCTGTAGTCTTCAACCCAACAGCGGTGCACAGGGCGAATATTCAGGATTGCTGACCATCAAAGCATACCATGAAGCAAACGGCGATCATCACCGCAATGTGATGCTGATACCTATTTCTGCACATGGTACCAATCCCGCTTCTGCTGTCATGGCAGGAATGAAAGTGGTAGTGGTGAAAGCACTGGAGAATGGATATATCGATATCGAAGATTTGAAAGCCAAAGCTGCACAGCATGCCGCTAATCTTTCCGGTATCATGATCACCTACCCCAGCACCTATGGTGTATATGAAGAAACAGTGAAAGAGATCACCGCGATCATTCACCAGCATGGCGGACAGGTATATATGGATGGAGCGAATATGAATGCACAGGTAGGATTGACAGCGCCGGGATTGATCGGCGCCGATGTTTGTCACCTGAATCTTCATAAAACATTTGCCATTCCTCATGGTGGTGGTGGCCCGGGCATGGGACCTATCTGCGTTAAAAAACACCTGGCCCCGCATTTACCGGGACACGTATCTCTTGTCAATGGACAGGGAACAACAGGCAAAGGAGCAGTAAGCGCTGCACCTTACGGAAGCGCAAGCATTTTGTTGATCAGCTATGGTTATATCAGGATGCTGGGCAATGAAGGTGTGAAAACAGCAACAGAATACGCGATCCTGAATGCAAACTATATGAGGGCAAGACTGGATGGTCAGTATGATATTCTATATACCAATCACAATGGTCAGTGTGCGCACGAATTCATCGTTGACCTGCGCCCATTCAAAAAATCGGCTGATATAGAAGCAGAAGATGTAGCCAAGCGGTTGATCGATTACGGTTTTCATGCGCCTACGATGAGCTTCCCGGTACCGGGTACGATCATGATCGAACCAACGGAAAGCGAAGACAAAGGCGAACTGGATCGTTTCTGTGATGCCATGCTGAGCATCCGGGAAGAGATCAGAGCCATCGAAGAAGGCAAAGCAGATAAAAAAGATAACCCGCTGAAACACGCACCGCATACACAACAGGCCGTTATCAATTCCAAATGGGAGCATGCCTATAGCCGTGAACAGGCGGCGTTTCCTTTGTACTATGTTACGCTGAATAAATTCTGGCCTTCTGTTGCAAGAGTAAATAACACTTATGGCGACAGGAATCTTATTTGCACCTGTGAGCCGGTAGAGAGTTATATGGAAGCGGAAGCGTGAGAAATGAGAATAAGGAACAAAAAATAAGGAATGAGAAAATTACAGCCTTAGTACTGGTACTTTCTCATTCCTTATTTTTTGTTCCTTATTTCTTATTCGGCACAATTTTCCATTGTATGATAGCATGAAATGGAACTGGAATGATTTTCTTGCAAAAGCCCAAAATTGGCTATTCAGTTACGGTCCCCGCATATTGCTGGCTGTTTTTATATTGATCGCAGGCTTATGGCTGATCCGCATCTTCAACCGGTTCCTGAAAAAAAAATTTACCGGGCATAATTTCAATCCTTCGCTCCGTTATTTTTTACAAAACCTTATTGCGCTGACTTTACAGATCCTGCTGATCTTATTGGTGATGCAGGTAGCCGGCATCGAGCTGACTTTCTTCACTGCTATCGTGGCGGGTTTCAGTGTGGCGGCAGGCCTGGCTTTATCGGGTACATTGCAAAATTTTGTCAGTGGCATTCTTATCCTCGTATTGAAACCTTACCGTGTAGGAGATAATATTAATACGCAGAGCCAGGAAGGCACTGTTACTTCTATCCAGTTATTCTATACCACCGTACTCACTTTTGATAATAAGACGA
This sequence comes from uncultured Bacteroidota bacterium, assembly GCA_946479615.1. The sequence continues at coordinate 33,762 of CAMLGR010000017.1, read as the reverse complement.
TCATTATTCCCAACGGGCAATTATCCAATAACGTAGTGATCAATTTAAGCCGTGAAGGCAAACGAAGACTGGATATCGAAATGAAGTTTGATTATGGAAAAGATATAGAAGCGGTGAAAAAAATATTGCACGATTCCATACAATCTGCCAAGGATGTATTACCTGAACCGGTGGCCCGTATCGGTGTAAATAAACTGGAAGCAGACCGGTATACGATCATGGTAAATGTATGGGTGAATGCCCACGGTTATTACGACCTGATGATGACGCTGAATGAACGTATAATTACCGATCTCAAAAATGCAGGAATAAAACTGCCGGGTATGTAGGCATTTTGAAATCAGGAACCGGGGAATCGGTTTCTGATTTATACGAAAAAACGCTTATTCCCTGCCCCGGCTTTCGTGGAGAACATTCCACAGTTTTGTACTACTAAAGTGTACGAATACCCGCTAACGACCGTGTTTGCGACAGGTTACACCCTTAAATATTCACATTTACCGTTTTCAATCTACCCACTTCCCCTGAACGTATCTAAAAGGCATACTTTATGTTTAACCAAAATATAAATCAACTAAATCATTTGTTTATGAAATCCCTCGAAAAAAAACTTTCCGGCATCTACATACCCGGCTATCGCCAGGTTACTACCCGTAAATTCGATTCCTCCCAGGAAGATATGATCCCCGATGTGCTGGATACCGATGAAGACAAGATCATGTATCAATATAAAAGTCTTTCCCCCAATAATAAGAACCGCTCCCAGTCCAAACAATCAAAAAGCTTTCGCTGAAAGTAAACGGACAAATACAAACAACGATGAATCATTCATCTTTGCCTGTACCTGCCCGTTTAACTTATTCATTTCAGAATGCTTTCAGTTTTGTTGTGTTATTGCTTTCGTCTGCATCCATAAAAATGCCTCCGTCAAGATGGATCGATTGCACCTGTTTGACAGTAGCGATCTTTACCGTAATCTGTTTTTGATTCTTTTCCCATACTGCCGGTGTCTGGTGAAATTTTCCCGTGGTTCCATCTTTATACATAACCACTACATCAAATGGCGCAGCCATACCCCCGATATTTTCAACACTTACATTATAACCGCCCGTTGTTTTCGCAGAACTTTTTAATGCAAGATCGATATAGTTAGTGGTAAAGAACCAATTGTTCCAGAACCAATCCATGTTCTTTCCTGCTGCATTATTGAATGTATAAAAGAAATCCCAGGGAAGCGGGTGTTTTCCGTTCCAGCGATCCATGTATGTATGTAAACATTTTTTGAACAGTGCATCTCCCAGGTAATCTTTGATAGCCAGGTAACCGAGGGATGCTTTGCCGTATTCATTATTTCCCCATGCCGATCCGCTTACATTATTGACAGGTGTAATGATCGGCACATCCTGTCCCTGCGAAGCATCTTCAGCCCAGTTCGATACACGGAAACGTTTATAAAATTCTTCGGCTTTTTCTTTACCCAAATCATCATACCCGATCAATAATTCAAATGTAGTGGCCCATCCTTCATCCATAAAACCATAACGGCTCTCATTGATGCCCATATAGAAGGGCATATAGGTATGTGCAATCTCATGCTCGGCTACAAACCGGGAGAAGTTTGTATCCTGGTAAGTTTCATCATTGACCATCATGGGATATTCCATACCGGCATATCCCTGGAACACGGTTGTTTTTTCATAGGGATAAGGTATACCAGGCCAGTTATGGGATAACCAGTCGAGCGAATGACGCGCATAGCCCGCTATACTGTGATAATCAGCTGCCGTGTCATTATAGGCAGCCTGTGCACTGGCTCTTCTTTTGGTTGCATCATCCACTATTACACTGCTGCCATCCCATACAAAATGATCGCTGAGGCCAAAAGTCATATCAGGAATATTCGTGGCTCTGAACTGCCAGCTGTTAACTTCATTTTGTGTCGTTACATTTTTTGCTTTCAGATCATCTTTTGTTACAATACGGATGACATCATCAGACTTTAGCGATTCGGTGTATCTTTTTAAAACAGCAGGTTGTAATAATTTTTCCGGTTGCTGCAACGTGCCGGTGCCCCATACAATATAATTCTTAGGCACATTAACCGTTACTGTATAATCATTGAAGTCGCTGTAGAACTCTTTGCTATCTACAAAGTTCATTACATCCCATCCATTATAATCGTCATACACAGCTACCCGGGGATAGAAATAAGCCAGGAAATAAGTTGTGGAATCGATCATGCCTTCGCGATTGCTTTGCAGGGAGATTTCGTAATGCCAGTCAAAGCTCAACCGTACCGAATCGCCCGGTAATAAGGAAGAAAGTAAACGCAACGGCTGCCAGGTAAACAGGTTCGGATTATCCTGCCATCTCCTTTTCTGCCCATTGATGGTCACCGCATCGATATGTGTGCCCGAGGTCAGGTAACCGGGTGCAGCCGGATCTTCACGGGGAGCGCCGGGTTTATGAATATTGAGAAACAGGCGCATGATCATTGTATGCAGTGTATCCGGGCTATTATTAAAATAAGTGATCGTTTCCGTTCCTTTCACTGTGCGATCCGGTGGCATGGCATTCACCGTGATATCGTAACGGCCATGGTTCTGCCAGTAGTTTTTGCCCGGCATTCCTGTCAGTGACCTGGAGCCGCTTTTATACGCCTGTTTGACATCACGTGGCATATAGAGCGACTGCGAACGAACAAATGAAAAAGAAAATATAAAAAAGCAGGTGAGGATAATATATCGCATGATAAATACTTTAATAAGAAAGATAATAACTGGTAAAAAGCCGGCCTGTCATTATTGGGTGAATGGTGAATGCCTTGTGGTGAGTGGTCAGGAATTCAGGATTTAATAGTTAACAACCCTTTATAATGAATCTCCTGCTACCTCCATGCAGACTTTATAACAGGGCATATTATTTGCAAAATATCTCTCACACTGTAATACATAATGAATATGAATTGGGTAGATTTTTTTTTGATCGCCATCTTTCTCGTGTCGCTGATAGCGGGTTGGTACAAAGGTTTTATCCGTGGATCGCTGGGGTTGCTGAGTTGGATAGGTAGTTTTGTATTGGCCTATACATTTTATCCATATACAGCCAAAGGCTTGGCCAGGATCTCCGATCTCGATGCATGGCTGCTACCGGTTGCTTTTATTCTTACGCTGGTGATCTTTCGCCTGTTGACCGGGTTATTGCTTCGTTATTTTGTGAAAGCTGTGCCGGAACATGCGGATCATTCTACGGTCAATAAATTCCTGGGGATTATTCCCGGTGCTATAAACGGATTGATCACAGCCATTATCATTTCTGCTCTCCTGCTTTCACTGCCGATGAATGACAGGATCAATGAAGAAACCAGGGATAGCCGTCTCGCGGGCCCACTGGCAATGCAGGCCGAATGGACCAACCGGAAGCTGGCGCCTGTATTTGACCAGGCCGTAAGGCAAACGATGAATAGTTTGACAGTGCACCCCGGATCGCATGAAAAAGTAGAGCTTTCATTTACCTATGATAAAGCAGAAGTGCGTCCTTTTCTCGAAGCGAAAATGCTGGAACTGGTAAACGAAGAACGGATCAAAAATGGATTAAACGCCTTGCAACCCGACCCTGAACTGACCAAAGTAGCCAGGGCGCATTCGCAGGATATGTTTGTCAAAGGTTATTTCGCCCATGTAAACCTCGAAGGAAAAGATCCGTTCGACAGGATGCGGGCCGCACATGTACAGTTCCGTTCGGCCGGTGAAAACCTGGCGCTGGCTCAAACATTGGAAATAGCGCATACCAACCTGATGAATTCTCCGGGTCACCGCGCTAATATCCTGAATCCTGCATTTGGCCGTTTGGGTATTGGCATTTGGATGGAGGTTATTACGGTTTGATGATCAGCCAGGAGTTCCGGAATTAAAAAATGGGGAAAACATTCAGCACAATTCAGCTTTTCCGGCAATAATCAGTGATGTTTTGCGCATGGTATGAAACTTGACTTTAGTATGGAAATGTCACTAACGCAAATCATTACTGTATGAAGAAATATCCTTTTTTTATTTTCTTTCTTTACCTGAATCTTATGTTCCTCAGCAGCTGCGGTGCAGTAGAAACGATCTTTAAAGCCGGTATGTGGTGGGCCTTCTTCCTGGTAGGTCTGGTAGTAGCCCTGATACTCTTTGTAGTATTTAAATCGAGGAAATAAAGGAATGTCAGGTTTTAGATTTTAGGTTTTAGAAGTGAGCAGTCATTTTGTAAGATTTGTCACTTACCATTCATGAATTTTAAACTATAAAATTGTATTACTACTTTCACTAACACCTAAAACCTGGCATCTAACACTTACTACGGCATCAGCAGCAACGAAGTAATATAAAGTTGCAGCCCATTGTCCAGTGCATTCTGCGCACTTATTTTTTCTTTCTTCATTAATGGGGAACCGCTGCAATTAAAACAGCCGAGGGTCAGCCCTGTTTGTTTGAAATCTATATTTCCCTTTTTTTCGGGAACGGCCATATAAGCAAACTCTGAACCGGGGCCATAGAAACTAAAATCACCATCGTTCAACGTTATGATCTCCTGCAAACGCATACCTGTATATAATCCGGTATTGCTTCTCCACACGTTCAGTGAGACGGCATGATTGTAACTATCATTTCCCTGATCGGGTTTCAGGCTTCCGCCTATCATTACAAAGGAGAGCGTACTGTAATTGACCTGGTCATCCCAGAGAAAAATAGCCTGCCGGTTGGTATTGGGAAAGATCACGGAACAATGACTGGTATCCTGTTCTGTGAAATAATACGTATCCTTTTTTACATTGGCGCTGCCAAACAAGGCCACCAGTCTTTCATGTGAATCGAATGAAAGCAGGTCTTCTGCAAACCGTACCGATGAACCGGTCGGGATCGGTTTCTTTTGCAGGACGATCGTATACATTTTCACTTCATCTTTTATTTCCTCTCTTGTTCTTACAGTCATATCTTCTTTCTGGAGAAAAGTAGTACTGTCAAAAACAGGCAAGAGCGTATCTGCTTTGGCGGAAGTATCGCTTGTTTTTCCGCTGGTAAATCCTGCTAGGCGAAAATCTTTGAGGATCGCCATCGATTCCTCGTAAGAAGAAGTCTGGTAATTGACCGCGCTTTCCTTTTCTTTCCGGGAACCGGATAAAAAACGGATGGTTGAATCCTGTGACAGCGGTTGTTTTTTCTTATCGTTATAAAAATATTCGTTGACAATGGTCCCATCATCGAGACTACGTGCAAGTTTTACAAAATTCATTTTTGCCAGGTAGCTCCCGATCTTTTTATCGGACATAGTTGCCAGCGCTACAAAATCATTGACCGTGATCACTTGTGCATGAAGAGAGCTATTGGCACAAATCAGCAGGAGTAAAATTATTTTTTTGATCATAGGAATGGCTTAAATCAGGATATTGGCGCAGAACACCCTCAAGATAATATAAAGATGTAAGAAAATCAATGGAGCATAAGGACTGTCGCACCAACGGGTTCTGCAAGGTGACCCCGCTGAGCAGGTGACACCTGATAGAAACAATACAAGGACAAACTCATACATCAGGGTTGCTGCGCAGACCCTGATGGGACCCGCTCATCCCAGCGGGGTCTGCAAGCGAACCAAAGAAGTGTGTCCCAGCGGGGTCTGCGAAGCGACCCGCTGGGCAGGTGACAACTGATAGAAACAATACAAGAACAAACTGATGCATCAGGGTTGCTGCGCAGACCCTGATGGGACCCGCTCATCCCAGCGGGTCTACAAAAGTGACCCCAAAAAATGCATCCCAGCGGGGTCTGCGAAGCGACCCCGCTGAGCAGGTGACAACTGATAGAAACAATACAAGAACAAACTGATGCATCAGGGTTGCTGCGCAGACCCTGATGGGACCCGCTCATCCCAGCGGGTCTGCAAGGTGACCCCAAAAATGCATCCCAGCCGGTTCTGTAAAGCGAACCAAAGAAGTGTGTCCCAGCGGGGTCTGCGAAGCGACCCCGCTGAGCAGGTGACAACTGATGGAAACACAAAAAAGGTCCTGCGATTCAGCAGGACCTTTGATATCTAGTTTCATAGAGGAAATATATTAACGGCCTCTTCTGCCGTGACCTCCACCATTGTCACCACCCCTGTTGCCAGCACCACCCCCATTGTTATCACTGCGTCTTTCAAACTGACGGGGTTGTTGCTGTGGCTGCTGTTGTCGCGGTTGCTCCATCCGCGGAGCGGATTGCCGCTGAGGAGTTGAATTATTACCACCTCCCCGGTTGAAGATATCGCGACGCTCCTGCCTTGGTTGATTACCCGGATTGGAAGGCGCCTGCATTTGTCTTCTCTCTCTTATTTCATTACTCCTGTTAGTATTGTCGTTGTTCCTGTTGAAGATGTCACGGCGTTGCGGTCTTGCACCGGTACCGGGATTGGCCGGCTGCTCCGCTGTTTGCCTTCTCTCCATCGACCTGTTTCTTTCTCTTCCTGCACCATCGCTGTTGCGGTTATCGTTTCCGTTGAAGATATTCCTGCGTTCAGGCCTGTTGGAAGTGTTATCATTGTTACGATCAAACCGGCGGCGATCTGCTACACCATTGTTATTACCAGGCTGACGGTCGGTATTGTTCCGTTGTCCAAATCCCCTGTCATCACGGTTACGTGGTTGTGGCAGGTTATTTCCACGGCCACCACCGGCGTTTCCATTGTTTCTTTCTACACGTTCGAATTTACGGGGAGCGAAACTCCTGTTATTATCATGTTGTACACGCGGACGATACATCGATACTTCATTACGACCAAATCCGGTACGGCCAGGTCTGTCTGCATCACGGAAACGGACTGAATGGATACGTCCTGCATATCTTTCTGCATCCCGTCTGCCGGGACCGGTTCTGAATACATTCCGGTTATAGTTATAGTTGTTGATGATCGTTGTGTTATTGATGATCGTCACATTGTTCCGGCGCGGTACGCAATAATCATAGATACGTGGTGAAGTAATATAACGGCGGGGTGCAAAACACCAGTAATCAACCGGGGGATTATATCCACCCAATGAAAAACCGATATTAATACTGATACCAGGTCTTAACGGGGCCCATCCATAATAATCACCCCCATCACGCCAGGCGACCCAGGCTGGTGACCATTCATAACCGGGCACCCAGATCCATCCGTAATCCGGATCTTCGAGCCAGCGGCCATAGTGAAACGGCGCCCAACCCCAGTTATAATCCGAAACCCACATCCACTCATACTCATCGGACCAAACCCAATGACCATTGGTACTGTAGGGACGGAAATCAGGACCGGCATCCGGTATCCATACATACCCATAATCAGGATAATCCATCCAGCGGCCGTAAGGATCCAGTTCGTCGTAAAATGTTTGATAAGAAATATCAACACCTACTCCGCCGACAGGCTGTGCAGATGCTGTATTTTTAAAAGAAGCTACCAGCATTAAGGTGAATGCCAGGGCGGTTGTAGTCAACATTCGCTTCATGTGAAAAAATTTAATTGTTATCAATGATAAGACTTCAGGAGATTCAAAAAATTCAATCCTCAAAAGTTAAAAATTTAAAAAAGCAGGTTGAGGTATTTTAAATTGTTTGATTCCTACTCCCCAAAGAACTTTCATTACAAATATGAGCTATTATTATGCCCGGAAGTTGCACCAGCCTGCCGGAGTGCAAAGTGTTATGAAAATTTTTTGCCAATTTCTTTAACATAAACAGCCGTAACTTTAAGAACTAAAATCTAAAGCCATGGATCAGCGGATTATTAACCTCTACGATGAGTACACTCATAAACCACTTACCCGCCAGGAGTTCTTAAAACGCCTTACAATGCTGGCAGGAAGCACTGCAGCGGCATTAACATTACTGCCCATGCTGGAAAGTAATTATGCACACGCAGCCATTACCCGGCCCGATGACCTTTTTACCGAATACATCAACTATCCGGGCGCTCCCAATCCCATGACTGCTTATGTGGCACGTCCCAAAGAAGAAAAAAAGTACCCTGCTGTTGTTGTTATTCATGAAAACCGCGGGTTGAATGCACATATTGAAGATGTAACCCGCAGAGCCGCCAATGCCGGTTATCTCGCCATTGCCCCGAATGCTTTATCCGCGCTTGGGAAAAAACCAGCCGATGAGGATGAAGCCAGGAAATGGTTCAGCGAATTAAATCCGGCAGATAGCCTGAAGAATTTCATCAACGCGTTCGATTATCTCGCCACCCGCAAAGATTATAATGGCAAGGCAGGATGTGTAGGCTTTTGCTGGGGTGGCGCTATGGCAAATAATCTCGCGGTCAATGTGCCTTCGTTAAAAGCAGCTGTTGCTTTTTATGGAAGACAACCCGGCGCTGACGATGTGGCTAAGATAAAAGCAGCCCTGCAACTCCATTATGGCGGTCTTGACCAGGGAGTGAATGCAGGTATACCGGCTTTTGAAGAAGCCCTGAAGAAAAATAATGTCACTTATGAATTATATGTGTATGAAGGCGCGCAACATGCGTTTCATAACGACACTTCACCAGCCAGGTATAATGAAGCGGCTGCCAAACTCGCCTGGCAACGTACATTGGATTTTTTTAAAAAACACCTGGGATAACATGATTTGGAAATTTGGGGATTTGAAATTCCCAAATCCCCAAATTTCCAATTGACTTCTCCTGTGAATATTAAAGATTACTATAGCATTCTTGAGCTGAAGCCTTCTGCTTCTTTTGATGAAATAAAAAAATCTTACCGCCGGCTCGCGCATCTTTATCACCCCGATAAAAAAGAAAACGATCCGTATGCAGCAGCCAGATTCGCCGAGATAAAAGAAGCCTATGAAACACTGACAAACCCCGGTAAAAAAGATCTCTATCTCCAGCAGCGCTGGTATGCACAGAGCATGGGGCGGAAAAAAGCCGAAGTACTGGTAACGCCGGAAAGTATATTAAAACGACTACTGGAGCTCAACCGGTATTTACATACCCTGGATATTCATCGCATGGATAAAGAAGGGATGTATGAATACTGGGTGTATATTTTATCCAATGAAAATATTGAAAAGCTGATCGCTTTTAACGAAACGCCCATCAATGAAGAGATCATCCGGCTTTCGCTTACACACAGTCAATTAGTACCTTTTAACTCATTAACAGATTTTAGTCAGCGGCTTTCCCAAATTGACAGTGCCGGACAATTCCGCGATCAGATCGACGGGATCATCCGGCACAGAAAACAAGTTCAGCAATGGGATCAATGGAAAGTATGGATCATCCTGTTGATCGTGCTGGCATTTTGTACAAGCATCTATTTTCTCACCAAAAGCTGATCAGAAGTTTTTCTCTTTCTGTTCTCCGCCGCCTGAAAAATTATTTTCAATACTATGCATGAGGTTGGAAATAGGTCCTTCCATTTTATTCGTCCTGTCATCCAGCGAATCATCTTCCAGCAAACTTCCCAACTGCATGGCAGCAGGCAGGTATACCAGGATGGAATGACGCTGGCTGCTCACAAAATCGATGATCGCCTGGTGGGTGGGATTATGTGCTACCGATTCATTGATCCCTAATATCGCTTCTGCCGCGATAGATTCCATGTGTTGTTCAGCCTCTTCACCTGCGATACCCGCATAGTGTGCAACTTTATCCACAGCTTCGGGTTTCTTGTCGCCGAAAATAGCTTCGAGACGATTGCTGCTGATATCATAAAACAGTATACGTTCACGACCATTTTCCGATCTCGTGATCTTATAAATACCCGCCAGTACCGCCGGAATAGCCGCCTGGGCGAGCTTTTCGCGTGGTGAGCGTTCACCATGTTTTACTTCATGATCCACAGGATCTACCTTTTCCAATGCAGGATAATCCAGTTTCTTTTGTATGAATTCAATAAGTGTGGTACTCATAACTTTTATTTAGGTAAGTAGTAAAAAAAGTGTGCCATAAACGCCATTATTTCCCGACCAGATTGGCTACTGTCTCAAAACCAGTAATTTATATATCCACCACTAAAAACGGTCCGATAGAACTTATTAGGGTTTCGTTCGGGTCTTGTTCGGGGATAAAGCGCACGGAGCGCTTTATCCCCGAACAAGACCCGAACAAGTCCCATCTCATGGCAATAAAATGTCTGTCCGATTGCTGATTACACACTGCCAACTAGTCCCATACATAAACACCCGGAACATTATCTTTGCCGCATGCATTATGTTTCAGTTGAGAATCTCGCAAAGAGTTACGGGATACAGCCTCTTTTTCAGAATATAACTTTTCATATCGAAGAAGGCGACAAGATCGCCCTGGTCGCGAAGAATGGTTCCGGAAAATCCACCCTGCTCAATATACTGGCCGGTAAAGAAACCGCCGATAAAGGAAAGGTCTGGATCAATAAAGATGTAGATGTGATCCTTTTTGAACAGGAACCCCGGTTTAATGAAGACAAATCCGTTCTGGATAATATTTTCTTCCACAATCATCCCCTGATCAATGCCATCAAGGAATATGAATTGGTAAGCGAAGAAAGTGATATGGATAAACTCACCGCTTCCCTGATCAAAATGGATGAGCTGAATGCCTGGGATTTCGATGCTAAAGTAAAACAGGTATTGGACAAGCTGAATATTCACCAGCTTAATCAACCGGTGCGCACATTGAGCGGTGGGCAACGCAAACGCATCGCACTCGCCAAAACACTTATCGATATCGGCTTCGAACATAAACACGTATTGCTTATCATGGATGAGCCTACCAACCACCTGGATGTGGAAATGGTGGAATGGCTGGAACATTATTTAGATAAAGAAAACGTCACCCTCCTGCTCGTGACCCACGACCGGTATTTTCTCGATACGGTCTGTGATGAGATCTGGGAAATGGAGAACAGTACTTTATATGTACATAAAGGCAATTATGAAAATTATATAGAAAAGAAAGCGGCACGGATCGAAAGCGAAACGGCCAGTATCGATAAAGCACGTAATACTTACCGCCGCGAACTGGAATGGATGCGCAAGCAACCGAAGGCGAGAACAACCAAATCGAAAAGCCGCCAGGATAATTTCTATGAAGTAGAGAAAAGAGCGAAGCAAAAGATGGATGACCAGAAGCTGGAACTGCAAATGAAAATGAACCGGCTGGGTGGAAAGATAGTGGAGATGAAAAAAGTGTACAAGAGTTTTGGCGATAATATTATTCTTAAAGGATTTGATTATACGTTTTCGAAAGGTGAACGTATCGGTGTAGTAGGAAAAAACGGGGCGGGCAAATCGACTTTTATCAATATCATACAACAGATCGAAAAACCGGACAGTGGAAAAATAAATATTGGCGACACGGTCATCTTCGGTTATTATTCTCAACAGGGGCTGGTGATCAAGGAAGATATGCGGGTCATCGAGTTTGTAAAAAATATTGCCGAGCATTTTCCATTGGCCAGTGGTGGCACCTTGAGTGCCGCACAGTTCTTACAATTATTTTTATTCGATCCTGATAAACAATATACCTATATCAGTAAACTGAGTGGTGGAGAAAAGAGAAGACTTCATCTTTTATCTATTCTTTTCCGTAATCCGAATTTCCTGATCCTCGATGAGCCTACGAATGATCTTGACCTGCCGACATTGAGTGTACTGGAAAATTTTTTAAGTGAATTTCCAGGTTGCCTGCTGATCGTTTCGCATGATCGTTATTTTATGGACAGACTGGTCGATCACCTGTTTGTTTTTGAAGGCGCTGGTGTGGTGCGTGATTATCCCGGGAATTATACACAGTACAGGATCTCGATGAAAGAAGGTGACCCTATGCCGGCCATTATGAACCAGTTGCCGGCAAAAGAAGAAGCAGCCCCTGAAAAACAAACGGGCGCTGTCAAAAAGAAACTTTCTTTCAAAGAGAAAAGAGAATTTGAAATTCTTGAAAAAGAGATCGCCGATCTGAATAAAGAAAAAGAAGAAATTACTACCAAACTGAATAGTGGTTCGGCTCCTTTTGAAGAACTGCAACAACTTTCCCGGCGTATTGGTGAAGTGACGATGCAACTCGATGAAAAAGAATTGCGATGGCTCGAATTAAGCGAACAGGCTTGAAAATGAGAAATAAGAAATCAGCAATAAGGAATGAGAAAGTGAGCCGTACTATAATGCGGCCTATTTTCTTATTATTTATTTCTCTGTTCCTTATTTCTTATTCATCTTCCTTTTCTCAAATCGTAAACATAGAATCCGCCCGTATGCAATCCGATACCACCGGCTGGCAGGGAACGGCAGGAGCCGGTGTAGCATTGACCAAAAACACACAACAGATCTTCAGCGCCAATATCGATGCACACCTGCAATACAAAACCAAAAAAGATCTCTGGCTTTTTTTGGGGAATTATATATTACTGAAAAGTGATGGTCAGAAGTTTATTTCCAACGACTTTTTACATATCCGTTATAATCATAAACTGAATAACTGGTTGCGCTGGGAAGTGTTTACACAATTGCAAAGCAATGCTATCACCCAGATCAGCCGTCGTTATCTGGCAGGTACAGGACCACGTTTTAAAATTGCGGCTACGAAAAAGATCAAACTTTACGCAGCTATCCTGGCGATGTATGAAAATGAAAGAGAGATAACGGAGCCACCGGTGATACATAATGATATCAGGAACAGTTCTTATGTCAGTATTCTCTATTTACCGGCTGATAATATAGAACTGAGCAGCACTTTCTTTTACCAGCCTTTATTCAATAATATAAATGATAGCCGTTTCTTTAATCAATCTTCGTTGACGGTGAAAGCGGGAAAGCATTTCGGCATGTACCTTACGTGGAATTACTTATACGATCGTTTTCCTGCAGGTGTTGCACCGAAAACAAATTATGACCTGCGAAGCGGCATCCAGTTTTCCTTTTAATGGACAAGTTGATACTCCGTTTACGATCAATATTTTAAGAAAGTTATCCCATCGTAAAATTCCTATTGTTAACAAACTTTCAATCGAAACCTTTGCACCCTATCGTAATTTTATTAGTTTAGCACTACGTTTTTCTCCCAATTCCTGCGAAAACAATTCCTTCCAATCTCCAACGAATTGTTTATTCTAAAAAAGGTACTACTCTATGAGCAGGAATTATGAATCAGATCAATTATTGATCGACAGACTCCGTTTAAACGACACAGAAGCATTTGAAGAACTTTTTCGCAGGTATTGGTCTAACCTTTACATCTATTCGCTGAAAAAGCTGCATTCATCTGATATCTCCCGCCAGATCGTGCGCGATATCTTTAAAGAGTTATGGGAAAACAGACAGGCATGGCCCATCGACTTTTCTTTATCACAACATTTATACGCCGAAGTAAGAAAGCAGGTAGTCAAACATCTTACCCAAGCGCTTAATATGGATGATAACAGTCCTGTTATCACCGAAGAGATCCTGCCAGGCTTCAGCGTCAACTCATTGCAACAGGCAAGAATGCCGGTCATGAAAAAACATGATATGGAGAAGCCGGATGAGCTCGCCAAACAGCAAATTATCCGAAGGAAAACCGAAACAACAACCCTGTCAAACGTAAAATGGTTATTGAACGTAGTGACAGCCAGGTTAAATTAATCACGTAATCCCGACCCAAAAACATAAGAACATGAAAACGGAAATCCTTCATCAGAAACTGGAAAGGTATATGAGCGGCCAGTCCTTACCGGCCGAAACAAGGCAGATACAGAATTGGTTATCCTGCACCTCTACTGAAGAGAACATTACTTTATTACCAGAACAAAAGCAACAATTAGAAGACGAGATCCTGAAAGAGATCCAGGCTTACACCGCCTACCCGATTTTTTTCCCTAAAAGAGAAAAACCGTGGTGGCAGAAGATGGTGGCAGCTTTTTTTTTAAATAAGAAATGAAAAATAAGCAATAAGGAATAAGAAAGTGACATACATCATTGCAGTTACCTTCTTATTCCTTATTTTTTGTGTGGTTCCATCGGGGTCTCGCGAAGTGGATGTCTCATCGGGGTCTCGCGCAGCGGACCCCGATGTGTTGGTATTTTCTGATATTATAATCAAAGGAAGATTCTGCTTCAGCGAGGTCCGCTGCGCGAGACCTCGCTGGGACGACTGCTACGCGAGACCTCACTGGTACATAGGAAATACAAAATGCAGAACCGCAAAATTTAAAATGTAAAAGGAACCACCGATAATCGACCATCCCTTTTACATTCTATATTTTATATTTTGCGGTTTTACATTCACTTTCTCATTCCTTATTCCTTATTTTTCATTTCTTATTCTTTATAACCTCAACCACCTTTTCATAAATCATCCCCGGGCTAATCCCCTGCATACATCCGGCTTTTCCATGCACCGGGCAATCTTTATTGCCGAATACGGAAGAAGGACGACAGGGAAGATCGAGCTGTATTGCATTCCCGGGCGCTTGTCCCCAGCCATAGAAGCCGAGATAGGGATGCGTACCGCCCCATACCGACACTACCGGAACGCCGTATAATGAGGCCAGGTGCATATTCGCAGAATCCATGCTGACCATTACATCAAGACCGGATATATTATTCAACTCATTTTCAAAATTCATGGTGCCAGCCAGTAATTGAACGCCCGGTATGTCCTGCTGCCAGGAAGCCAGTTGAACCGCTTCATCGGGCGAGCCGAATAATAATACTGTCATACCAGGGTGTTGCTGTAACAAACGCACCACTTCTTTCATCTTTTCCAGTGGATACATTTTAGCTGCATGTCTTGCAAAAGGGGCAATACCGATTAAGATATTTTCCTTTTTACAGGCTGGTAAAATTGCAGCATCAGGCTTACCCTGTATTATTCCCTGTTCAATATTCAATGTTACCGGTACTCCCAGTTTTTCAAACACATCTGCATACCGCTGGAAAGTGGTGCGAAGGGGTCTTAGTTTTTTATTGACCGGCCGTGTGAGTTCTTTTTTTTCTTTTCGTCCTTTGTCGATAACAGCTACCGGCATGCCTCTTAAAAAGAAACGAAGCAGTTTGGTCCGTAATACATCATGCAGATCGGCGACAGCATCAAATTTTACCCGGTTTTTTAATTGACGGCTGAGTGTATATAATCCACGAAGACCTTTGAATTCTTTTTTAGTATCAGCCGGATAAAAATGAAGACGATCAATGCCTGCTAGCAAGGGTTTCATAAACGGAGCCGATACAAAACTGATCTCCAGTTCAGGATGTTGTGCCAGTACATTTTTTATTACAGGAACCGTCATGGCCACATCGCCGAGTGCAGAGAAACGAAAAACCAGGATATGACGGGGGGCAGGCAACAGGCAACTATTTATTTTTTTGCTGGTAGAGAACAGGATTCAGGCTTTCATCATTGTACATTTTCATCTGCTTGTACACTTTCATATATTTTTTACCGGATTCCATGTCTTCCAATAACTGATCGATGGCTGTGGAAAGATCATGCCGCTGCGTGATAAGTGTATCGAGTTTGATTTGACAAGCGGCCCTGTGTTCCGCTGTAGCTTCAGCACGTCCAGCCTCTATATCCATGTGCCAGATCTTTAATTCAAGAATAGAAAGCCTGTCGACAGCCCAGGCCGGGCTTTCGGTATTGAAACCGGCACCGGGTTGCAGTTTTACATTTTTATACTGATCAAGGAACCAGCTATCGATATATTCCACCAGGTCGGTGCGATGCTGGTTCGATGCATCGATCCTTCTTTTGATGGCCAGTGCTTCCGCGGGATCGATCTGCGGATTGCGGATAATGTCTTCGAGATGCCACTGCACCGTATCCACCCAGCTTTTCAGGTATAATAAATGATCGATGGAATCAGCGGGATAAGGATTGATAACGGTGGTGTCCACAGAATCCTTTTGGTGATAATCGCGTATGCTTTGCTGGAAGATATTGATCGCGGTATTTATTTCCATGCGGCAAAAGTAAAGCTAAAAAATATAAGAAAGCTGGCTGTGGAAGATGCAATGATAAATAAGAAATAAGGAGTAAGGAATAAGAAATGAGAAAGTGGCAGTGTTCGAGCTGAAACTTTCTCATTTCTTATTTATTTGATTTCCGTATAATTCAAATCCTTATGAAAGGTTTCTTCCGTAAACCACGCCGCCACCAGGGTCACCGCCATGACAAGAACGCCTACAGTGATACCGCTTTTTACAATCGACCATCCCCAGCTTTTCTGGAACAGGTCGAGGAACAGAATATTGATCAATGGCAATGCACCGCGCACCATATTGGGAATGGTAGTAGCTGCTGTAGCCCGCAGGTTGGTACCGAACTGCTCCGCACCCATGGTGACAAAGATGGCCCAGAAACCGGTACTGAAACCGAGTAGCGCACAGGCTACATACATCATGAAATCGTTGGTGATAGCGCCGCTGAAAAACAGAATGCCGGAAAGAATGGTAAATGCATAAAAAAGATACAATGCTTTTTTACGGCTCTGGAAATACTGGCTGACCAATCCAACCGCAATATCTCCCGCAGCAATCGCCGCATACGCATACATGATCGCGCGACCCGATTCGATTTTATTGGGACCATAAAATGCCTTGGCAAACTGATTACTGTAATTTACCAATATTCCGATCACATACCAGGTAGGCAGGCCTATTAAGATAGCAAGTATATATTTTTTGAACCGGTTACCATTGGTAAAGAACATAAAAATATTTCCCCGTGATACATTCTGTTGTTTGACTTCTTTAAACATCCCGCTTTCAGCCACACTGATACGAAGGAATAATAAAACGATTCCCAGGCCACCTCCAATTTGATAGCAGAGACGCCAGTCATTGGTGAATTTAAAAGTGAAGTAGGCGAACACGGCGCCAAATAAACCGATGCCTGCTACCAGCGAAGTACCTATACCGCGTTTGGCTTTGGGTAATAATTCACTCACCAGGGTAATACCGGCTCCCAGTTCTCCCGCCAGCCCGATACCCGCTGCAAATCTTGCATACGCATAATGGTCCGTGGTATGCACATAAGCTGTAATAAAATTGGCCACCGAATAAAGAATGATGGAACCAAAGAGAACAGATAAACGTCCTTTTTTATCTCCCATAATGCCCCAGAGAATACCGCCGAGCAGCAATCCTACCATCTGCCAGTTGATGATCATGGTACTGGCCGAAAGCATGGCTTTGGCATCCTGCGAACTAACGCCTAATGCGTTGAGGCTGGGTTCGCGTACAATCGTAAATAAGAGGAGATCATAGATATCGACAAAGTATCCGAGTGCAGCAACAACGACTGCAATAGTGAATACAGACTGTGACCGTGCAGGTTGCATAAATAAAAATTATGGCTTTACAATCGTGTCATCGGGCGGAACAACCGCCTTTTTGGCAAAAAATAATTTATATAACACAGGTAAGGTAGTGATCAGTACGATGATAATGGTGATGGCTTCAATATGATCCTTTAAACTGAAATCGAATTTTCGCTTTACCCATGATTCCAGGAAATGACCACCCAGCATCATCGAAGCCACCCAGCAAATACTCCCGATAATATTGTAAATAAAAAATACAGGACGGTTCATCTTTACCATACCCGCTACAATAGGGGCAAAGGTGCGCACGATCGGAAGGAATTTGGCAAGGAATACGGTCGCTTTTCCATACTGGTCATAGAATGCTTTGGCGCGCAGCAAATGTTTTTTCCTGAATAACCAGGTCTCTTTCCGTTCATACAATAACGGGCCTGTTTTCCTGCCAAACCAATATCCTACCATGTTACCAAGTATAGAGGCGATCATTACCATGATCATGATGGCGATCCATTGGTAAGGTTCCACTTTATCGGTGAGCGGTACATTGAATAATTCACGGGCCAGGTCATCGACATAGATGCCGGCAGCAAATAATAAGGAATCACCGGGAAAGAAAAACCCGATAAACAAACCTGTTTCGGCAAAGATCACCAGCAATAAGATGTACAGACCACCATAGTTGATGATCCAGTCGATAAACTGTTTGATAAATCCCCCGCCATCGAGTAATTGAATATGTATCTGCAATAAGCTGTCCATTAGTAATAATAATTTTTATAAACCGGTACTATGAATTTTCAAATTATCCTTCACATATGCTTAAAAAGCTGGTTGCAAGTGCGTTCACTACTACATAGGTTGCAGTACGGAACATATCGCAAAAATGATCAATCGGCAATATTAATGCAATACCCTCGGGCGGTATTTTGAACATGGCACAGGTAGCCGTTACGACTACCAGTGATGCCCTTGGTACACCGGCAATTCCTTTGCTCGTCAGCATCAGTACCAGTAACATGGTAAGTTGTGTGCCGGTATCCATATGAATTCCATAAGCCTGTGCAATTGCCAGGCTTGCAAACGTCATATACATCATACTTCCGTCCAGGTTGAATGAATACCCGAGCGGTAGTACAAAGGATACGATCTTATCCTTGCAACCAAACCGTTCCAGTTCTTCCGTCAGTTTCGGAAAAACCGCTTCACTGCTGGTAGTACTGAAAGCGATAAGCAGGGGCTGTGCAATGCGGCGTAATAAAGTGGGCAGGCGTTTCTTTAATATTAAAAAACCAACCGTTAATAATACGATCCACAAAACAAGGATGCCTATTAAAAAATAGAAAAGATACTGTCCGTAGAAATTGAAGACGCTTAATCCTTTGGTAGCAATGACTGCGGCAATAGCGCCAAACACACCGATGGGAGCAAAGTTCATTACATAACCCACCATTTTCAATATCACATGAGAGGCGGCATCGAGTGCTTTCACCACCGGTTTGGCATAATCGCCGATGGCGGTACAGGCTACACCAAAAAAGATACTGAATACCACGATCTGCAATATTTCATTGCCCGACATCGCGGCAAATATGCTTTTCGGAAAAACGTGTTCAACGAATTTGGCCAGGGAAAATTCCTGTGTTTTACCGATCAGGTCCTTAGCACCGGCTGTATCGGCCATGCTCAGATCGATAGCGGTACCGGGTTTGAAAAAATTCACCAGCACCATTCCTATCAGCAGGCTGGCAAGTGAAGCAGTGATGAACCAGAGCAGGGCTTTTCCTCCAACACGTCCTACTGTTTTCAGATCACCGAGTTTAGCGATACCTACTACAAGGGTGCAAAATACGAGTGGTGCAATGATCATCTGCACCAGGAAAAGAAAGATAGTAGTAAGGAGTTTGATGTTAGCGGAAAATGTTGCGATAGAATCAGCGGTATATTGCTGATGAACAACATAGCCTACCCCAATACCCAATATCATCGCTATAATAATAAATAGAGTAAGCCTGTTTCCTTTAGTCATAAATGGAATCTGTAAAAGAACGCCGAAAATCGGAAAAAATACTGAGGGGCAAAAACATTTGCCCTTTTATAATGCCTTCCGTGTAAAAGAAAGGGAAAATGGAATGAAATTATTCTTTATTTTACACGCTTTAGGCCGAAATCGTTATTTTTCAGGCTGTTTATAACAGCTTTTTATAGGTTTTACTCTAAACTACAATCACCCACTTATGAGTTTATTTGTCAGAAAACCGATGAATGCCTTATTAAGCGAGGCGCAGGAAACAGGCACACATACCTTAAAAAGGACATTAGGTGCCGGTGGACTGGTCGCATTAGGAATAGGTGCTATCATTGGCGCTGGTTTATTTTCCATTACAGGCATGGCAGCCGCCAATCATGCCGGCCCTGCTATTACCATTTCATTTGTAGTAGCTGGCCTGGGTTGTCTTTTTGCAGGTCTGTGCTATGCCGAATTTGCTTCTATGATACCTGTTGCCGGTAGTGCGTATACATATTCGTATGCGACTATGGGAGAATTCATTGCCTGGATCATTGGATGGGACCTGGTACTGGAATATGCCGTTGGCGCTGCCACCGTTGGTATCAGCTGGAGCCGTTATCTTGTTAAATTCCTCGATGGTTTTAATGTACACCTGCCAGTTGAGTTGACAGTAGGTCCCTGGGATGGCGGTATCATCAACCTCCCTGCTGTATTTATTATCATACTGATGAGTTCGCTCCTGATCAAAGGAACAAAAGAAAGCGCCAGTGTCAATGCTATTATCGTGGCTTTAAAGGTCAGCGTTGTACTGATATTTATTTTCCTGGGATGGAAATATATAAACAACACTAACTATAACCCTTACATTCCTGACAATACAGGCAAGTTTGGTGATTTTGGATTCAGTGGCATTATCCGGGCGGCAGCTATCGTATTTTTTGCCTATATAGGTTTTGATGCGGTCAGTACAGCGGCACAGGAAGCCAAGAACCCTAAACGCGATATGCCAATAGGTATTTTAGGATCATTGGCCATCTGCACATTACTATATATACTCTTTGCTCACGTAATGACAGGTGTTACGAGTTATACCACGTTTGCAGGTAAAGATGGTATCGCTCCGGTTGCTGTAGCCATTGAACACATGGGCACACCAGATGCAGCAGGCGTCATTCATCCCGATTATCCATGGCTCAACCGGGCTATCCTGGTAGCTATCCTCGCTGGCTATTCTTCTGTAATACTGGTAATGCTGATGGGTCAAAGCCGTGTATTCTTCAGCATGAGTAAAGATGGCCTGATACCAAGAATATTTTCTACTGTTAATCCTAAAACACAAACCCCTGCAAAAAGCAATTTGCTGTTCATGCTTTTTGTGAGCTTATTTGCCGCCTTTATACCCGCCCGTGTAGTTGGAGAAATGACAAGTATCGGAACTTTATTTGCATTCATCCTTGTTTGTATCGGTGTATGGGTAATGCGGAAAAAAATGCCTGATCTTCCAAGAGCCTTCAAAACTCCTTTGGTGCCGCTGGTTCCCATACTAGGCATAGCAACCTGTTTATTTATGATGGTATTCCTTCCCATGGATACATGGATACGTTTACTCGTATGGATGTTGATCGGTTTGGATATTTACCTTGTTTATGGTGCCAAACACAGTCATCTGGGCAATGGCACTTCCAACAGAAAAGGAATGAAAATAGCACGTTATACAGGACTGGCTCTTTGTGGCCTGCTTATCGTCGCCGGGTTTTTACATCAGTATGTAATGGGGTTTGATGCAGACAGGACATTATTATATGTCGCTATTGTATTTGCGTTGATTCACATGGTTGTTTTTGGAAGAAAACTGGGAATCAAAGATGCGATAGATTAATGATCAGCAATATTGTCTATTATACGAAGCGGCTTCTTTTTCCAGGAAGCCGCTTTTTTCATAATCGTCTTTACTGAAGAATGATTCTACGGAGGACCGCGGAGAGATAAGCTCTGTGGTTCTCTTTGTCCCTGTGGCCCTCGGTGGAATAATCCTATATTCTTCACCACAAACCTGATTATAAAGACCGGTTTCTATTTCCTCCCATTGCCGTAAATTTGCATTCGCCTTCGCGGAAGGCTAAAGAATCCGCAATCAGCTATTGACTATTCACTATTGACCATTCACTATATTATGGGAAGAATTTTTGAAGTACGTAAATCAACCATGTTTGCCCGGTGGGACCGGATGGCGAAACAGTTTACCCGTATCGGCAAGGAGATCATTATTGCGGTAAAAGCCGGAGGCCCCGATCCCAATTCCAACGCGGCACTCCGCCGTTGTTTCCAGAATGCCCGCAGTGTAGGTATGCCCAAGGACCGCGTGGAAGCGGCTATCAAGCGCGCCCAGGGAAAAGAAATGACCAATTATGACGAGATCCTCTATGAAGGATATGGCCCGCACGGGGTGGCGATACTGGTGGAAACAGCAACGGATAATCATGTCAGAACAGTTGCGAATGTAAAAGCGCTTTTCAATAAAGGCGGCGGCACACTGGGTAACAGTGGCAGCGTGGCTTTCCAGTTCAAGAAAATGGGCGTATTCAAGTTAAAACCTGAAGGATTGAATGCCGAGGATCTCGAACTCGAACTCATCGATTTCGGTTTGGAAGAACTGGGAGAAGGAACTGGTGAAAATGGCGAACCGGTATTGGTGGTCCGCGCAGGATTTACCGATTTCGGTAACATGCAAAAAGCACTGGAAGATAAACATATCACTCCTATCAGCGCCGAACTGGAATGGATCCCTACTACTACCGTTCCGGTCAATGATGCACAGGCAGAAGATGTCAGTAAACTAATTGAAAAGCTGGAACAGGATGAGGATGTGCAGAAGGTGTTTCATAATATGGGATGAGAATACAGGGAATAAGAAGGGAATGTAAAACCGCAAAATATAGAATGTAAAATGTAAAAGGGGTGATCGATAACCGGTCACCCTTTTACATTTTATATTTTGCGGTTCTAAATTTTACATTTACTTCCTCATTTCTTATTTATTATTTCTTATTCCTTATTAAAAAATTATTGCAATCACCTCTGAAAACAAATGCTGTTCTATGTGAAATCTATGTTTCTATGTGTCTATGTGGTGAGACTACGCCAGCCAGCTTTTTTACCACATAGAAACATAGGAACACACACATAGGGATAATTATTTCCGTCTTAGTTTAATTTGTAAAGGATTCAGTTGTACTGCCACCTGTGTATCATCATTGGGATTATCATCATCACTGATATCAGCACCACCGGTATCACCGACGATATTCCAGCGCATGACCAGTCCATCATCTTTGAACGGAACTTCCGTACCACGGGCACCACCCAATGCCTGTACCAATCCTGCCGGTGAAAAAGCATTCACCCCGGGCCGGCTGGTATAATGTACTTCTGAATACATACCCGATGTAATCCCTTCAATGGTATAACCTGCCGGTGCCGTATATAATAATTTCGACCAGGTACCTTCTGTTTCGCTCCAGTCTGATTGTGTTTCGCGCGCATGCATATACAGATCCGCATAGATAAGGTTCTTGTTTACGATCCGCAGTTTTACCCATGACCAGATCTCCGGACCATGACCACCAAATTCACGATCACCACCCAATAATTTCTTAGGACAATAAGGTCCGATCGTAACCGGCACATATTTCACCACCGAATCCAGTTTTATCAAAGCGATCTTACTTGTAACAGGCACCAGGATGGCTTCATTCTTTTTGGCAGCTACCACACCTGTGGTTTGAGCAGGAGCTCCTTTTACCCTGTATTTTACTTTTACAGGATTCAATTGTACAGCCACCTGTGTATCATCGTTTGGGTTATCATCTGTACTGATATCATCACCGCCTGTATCGCCGACAATATTCCAGCGCATCACCAGGCCATCATCTTTAAAAGGTACATCGCTGCCGCGCGCACCACCAATAGCCTGTACAAGACCAGCAGGCGTGAACGCATTAACACCGGGTCTGCTGGTATAATGCACTTCCGAATACACACCGGTCATTATTTGTGTGATCTCAGTGCCTGCAGGCGCAGTATAAATCGTTTTTGACCAGGTGCCTTCTGTTTCACTCCAGTCAGACTGTGTTTCCCGCGCATGCATATATAGATCCGCCACGATGTAACGGCTATCGACGATCCTGAGTTTTACCCAGGCCCAGATCTCCGGGCCATGACCACCAAACTCGCGGTCACCACCCAATAATTTCTTGGGACAATAAGGCCCGATCGTGACAGGAACAAACTGTACTTCTTTTTCTGTTTGTGATTGCGCCTGGCCGGTCATGAGTACCGCAACAAGCAGTAGCAATAGAATCTTTTTCATACTTATTTTTTTAAGGGGTATAATGACTAAGGGATTTTTTCCAGTTCAACAGTAAAAGGTTTAAAGATGATCCCGGTGATCCTGAAACCACAGTTACAGGTTGATTCCGTTTCATCAAAATCAACTGTCTTGTACCTCTCATAGGTTACAGTTTTACGATTTCCGCGAGGAATTTCTTTGTTTTGGCAACTGCCTTGTTACCCGATGTTCCTTCTGTGGCTTTCATTTTCACATCGGTGATGATCCTGTCTGCTTTTACTTTGAATTTATTAACGATGTAAGCTTTTATCTTATCGGCTTTCAGCTTCAAGGCTTCTTTATTCAAAATGCCACCGGTAGAAGTACCAGGTATGTTGGCTTCAGTAGTTGTTGTTGCCATGCCATTATCTACATAGGTGCTTCCGGCTGGTAATTCTTCCACGCTGTTTACCTGTATACTCATATCAGGATTTTGTTGCAATACCTGCCCGAGCTGATCTACCACCGGTTGTGACTGCGGTGTGATCTCATTACCGGCACCGAATTGTATGTCGCTGGTTGTTACCGATCCCTGTTCCAGTAACTGCTTCACCAGTAAACTACGTGCATCGGCATCACCGGCAGCGATCCTGATATTACTGATATAGATGCCTTCTTCGGGCGCGGGCACTACAGCAGAAGAAGCGATAAAGAAATTCTTCCGGTAATCAGGCGTAAGAAGTTTCGGAAGATCCACTACTTTCTGATCATCGAGGTATACTCTCCAGCGTGTTTTATTAACCGACATACTTACATGCAGCACACGGCCTACATACCCATTCAGCGGGAAATTCTTTTGCCCCAGGTCATTGATGTTTTTGGCATAGATAAGTGAACCGCCTTCGGTATATCCTTCCATCTTTACCGAGATATGGCTCCTGTATACATCACCTGCTGATACATCACTTAGGGCTGTTAACCCAAACATGATGTGCGGAGCAATAGCACTTGTATTCTGCAAATACAAATCGAACTCGATCGTGCAATTCTCCGGTAATGATTTTTTAAGTTCGGGACTTACCGCGGTCGGCTGTGTTATCTTCAGCCATTTTTCGGTCAGTCCATCGATCGTAACAACCTGGCCATCGCCGCTGGTACTCCATTTAGCAGGAAAATCACCGACGGGATCCATACTGAAATTATCTTCAAAAATTACATTGGCACCGGGAACAAAATCTGTTTGCGCCGATGATGAGATGGCGAGGAACAAAAAGACCAGCGCCGTTAAAAACTTGTTCATGTCAGGAGGGTTTATGATTAAAAAATGTTTATTTATTTTATTGAAATCAATTCTGAAAGACTTTGCAATTTTCCATTGCCATCATACATTTCTGTTTTGATAATACCGGCACCCGGGCTGAACCAGCTAGTCGTTTTCATATCCTGTCCAGGGATTTTCCGGCCCATCATTTCGGTCGTGTTCGATCTTATCTCCGATAACTTCAGGCAATCCCAGCTACCGGCTGGTGTGGTTACTTTTTCAGTACCTTCTACCTTCCTGTTCTTAATACGGCTGGTGATGGTCATAAAATCCTTGCCGCCCTTTTTTGCTTTTATCTCAAATACAGCTTCTTCGAGGTTATCGCCTGTTTTCATATCCCAGGGGAAACTGATATAGGTATCTTTCATTTCCATCTGCAAACCATTTTTGGCCATCGCTGCAAAATTGTTATCGAAGAAGGCTTTCATGTCCATATAAATTTTATTTCCTTCACAGCGATAGGTTACTTTCATTTCTTTTCCTTTATGATAACTGCTGACAATCTCTGCGATTGTGGCAGCGCCTTCGGTATATACTTTATTGATATGTGTTGTAGTGATGCCAATACTTTTTCCTGTAGCATCAGTCAGGTTATATTCAAGCGTTGTCCCTTCTTTGAACCAGATAAAGCTGCTGCAACCAACAGTAGCAGCTGTCTTTTCCGCAACAGGCGCAGCAGCCGGTGCAGCAGCAGCCGTTGCTGTCTCCGTGGTTTTATTATTATTGCAGGCCGCCAGCCATATAACACCCAGGAAACAAAAGATCAATTTTTTCATACTGTATATTTTATTTCGATTGATGAAGTAAATGTATAGCGGCGTGAAGCGTGATGTATCTACATCTTCATGTAGTAAACAGTTTTGCAGCCGGTAGCCGGCAGCCGGCAGTTTATATTCCCCTGGTCACAAACTTTCCTTCGGTTACTCTTACCTTATTGCCATCCTTATCCTCAAGTATCCCTTCGAAAGTGCCGGAAAGAAGTTTGACGGTGTACATATCTTTGATATTGTTAATTACAATATTCAGGTAGTTACTCCCGTCTGTTTTCCGCACCCAGTATGTTTTACTGCCAATCGTGAAGTTGATACTGCCCTTGCTATCCTTATCAATTTTGTAGGTAGTGATCCCCTGCATGTTTTGTATTTGCCAGGAAATACTGATATCATTTCCTTTAGCCCATAACATAGCAAGCGGCACTGTGGAACTGGTCCAGCATTTGGTTTGTGTAGAATCGCTCTGGTAAACCTGGCCGTTAAGTTTGAAGGAAAGATTGCCTTTCCCTTTCATCAGGGAAGGAGTAGAGGGTTTGCTTGCATTGACTGTTTGCGTATGTCCGCAATAACCAGTGATCAGTATGATTGTCAGTAAGATGATTTTCTGCCTCATATACCCGGGTTTACTCCTGACAAACGTACCCGGAAACAGGGAGGGGGTCAACTACATGATGATGTGGGGGAAGTCAACATTCAAAAGTAAAAAATAAAAATACCCGGATGGTTGTGTTGTTGGTTCGCTCTTGCGAAGGCAGAGAGTTTACCTAACCCGACAGGAAACACCATCCACGACATCGTGAACCTTTTTATTTTTGACTTTTGAATTTTGAATTTCCCTCACGCAAACAAGAAACTGATCAGCTTATTCTTTATCGCTTTGGAGACCGCTTCTGTGGCAGAATGCACGTGTAGTTTATCGTAGATCTTTTTGATATGAAAGCGAACGGTATCGAGACTTACTTTTAATTCTGCGGCGATCATTTTATAGCTATAGCCGTTCACGAGGAATTGCAATATTTCAGTTTCGCGTTTGGAGAGATCGCTTTTTTCCTGGTCTTCGGTTTTGGCCTGGGGCACCATCATCAATACTTTTTTAGCCACCGAACCGGTCATAGGCGCTCCGCCGGTCATTACATTGCGGATGGCATCTGCTATTTCTTCCGTGGCATAGCGTTTCAGAATATAGCCGGAAGCGCCGGCACAAACAGCATTGAAGATATTTTCATTATCGTCAAAGATCGTGAGCATGATCACAGGCAACTGCTCATCGATCTTACGGATCAGCCGCACAGCCTGTACCCCATTCACTACCGGCATATCGATATCCATCAATATCACATCCGGTTTCAGTTCTTTCAGGTCGGTAGTAACGGTTTCTGCATTGGGCATGGCTGCCAGCAATTCAAATTCCGGCTGGTCACTGATCAGCGCTTCCATGCTGGCTCTCAGCGCCTCATTATCATCGTAAAGTAGTATCCGTACTGGCATTGTTACAAAATAAAGGAATGGCAGGGGATGAGTTACTACATATTGATGTAGGGAAATTTACCAACTCACTCACATCATCAACACCACTCTCGTTCCCCTTCCCGGTTCTGATGAAATATGGATAGCGCCCTGCATTGCTTCGGCTCTTGTCTTCATGTTTTTCAAGCCGTTGGAGGAAGTTTCTTTACCCGGCTGAAATCCTACCCCGTTGTCAACGATACTCAATAAAAGTTGTCCCGCTTCCCGTGCTATTTTTACATCCACACGGGTTGCTTTCGAATACTTCGCGGCATTATTGATCGCTTCCTTGAAGATGAGGAAAAAATCACGACGCTGCTGCATGTCCAGGCTGCGGGAAAGAACATCTTCATCTACGGAGAATACAGCCAATATGTTTTTGGATTCCAGCGTATGACTGGCATATTCGCGCATACGAACCAGCATATTCTCCAGTTTATCATTATCGGGTTTGATCGCCCAGACAATATCACTCATCCCCTGCTGCATCTGCGAAGATTGTTCCGTGATCTTATTCAGCAACGTAGATGTTTTTTGCTGATCCTTTTGCAGGTTGCTTTGCGAAACTTCCGATAATATTTTAATACTTGTCAATGTAGAACCTATCTCATCATGCAGGTCCCTGGCGATATTATTTCTCACACTCAATAATTCTTTCTGCTGTTGCAGTTTTTTCTTTAACTGGTAACGGTTAAATAATACCAGCCCCAGTATCCCCAGTAAAAAGACACCGGCGATGATCAGGTTGCGTAATTGTTTCTGGCTGACGATCTGTTTATCCTTTAACTGCTTTTCCTGTTCCGCCAGTAATAATTCCTGCTGGCTGTTCTTGGCGATCAGGATTTGTTTTTCCAGTTCTCTTTCCTGCTGTTCGATTTTTGCATCCTGTAATTCCTGTTGCTGTGACAATAACCGGATCTCGTTTTCCTTTCCTTTCGCCACGAGCAGGTTTCCTGAAATAATGGCCTTCTGTTTTTCAATTTCCAGTTGCCTGATCTTTTGCTGGTTGTTGAGGCGGGCTATTTCGTTGTCCTTTTTCTCTGTTTCATACTGCGTCCTGATCTCTTCCATTTTTGTAAGTGTACTGCTTTCCGTAATACTATCGCGGTAAACGATCTGCTGCTTCAGGTTGGCATATGCCTGCTGGTATTCGTTGTGCGACTGGTAGAAATTACTCAGCTTTTCGTAGGCATTCCTGATGTTTTCTTTATTTCCCAATTGTTTGGATAATGCCAATGCCTTTTCAAAATAAGCCACAGCAGCAACTGAATCCCTGGTTGCATTCGCCAGCAAACCGGCCGATACATATAAGCGGGACAATAAAGGCTTGTTATCCGTTTCTTCAAACAACCGGATGGATTTAGCCTGCCATTCCAGCGCCGACTTAAAATCTTTGGTACGGCTGTAATAAGTGGCCATACCCGAGTAAGCGCCCGCTTTCAATTTGGGGTTATTGATCTGCTCTGCATGACGGACCGCCTGTTGCAGATGTTGTAAGGCCCGCGGAAAAGAATCCTTCAATATATAAAGTTGCCCGATATTGGTATTGGTGATCGCAAGACCGGGTATATCGTTCTGCCGTTCGCGGAAGTAGATGCTTTGCTTCTGGTAATTGATCGCATCGTCCACACGACCCATTAAATAAAATACAGAAGAAATATTGCTATAGGTTTCGCCCTGTCCTACTTCGCTGCCATTCTTTTCATATAAACGCAGGGCTTTGAAGAACCATTCCATCGCTTTATCCTTATCGCCTAAAGCCAAAAACAGGGATGCCAGGTTGCTATATACTTCAGCGGTCTTTTTGGATTGCTCTTTTTCAAGACGGGTAGTCAATGCATGCTGGAAACGCAGTTCTGCTTCCTTATTATTACCCTTCTCCATATTGTATACACCGGACCGGTTATCGGCATTAATGATCAGGGTAGTATCTTTTAACTGCAGCGCCAGCGGCATGACCAGTGAATCATAATATCGTACTTCCGCCATCTTTCCATTCATCATCATGATCTCGGAAAGCTGGTCATAAGCAAGGGCTTCGCCCCGGGTATAATTATTTTGCCGGGAAATAACCAGGGCCTGTTTACCGGCAGCAATCGCTGAATCGTAGGCAGCGCGCCGGGAAAGTGCTTCCGCTTGTTTCAGCAAACGTTCCGCCTGGTCGATAGCAAGAGAAGAATTATTAGTTTGTGCCGTCCCATATATAAAGGGAAGCAAACACAAACATAAGCCCGACAGCTTTGTTACTACAGAAGATAGCATCATTGGAAGGTTTACGGCACAGGAAGTCAATCGAAAATTACACTTAATTTGGATAAAAAACATCCTACTTTCAGGTAGTTATTCAAATTGGGAAATCCAGGGATGTATTCATTTGGAATGAAACGCTTTGCAGCAGTCAATTCAGCGTACCTGATCTTTGGGTATTTTACTAAGTAATATGAACAGACCGATACTACTTTTTGACGGGGTTTGTAATCTTTGTAACCGGTCGGTTCAATTCATTATCCGGCACGACCGGAAAAAGAAATTCCTGTTTGCTTCTCTCCAGGGTCAGAAAGGACAGGAAGTATTGGAGCGTTTTCAGCTACCCGCAAAACAACTGGATTCTTTTATTTTATTGAAGGATGATAAGATCTATACCCGGTCAACCGGTGTGCTGGAGGTAATGAAGTTGTTAGGTGGCGGCTGGTCCTTATTGTATGGGTTTATCATTATACCGGCGTTTATCCGTCATGCTGTTTATAATTGGATCGCCCGTAACCGGTACAAATGGTTTGGTAAAAAAGAAGAATGCTGGGTGCCGACAGCGGAGTTGAGAGAACGGTTTTTAGATTAAATGTGGTTATTCGGTTTCACGCGGCGGAACGGCGGGAGTATGATTTTCGTGTTTCTTTGTCAGGAAAAACTCAATTGTAATTATTGCTCCGTAGGAGCATCCTGTTTATAGCATTAATGCCTATAATTTGGATGGGCTCCATAGGAGCCTCCTGTAAATGATATATATAAAATCACGTTGTTATCGCTGCTTCACTGTGGCAACAACATGAGACCAATCCCGGTAAAAACAAATTGACTAAACGATTCCCCATAGGAATTATACTGTCCCAATTTCGTCGATTGTGCTATTATTTGCAGGAGGCTCCGATGGAGCCTGTGCACACCATCCCGATTGTTGCTATAAACAGGATGCTCCTACGGAGCAATTATGATGAATTTTATACGGCGAAATAGCTTCAATCATACTCCCACCGTTCCACCGCATGAAACCAATACACGTATTAAAATAGGTAACAGCCTTTTTACTTTTGATTTTTGACTTTCAACTCTATTTCCCCCTTCATATAAAACACGCATTTCCCTGCCATGATCACCCTATCACCTTTTTGCTCTACCCATAAATGACCTCCACGGGGTGATAATTGTTTTGCTTCCATAGTTGATTTATTCAACTTCTCACTCCAGAATGGAATGAGCTGCGAATGAGCAGAACCGGTCACCGGGTCCTCATCCACACCGGCGGCAGGCGCAAAGAACCGGGAGACAAAATCTACTTTTTTACCCGGCGCCGTAATAATAACTTTCTCCCCCATTTTTTTCAAGGCCGTGAAATCAGGTTGCGCCGTGATAACATCTTCCTCGCGGTTCAATTCCACCAGCAGATCACGGTATTTATATACACCCACGATCTCTTTTACACCCAGCGCTTCTTTTAATCCCGGGGGATAATCGATCAACCGCTCCGGTTTCCAGGAAGGGAATTCCATTTCGATAATATCTCTTTTCTTCCGGATATTCAACAAACCACTCTTACAAGAGAATACAATCGTCTTCTTTTTTTCTTTTAAGATAGTAAACAAGGTGTACGCAGACGCAAGCGTTGCATGTCCGCACAGGTTGATCTCCAGTTCCGGTGTAAACCAGCGTATATCGTAATCAATTCCCTTTTCCCGCGAAGCCACAAAGAATACGGTTTCGGATAAATTATTCTCCGAAGCCAGTTGCTGCATGGTTTCATCGGACAACCATTTCTTCAACGGGATCACAGCAGCAGGATTACCACTGAATAACTGATCGGTAAAAGCATCTATTTGATAAAGTGTCAGTTTCATGTATTCTTTCTTTGACGATAGAATTGTGGCAGGGAAAGTTTATACCGGAACGCCAGCACCCGGATGCTGAAAATAACCAGGATGCAAAGTACACGAGCCAAATCAGCATCGATATTAATTTTTGCAAATAAGAAATAGATCAATCCCCCTGCAATACAGGCCATCGCATAGATCTCTTTCCGGAAAAGCAAAGGCACATTATTCAGTAACACATCGCGGAGCACACCACCAAAACAAGCGGTGATCGTTCCTAATGCAATACAGATACCCGGACTGAAATTTTTATACAGGCCAATTTCCAACCCGATAATGGTAAACAATCCCAGTCCCAATGCATCAAATACAAATAAAGTGGTATTGAGATGTTTCAGGAACTGGCTGAAGAACATGGCCGCGATCGAAGACGAAAAGATAACGATGGTTGCCGTTTCATTTTTTAACCAACTCACAGGCAGGTTGCCGATCAGTATATCACGCAATGTACCACCACCGATCGCCGTTACAAAAGAAATGACCAATACACCAAACGGGTCCAGCTTTTTTTCCATCGCCAGGAAGGCGCCGGAAACGGCGAAGGAAAGTGTACCGAGAATGTCGATTATATGGAGGAAGCCGTGTTCCATAGAGATCAAATGTAAATAAGCAAAAATGTAAAACCGCAAAATATAGAATATAAAATGTAAAAGGAGATTCCGATATCAGAACCTCCTTTTACATTTTATATTTTACATTCTGCATTTTACATTCCTATTCCGCCATCATCTCCCTGATCACCGTCTCAATCTCTTCTGCATTGGGTTTGCTGAAGTAATCGCCATCACTGCCATAGGCAGGACGATGCGCTTTACCGGTAATCGTGCGTGGCGCCACATCGAGATGGCGATAACCACCCTGTTCTTCCATTACCTTATTGAACATATAAGCTGCTGCTCCACCCGGTACATCTTCATCGACGAATACGATGCGGTTGGTCTTCTTCAGCGATTCAAGTATTTTTTGTTCACGGTCAAATGGCAACAGGGTTTGCACATCCACGATCTCGCAACTGATCCCTTCCGCCTGCAACCGGTTCGCTGCTTCCTGGATGATGCGCAGTACTGAACCATAGCTTACGATGGTTACATCGTTTCCCTCGCGGATCACTTCGGGCATACCGAGCGGCACGGTGAAGCGGGTGAGATTGGAAGGTAATTTTTCTTTCAGCCGGTATCCGTTCAGGCATTCTATGATGATAGCGGGATCATTACTTTGTAATAAAGTATTGTACATACCGGCAGCTTGTGTCATATTGCGCGGTACACAGACATACAATCCACGGAGGGAATTAATGATCATTCCCATTGGCGAACCACTGTGCCAGATACCTTCGAGACGATGTCCCCTGGTTCGAATGATCAACGGGCAACTTTGCAAACCGGCAGTGCGGTAATGCAGGGTCGCGAGGTCATCACTCAATGTTTGTAAACCATACAATAAATAGTCGAGGTATTGTATCTCTGCGATCGGACGCAGCCCGCGAAGAGCCAGGCCAATACCCTGTCCCATGATCGTGAGTTCACGGATACCGGTATCGAAGATCCTTCCTTTGCCATGTTTTTCCTGTAAACCGGAGAATCCCTGGTTCACATCACCGATCTGTCCTAAATCTTCGCCGAAGGCAACAACTTTAGGATTTTCCGCAAACAGTTTATCAAAGTATTTATTCAATACTTCATAGCCATTTACGATGGCGGATTGCTCACCAAATTCGGCTTTTACTTCCTTTACCAGTAAAGCGCTTTTAGGGCCTTCATTATATAAATGAGAACTGTATAATTTTTTATTTTCTTCCTGCAGATCCTTGTAATAATCTTTTGTCCAGAATGTCGCATCATGTTTGCCCGCCAGTATCAGTGCTGTATGCAATGTCTTGATCACATCACGGCGCAAAGGTTCGCGGTTAGCCTGCAACCCTTTTACCAGTTTATCCAGTGCTGCGGATTGATCCGGTATGCTCTTCGACATCGTTTGCAGCAGTTCGGTCGCACGGCTTACCTGTGATTGTATCGGTACCAGGAATTCTTTCCATGCTTTATCCCTGCTTTGCCTGACGGATCTCCTGGCTTCATCTTCTATTTCATCCAGCTCATCCTGTGTCGCCAGCATATTATCCACCAGCCATTCCCTCATTTTTTTGATACAATCCCATTCACGTTCCCATGCTAGTCTTTCCGAAGTTTTATAACGTTCATGACTACCGGAAGTAGAATGTCCCTGCGGCTGCGTGATCTCCTCCACATGAAATACAGCAGGCGTATGTGTTTCTCTTGTTACACGGATGCCTTCTTCAAACACTTCACACATACCGGCATAATCCCATCCCTTTACTTTATATATATTAATACCGTTAGTGCCTTCTTCTTTTTGCATACCGCTCAGGGCTTCGGAGATGGAACCTTTGGTG
>CAMLGR010000016.1 GCA_946479615.1 uncultured Bacteroidota bacterium | reverse complement strand
CTGAAAAGATCAATAAGCTCAAAGAATTATTCGGCCCCAGCACCACTGGCGCCAAAGGCATAGAAGAACTCCAATACGTAATAAATTCATTATTCACTATTGACCATTCACCCCTCGCCATCGACCTCACCCTGGCCCGTGGCCTCAATTATTATACCGGTATCATTTTCGAAGTAAAAGCGACTACCGTACAAATGGGAAGTATCGGGGGTGGTGGCCGGTACGATGACCTGACCGGTTTGTTCGGGGTTCCCAATATTCCCGGTGTAGGCATCTCATTTGGTGTTGACCGTATCTATGATGTGATGGAAGAGCTGAAACTATTTCCTGATACCGTACAGGTGGGTACCCAGGCATTATTCTTCAACCTGGGCGAAGCCGAAAGCCGCGCAGCCTTCACGCTGATGCAGCAACTCCGGGCAAAAGGCATCCGCTGTGAGCTGTACCACGAAAACAGTAAACCGGACAAGCAATTCAAATACGCTGAAAAAAAGGGAATTCCCTACGTAATTACCGTGGGACCCGAAGAGATCACTACGCAGAATGTTAAAATTAAAAATATACAAACAGGTGAACAAAAGACCTGTAGCTTTGATGACCTGATCGCTAAGCAATCATTCACATAAACCTAAACCAGATCACTAATTATGAAACGCAATTTCTCACCTTATTTTTTACTGGCCCTGCTTGTTTTTGTACTGGCATCCTGCTCGAAAAAGGTCAATGTACCTGTCCCGGCCGATGCTTCTGTTGTTGTTCATATCAGCGGCAGCTCTTTAAGCTCCAAGCTCAGCTGGGATGAATTCAAACAGGGAGAACTGTACAAAGTAGCTTCAGAAAATATAAACGATTCATTGGGAAAACAAATTCTTGATAACCCTGAATCATCCGGTATCGATATCAAATCCGATGCATTCCTGTTCGTAAGGAACCGTGGAAACGGAGCCTATACCGGTTTTACCTGTGCCATCAAAGATGAAAAGGCATTTACCGAAATGATCAAAAAGGTAACACATGACGAGATCACCAAACAGGGAAGCCTGTCGTTGGTAAAAGATCATTCCAGTGTCATGACATGGAACAGCAGTCGTTTTGTGTTTATCGGGGATAGTCCCGAGATCAATGCCGGCGGTGCTTTTGGCAAATCAGGCTCGATGAGCGATCGTCGTTTTGACCAGGACAGTCTTTTCAAATTCGCCAGCGAAGTATACGAGATCAAAGGAGGCGATGGTATCGGCAGCAATGAAAAATTTGCTTCGATGATGAAGACCAATGGCGATATGCACTTCTGGCTGAACCCCGGTAAATTATATGGCGGTTCACTCGGCGCTATGATGGCGCTGACCAAAGCCAGCCTGTTATTTGATGGCAATTTCACTGCTGCTACACTGAACTTCGACAACGGAAAGATCACGGTGGACGGCAAAAGCTATTATAATAAGGAACTCGGCGCCTTGTATAAGAAATACAGCATGAATAATCTCAGCGAGGATATGCTGAAAAAGATCCCGTCGAACAATGTAGCCGCCGTTATTGCGATGAATTATCCTCCGGAAGGATTAAAAGAATTTATGGCCCTGCTGGGTGTAGATGGATTGGTGAATGCATTCCTGGCCGATATGGGGTATAGCATCGATGATTTTATCAAAGCCAATAAAGGTGATCTGCTCTTATCCGTATCTGATTTTGGTTTTGTAAAAAAAGACGTGACATATAAAATGGGCGACCAGGAGTATACCTATCCTTCTACCAGGCCCGACGCAAAAATCCTGTTTGCTACTTCTGTAAAAGACAAGGCATCCTTTGAAAAAATGATCACGCTTGTTTCTGAAAAGATCAATGAGCAGGGATCGATGGTTTCAGATATTGCCGGTAAAATACCCTTCAGCCTGAAAGATAACTGGTTTGTTGCCAGTAACGATTCTGTAGCCGTGCATTCCTATGGAAATGCCAGCACCAATCAACCTTTTATCAGCAAGATCAGCGGGCATCCGTTTGGCGGGTTTGCCGACATCCAGAAATTTATTGCCGGATCAAGACCATCGATGGAAACAGATTCTATTGCTTTAACGATTGCCGATCAATCGGCAAAATTCTGGCAGGACCTTGTTTTCTATGGCGGTGAGTTTAAAAATGAAGCCACAGAAAGTCATTTAGAGATCAATATGGTGGATAAAAGCACCAACAGCCTGAAGCAATTGAACACTTATCTGGGTTCTATTGCGAAAATTATCAATGACCGGGAGAAAAAACAAAAAGCAATGTGGGAATCGAATGTTATAACAGACAGTTTGACTGCAGTAGTTCCTGAAGCTGTTCCACCGGGTAAATAATAACCAATAATCGATTATCAAACCACAGGTTGCAGCACATGAACCTGTGGTTTTTCTTTATACTTGCAGTATGCATTTACACATCCAGGACCTGTTACCGTTTTATTTTGAAGAATCGCGGAAGAATACTTCCGAGATCTGGGGCAAGGACCTGCTCTTTACGCCCGGTGAAATGATAAAGATCGTAGCTCCATCAGGAAGCGGCAAGACCTCGCTGATGCATTTCCTGTATGGCATGCGTAAAGAGTACAAAGGAGTTATTTCTTACGGTGATAAAAATATCAGTAGTCTCGATGCTGAAGGATTTGCCTGCAACCGCAAGGATCATATCAGTATCGTATTCCAGGATCTCCGTCTTTTCCCGGAACAAACGGTGCAGGAAAATTTAGAGATCAAGCGGCAACTGAATCCTTATCATCCTGCTGAAAAGATAAAAGAAATGGCACAGCGCCTGGGTATCGGTGACAAGTTGCAAAGCAAAGCAAGGATCTGCTCCTACGGCGAACAGCAGCGGGTAGCAATCATCCGTTCCTTATTACAACCATTCGATTTTTTATTGCTCGATGAACCGTTCAGTCACCTCGACAACAACAATTCACAGAAAGCTATGCAACTGATGCTGGAAGAAGCAAAGCTGCGCAATGCCTGTATCGTTTTCGCCGACCTGGAACGCATTGAGTTTTTTCCTTACACCCGATTGTATCATTTATAAATCCGACACGTGGCATTATCGTATAAGACCATCAAACCTTTATTGCTGACCGGGACCAATGCGGCTTCACGCTGGTTCTCCTATATTGGTTTGGCTATCGGTGTATTGCTGCTGCTCTGTTCGCTGCAGATGTTCATCGACATCCAGCAGATGCTGAAACGAAACAGCATCCGGAAGAATGGGTTTGATTTCATCTCCGTCACCAAGCTCATCACGAATGATAATATGGGAAAGGATAACCGCTTCGATCAAAAGGATATTGCGGAAATGAAAGCGCAGCCTTTTATCGATGATGCGGCGCCGCTGATCCCTAATCGTTTTAAAGTAGTAGCCGGTGCGGGACAAATGATCCCTTTCTCTTCGGATATTTTCATCGAAGCGTTGGATGATAATTTCTTAGATACCATCCCTCCTTCTTTTACCTGGACAGAAGGACAAGCCAAAGTACCGGTGATATTCTCTACCGACTTCCTGGAAATGTATAATGTATTTGCACCGAGTTATGACCTGCCCCAATTATCGCAGGCTACTGCCTCCAATGTAAATATCTATCTGCGTTGCGAAGGAAAACTCGGCGAGCAGGTATTCAGCGCCAATATCGTCGCTTTCTCCGATCGTGTCAACTCGATACTCGTTCCCAAAAACTTTCTCGACTGGGCCAATAAAACCCTGGAAGGAGAAGACAGCGTGAAAGCATCCCGTGTCTTCATAAAAACAAAAGATGCGAATAATACCGACCTGTTACAATTTCTGGAAAAGAAAAATTACCGTGTTAACAAAGACAAGACAATGTTTGGACGTTCCAAGCAACTGTTACAGGGCATAGTAACAGGACTGGGTTTCTTTGGTTTGCTGGTAATCCTGCTGGCCCTGATGTTATTTTCTTTTTACCTGCAACTGGTCATTGCGAGAAGTAAGGATAATTTACAACTCTTGCTCACCATTGGCTATTCGCCTTCGTGGTTAAGCAAGAACCTGGCAAGACAATTTATCCCTGTTTATATATTCGTGGTAATAGTCGCGACAGCATTTACCCAACTCATGCAATGGTCATTCCATCATTTCGTCATGTATGATCGTCCTGAGCTTTCTTCCCTGCTGCACTGGAGTGTTTTTGCAGCAGCTCTCCTGCTGATCGTATTATCCATCATTACCAATTACAGGCTGGTGAAGAGATTGTTGTTTAAGATGGTGTAAGTGGTTTTAAGTTCTAGATGGTGAAATTTTCAATTCCAGGTTACATAAAATGGCTGTCAGCAGCAAAGGCCGCATCTTTGGTGTATATCACAAATATATGTACATTTACGATATATCGTAAAATAATAAATTTTATAACATATGAAGAAACATATATCATTTGATGCATCATGTCCTTATGACCTGCCGGGATTACCCCCTAATATTGAT
Organism: uncultured Bacteroidota bacterium; assembly: GCA_946479615.1. The sequence goes on along the minus strand of CAMLGR010000016.1, from coordinate 42,545 downwards.
TTAGATGATAATATTAAGGGGTGGTTATTAAAAGCTAGAATTCAGCTTGCTGAATTAAAAGGATATTCCAAAGCTCTTCCGAATCCTATGTTATTGTTAAGTCCAGCCATCCTCAAAGAAGCAGTTGCATCTTCTGAAATAGAAAATATAAATACAACTATTGAAAAGGTTTTGCAGCAGCAATTATTTCCAGAAACCGAGCAAAAAAGTGAAAATAAGGAAGTTATTAGATACAAAGAGGCTGTCATTTTTGGGTACGAAAAAATGGAACAAATATCGTTATCGAGTAGGCTAATTAAAGAAATCCATAAAATATTGTTAGGAGATAGAAGTTATGGTTATCGGAAATTTCAGAATCATATTGAAAATTCTGAAACAAAAAAGCTAATATATACCCCACCTAATTCAACAGAAATAGAGCGATTAATTTCAGATTGGGAAAAATATATTCATTCGAACGATTACCATTATGACAATGTAGATTGCTGTGATCCTCTAATAAAATGCGCTATTTCACATTATCAATTTGAAGCAATTCATCCATTTAATGATGGAAATGGGAGAACTGGAAGAATACTGATGGTGTTATATTTAATTCACACTGGATTGTTGCAATACCCAATACTTTTTATTAGCGGATATATTAATAAAAACCGCGCCCAGTACTACAAACTATTACAAAATGTCACAACCAAAAAACAATGGTTACCTTATCTTGAATATATGCTAAGTGCTTTTGCTCTTCAAGCGCTAGAAACTAAAGAAAAGTTATTTCAGGTGATGGCTAAATATTACATGACCAAAGACAAGATAAAAAATGAGTGTAAGGCCGTTTATAGTTCCGATCTTGTAGAAATATTATTTTCAATGCCAATTATAACTCCACTAAAGTTAGGAAATTTATTAGGCGTTCATTATACTACAGCAACTAGATATTTGAAGGAATTAACAGTTAAATCTTTTCTTACTCACAAAAAAGTTGGAAAGTATCAACTATATATAAACACTGATTTAATTTCGGCGTTAGAAGGCACCCTTCGATCAAATAGTTAAATCTACTTTTAAAAGCCCGACTTTTCGCCTAACACCTTTCATACACCACCGCCGCGCCCTGCCCTACTCCCACGCACATCGTAGCGAGCCCGTATCTGGTTTTGCTTCTTTTCATCTCCTGTAATAATGTTGCGGAAATGCGGACACCACTACAACCAAGCGGGTGGCCAATCGCAATAGCGCCGCCGTTTACATTCACCTTGCTGCTGTCAAGCCCGAGATCGCGTATACAGGCAATGGATTGCGCTGCAAATGCCTCATTCAATTCTACCAGGCCAATATCTTTTATAGCAAGACCGGCCCTTTGCAATGCTTTTTGAGTGGCCGGTACAGGACCAATGCCCATGATAGAAGGATCGACACCTGCAACAGCCATCGACAAGATCCTGGCTATGGGAGTTAAACCATATTTACTGACCGCTTCTTCACTGGCGAGTAACATAGCGGCTGCTCCATCGTTGATGCCTGATGAATTACCGGCCGTAACCGTTCCGTCTTTGATAAATGCCGGTTTCAGGCTGGCTAATTTATCCAATGAAGTCTGCCGGGGCGCTTCATCTGTTTCCACCATTGTTTGCTCTCCTTTGGCACCTGTAATTACTACCGGAACGATTTCATCTTTCCATTTTTCTGCCCGGGCAGCTTCGAAATATTTTTGTTGTGATGATAAAGCAAACGTATCTTGTTCCAGTCTGGAGATATTCCATTGCCTCGCCACATTCTCTGCTGTTTCTCCCATGCTGTAGGGATAATATAGTTCAGCTAATTTTTTATTGGTAAAGCGCCAGCCAAGTGTTGTATCATATATCTCGGGTGTACGTTGAAACGGGGCTGTTGATTTGGGCATAACAAAAGGCGCTCTTGTCATGCTTTCTGTTCCGCCTGCAATCACCAGTTCCGCATCACCGCATTTGATCTGCCGCGCCGCATCCATGATCGCTTGTAAACCGGAAGCACATAAGCGATTCACGGTATTACCTGCTACTGTCACCGGTAAGCCGGCCAGCAACGCCGCCATTCTTGCGACATTACGGTTATCTTCTCCTGCCTGGTTGGCGGCTCCTGCAATCACATCTTCAATTGCATTGATATCGATAGAAGGATTCCGTTGCAGCAATGCTTTTATCGCCAATGCCAGCAGATCATCGGGTCGAACCGCACTTAAAGCACCTCCATATTTTCCGACAGGCGTACGCAGAACATCAATTATATACACAGGTTTCATATATCTGATTTGGGTCAGCAAATATCAGTCAAATCCATGAATCGATAAATCCGTGGTATCTTTGCTGCCGGATGAAAACAAAACAGCGTAATATACGGACACTCAACCTTCCAGATATCGAGGAATACATCGAATCGATCGGCGAAAAAAAATTCCGCGCCAGACAGGTATATGAATGGCTCTGGCTGAAACCAGCCCAGAGCATCGATGGCATGACCAACCTGAGTAAAGAATTACGCAATAAATTAAAGGAAGATTTTACGCTGCCCGCTCTCACTGTCGATACGACCCAGCATTCGGAAGATGGCACCATCAAATCGCGTTTCAAAACGCATGACGGTCACATGGTGGAAGGTGTATTGATCCCTACCGAAACACGCGTGACTGCCTGTGTGTCTTCCCAGATCGGTTGTTCATTGAGTTGTAAATTCTGTGCCACCGGTTATATCGATCGCAAACGCAATCTTGATTTTGATGAGATCTATGACGAAGTGGTACTGATCAACCAGCAAAGTGAAAAGGATCATGGAAAAAAGCTGACCAATATCGTTTTCATGGGAATGGGAGAACCCTTACTGAATTATAAAAATGTATTGAAGGCGATCGATCGTATCTCTTCCGCAGACGGTCTGGGTATGAGCCCCAAACGGATCACCGTATCAACCGCAGGTGTAGCCAAACAGATCAGGCAACTGGGAGATGATAAGGTTAAATTCAAACTGGCTTTATCACTGCATGCAGCGAATGATCTGAAGCGACATGAGATCATGCCGATCAATGACACCAATAATATCCAGTCGCTGATCGAGGCATTGAATTATTTCTATTCCCGGACCAAGACCAAGATCACATTCGAATATATACTCTTCAATAATTTTAATGATAGCCAGAAAGATGCCGATGAACTGGTAAAGATCTATCGCCAGGTGCCGGCCGATCTTGTCAATATCATTGAATATAATCCCATCGATTTCGCCCGCTTCACCAAACCATCCGAAGAAAAAACAGAAGCTTTTATGAGCTACCTCGAAAAGAACCGGGTGAATGCACGTCTCCGCCGGAGCAGGGGCAAGGATATCGACGCAGCCTGCGGACAGCTGGCCAATAAAGAAGCACATTAACAGTCCGCTGCAAAACTGCCCTGCCGGCAATCATCTACGAAATATTTCTTACTTCTTTTAAACTTCAGAGCCCACCGCTGGTCTAATCTCCTGTTCATCCATTTTTTCACAAGCCGCCGCGAAGGTTTTGCGCCTTGCCGGCTTCTAATTTATTTATAGCCATGAAAAAGATCATTTCACTGTGTTTATTATTGGCCGTTGCTACCGTAACCATTCAGGCCCAGGATGTTCGGGACAGGAAACAAGAGGTTGCAAGAGACAGGCACCAGGGCGGATTTCATGACCTGAAGCTTTCTGACGACCAGAAAGCGAAGTTTAAATCATTGAATGATGATTATCGCAGGCAAATGCAGGATCTGAAGAAACAGGACGACATTTCTGTAAAGGAATGGAGATCAAAGATGCAGGCGCTGAAAGATGATCATCGCACAAAGATGCAGGGAGTGCTGACCACTGACCAGAAAGCACAACTGCAAAAATCGATGGAGGATCGCAAAGCCAAACGTGATGCGGATCGCAAAGACAGGATAGAGCGCATGAAAACAAGGCTGGGCCTCTCTGATGACCAGGCGGCTAAATTGAAACAAAGCCATACCGATATGGCTGAAAAGATGAAAACGATCCGTGAGAACAAGTCATTGACAGACGACCAGCGGAAAGAAGAGTTTAAAAAGATAAAAGATCAGCAAAAGGAGAGCCTGAAATCGATCCTGACAGCCGATCAATTGAAAAAATTACAGGAAAAGAAAGAACACGGGCATGGTAAAAAGCCCGCTTAAGTAAGTATAGTCGTGAATGGTAATCCCTTTCGCCCCGGCGGAGGGGATTTTTTATTACGTATCTTCGCCGCTCACTACTGTTGTAAAACAGCAAACTACTATCATGAAAAAGAAAACAACCGGCACTTTTGACAAATTCAGTAAGAAAAAAAGTAATGCCGCCATTAAAGAGCAGTTCAAGCAGGAAAAAAGAAAATTCAAAAAAGAACGCGAGGAGTATTTTGACAAAAAGAAAGCCGAGGCCCGTGGGCTGAAAATTCAGCATGGCGATAAAAAAGCCGATGCCCAGGTACAGCCTGTCATTACCCGCAAAGAAAATTCCGACGTGATGCCGCTGAATAAATTCCTGGCTCATGCAGGCGTTTGCGGCAGAAGAGAAGCAGCCGAGCTCGTGAAAGCCGGGAAAGTAAAAGTGAATAATGAATTGGTGACGGAACCCGGTCACAAGGTGTCACCCAAAGATGAGGTTCGTTTCAATGGCAAAAAGATCTTCCTCGCCAAAAACCTCGTTTATATTCTATTGAATAAGCCCAAGGATTATATCACTACTACCAGCGATCCGCAAAACCGGAAAACGGTACTGGATATTATTGGTCGCGCTACAAACGAAAGAGTATACCCCGTAGGACGTCTTGACCGCAACACATCCGGTGTTTTATTATTTACCAATGATGGTGAACTCGCGCAAAAGCTCACCCATCCCAGCAACGAAGTGAAGAAAGTGTATGCTGTTACCCTGGATAAACCACTGGAGAAAAAAGATTTTGAACAAATATTGAAAGGCGTGATGCTGGAAGATGGCGCTGCCAGTGTAGATGTACTCGCTTACGCAGATATGAAAGATAAGACACAGGTTGGGGTTGAAATTCATAGCGGCCGTAACCGCATCGTGCGCCGCATTTTCGAACACCTGGGTTATGATGTAAGAAATCTCGACCGCGTGATCTTTGCCGGTCTTACCAAGAAAAATGTTGAACGCGGTAAATGGCGTTTTCTCTCTGAAAAAGAAGTAAGAGACCTCAAACATTTTGGAAAAGGAAAGTAATCCTCCTGACTATTGAATATTCCGGTAATGAAACTTAACGAAGCCATACTATTTGAGAATGATGACCTGGTTGCTATCAACAAACCATCGGGCCTGCTTTCTATTCCCGATCGGGAAGGAAAAGAGATTTCGTTAAAGATCATGTTACAGGAAAAGTATGGACAGATCTTTACCGTTCATCGCCTGGATAAAGATACCAGTGGCCTGATCATTTTTGCCAAACAGGAAGCAGCGCATAAAGAATTATCAAGACAGTTTGAAGAAAGACAAACCAAAAAGATCTATCTCGGGTTAGTGCTTGGTTCGCCTGCTGTTCCCAAAGGAACTATCGATCTGGCGATCGCCGAGCACCCGGTGAAGAAAGGCACGATGGTGATCAACCGCCTGGGCAAAGAGGCCCTGACCGATTATGAAGTGCTGGAAGATTTTAGTATTTATTCATGGTTGCAATTCCGCATCCACACCGGACGAACCCACCAGATCCGCGTACACATGAAGGACCTGGGTCACCCGATCGTATGCGATGAGTTATATGGCGATGGAAAACCGGTGCTGGTATCTTCGTTAAAATCGAAATTCAAATTATCAAAGAACGAAGAGGAAGAACGCCCGATCCTTCCACGCCTGGGATTACATGCCTATCAACTCACTTTCAAAGATGGTAATGGTAAAATGATCGAACTGGAAGCACCTGTTCCAAAAGATCTGCGGGCTACACTGCAACAACTGGAGAAGAGGAAGAAAGGAAAAGTAAGGTAGGTTTTAGATTTTAGGTTCTAGGTTTTAGATGATAGATGGAACAATGTATTAACCTAACACTTAACATCTAAAACTTAACACCTAACATCCAACACCACTCCCTCCTCAGCTCTTATCCAAATGTATTCCATAGAGGACCTCAGAGGAAAGGAGGGCCACGGAGTTATTGCATCTCGTAGCTATTGTACTAAATTAATGAGGTCTATACCATTGCAGAATTGGGAACGCTCTTATTAAAGGCCGGAAAGCTGCAGTGCAACAATCAGAGAAGAAAGGAAGTGAATAGTGCCTTCTGCTTACTTATAAAAAGCTATATGTCAATTTCTGCGACCAGAGAAAAAATTTTGAATGATGGCTTTGCCATTATAGATGATGTTTTTACTGACGTGGAAATTAATCATCTCATTGAATTAATTGAAAAAGCCGATTCGGGCAAGCCATCATTTCGTAAATCTGCTGATCTGTTTGCCATACGGCGTTTTTTTAAAGAAGTCCCGGATTCATTTGAATCTGTTTTCAATAATAATCTCTTCAATATCATTTATCAATTATTGGGAGATAATTATTTTGTAGTCAAATCTATTTATTTTGATAAACCCGGTGAATCGAATTGGTTTGTAGCTTATCACCAGGACCTTACTATTTCAGTTGACAAAAAGAAAGATATCCCTGGTTATGGCTCCTGGACGGTTAAACAAAGCCAGTACGCAGTTCAACCACCTCTAAACATATTACAGCAAAATTTCACCATACGTATTCATCTGGATACAACAACCCCGGAAAACGGAGCATTGAAGGTTATTCCCCGGTCACATTTAAAAGGTGTCTATCGGCCGGAAACTATTGATTGGGCTATTGAAGAAGAAACAACTTGTTGCGTTGCAAAGGGTGGGATTATGATCATGAAACCGTTATTACTTCATTCTTCCGGAAGAACTACTAACAACTCAAAAAGACGTGTTATACATATAGAATTCAGTAGTCAGAAACTTGCAGGCGGCCTCGAATGGGCAGAGCGCATCGAAATAAATTAATCCCGGGACATGTATTCACTGTAATACTATTTCACAGGAAACCGCAGAGATTTAACTCCGTGGCCCTCCTTTCCTCTGCGGAAGAATCAAATTAATCTATCCCGTTATAAAAAAAGTGAGCACCTTTAAACCTGCTCACTTTTACATTTTATATTCTACATTCTATATTTTACATTTCTAACTCTTATCCAGCGCCTGCAAAATATCTCCCAATATATCGTCCGTATGTTCAAGACCTACGGAAATACGGATCAGCCCGGCACTGATACCTACCGCATCTTTTTCCGGCTGACTTAATTTGGAATGGGTTGTAGAGGCCGGATGTGAAGCGATCGTACGGCTATCGCCCAGGTTATTCGTAACAGAGATCATCTGCAATGCATTCATGAACTTACGGCCGCTATCGATCCCGCCTTTGATCTCGAATGTCAATACCCCGCCGCCATTGCTCATTTGCTTTTTGGCCACCTCGTAACGGGGATGGTTGGAAAGAAAAGGATATTTCACACTGCTTACTTTTGGATGGGTAAGCAATGTATTGGCAATATGCAATGCATTCGAAGCATGTTTCTCCATACGTAAATACAATGTCTCCAGGCTCTTGGTCAGTACCCATGCATTAAAAGGGCTCATGGATGGACCCGTGTTCCGTATAAAAAGATAAAGCTGGTTCACCAGTTCTTTATTGCCGACGATCACACCACCCAATACCCTGCCCTGCCCGTCGATGAATTTGGTAGCCGAATGTACTACCAGGTCGGCGCCAAAACGGATCGGTTGCTGAACAGCCGGTGTAGCAAAACAATTATCGACTACAAATAAGATCTTATGCTTTTTACAAACAGCCGCCACCAGTTCCAGGTCGATGATATCGAGACCCGGATTGGAAGGTGTTTCCAGGAACAGCATTTTTGTATTGGGCTTTACCAATGCTTCAAGCGTGTCCGGCTTATTCATATCGAAATAAGAAGATTCGATACCCCATTTCGGAAGGTATTTGGTGAGCATCGTATGCGTAGAGCCAAAAATGGCAGAAGCAGAAATAATATGATCGCCTTTGCTCAAGAATGTCATGAACGTAGAAAAGATAGCGGCCATACCGGTGCCGGTAGCCACGCCATCCTCCGCTCCTTCCAATGCGGCCATCTTCTCGATAAACTCGTCAACAGTTGGATTGGAAAAACGGGAATAGATATTTACATCCAGCGAATCGTCTGCAAATGCAGCCGCCATTTCTTCGGCAGAGTTATAAGTGAAACTGCTGGTCAAAAAAAGCGGGGTGGAATGTTCCTTTTCGCCTGTCTTCTTTGTCTGGATACGGATCGCTTTTGTTTCTGGACGTTGTGACATTGATTAACTTCTTTATTAGCCTGGAAATTATTTTACTTCTTTACCGTTCACAAATACAGTGAAGGTAATAGTAGCCCCGGCCCTGCGCAGGGTCTCGGCCACAGAACAATATTTGGTAATGGATAACTCAGCAGCCCGGAATGCTTTCGCAGGATCAACCGTTCCACCCAATTCAAAACGTACACGTACATGCTGCCATAGCGAAGGTTCTTTGCCCTGCTCTCTTTCTCCATCCACATATATCTTAAGACTTGTATAGGCCTGTCGTTGTTTCTTAAGAATACCGACAATATCCACGCCGCTGCAACCACAAAGAGCAGCCAGCACGGTTTGCATGGGGCGCATACCACCGCCATTGCCACCCTGCTCGGCAGGGATATCGATAAAAATGCTATGATTCTTTTCGTCAATAACAGTAAACCCGTAATCAGGATTCGTTAATTCAGCATTCATCAGTGCCATAAAACTAATTGAGCTGCAAAGATAAGATGTATTGGCTATTAAGAAGGATGAGTTATGGAGTATGAATTAAGCCATTCATACTCCATAACTCATCCTTTATTGAATCATTTTTGCCCGGAAACCTCTTATTTATAGATGTACGCCAGGTAATTCCTCCTGATCGGCCTGTAATAGAAAAGTAATACCCCGCCCAGCAGGAAAGCGATAAACAGCTTGGTCTGCCAGAACTGGAATGAATAGAAAGGAAGCATCAATAACACGGAAAGGCGCAAAAACTCAACCAGGAACACCCATCTCTTTTGCTCCATGATCGCTCCGCAATTGACCAGGGTAAGTATGATGATGAAAGAAAGACCGGTTTTAAGTCCCAGGGAAAGATAATTTTCAAAAAGAATAAAGATAAAAAGTCCCACCAGCAGCACAATCATCTGCCAGATCACATACCTGTGCAGGGGTTGTTCCATTGCCTGGGGGTTCTGGCGGATATTGAACATGGTCTCGGCCTTGCTTCGCAGGGACGGATCGATACGTTCAGGTTTACCAAATATCACTTTCAATTTTTCTTTGAACGTGGGTTTGCTTTTTACCGCCAGCCATAATTCAATAGCAAAATGAAAATGCTGCCAGAGAAAACTATAAGTTTTGAGAGGTTTGGTCAATCCATACACCGGCTCTTCTTCTTCCTTTTTAAAAGTGCCGAAGAGTTTGTCCCAGATGATCAATACATCGCCATAGTTCTTATCCAGGTATTTTTCATCACTGGCATGATGCACACGATGATGCGATGGAGTAACTAATATATATTCAAGCACACCCAGTTTACCGATCAAACGGGTATGAATAAAGAAAGGATAAAGACCATGCACCAGTAATAAACTGGTGATCATACCGGCAGGAAAACCGATCAGGGGCAGGATGGCCCAGAACCCGGTGCGTACAAATGCCTGGAAAACGGTGATACGGGCCGAAGCGGTATAATTAAAATCCTCGCTCTGGTGATGGACCACGTGCGCCATCCAGAAGATATTGATCTCATGAGCCAGGCGGTGATACCAGTACCATACAAAATCGGTAAGGATAAATAATAAGATCCACAGGAATATCCCGGGTTTGATATGGAATAACCCATACTGCTTTTGCAGGTCATCATAAACAAAATAAAAAAGACCTGCTACGAATACATCACAGAGCCGTTCGGCAATACCCACACTTACATTCGCAATAGAATTGTGCAGGTTGAAATAAGGAAGTTTTTTCTTTTTGGCAATGAAGTACTCCAATAACATCAGGCTTGTAAATAAAGGAACTGCAAATGCCAGGACATTGAGATTCATAATATAATTATTATAGTATGATGGATGATTACCGGTCTTTCAATCGTATCAGTTGCCTGACCAATGGATCTTTGACAACGACACTGATCTTCTGGTATGCATCCTGTCTTTCGACGGTTAATTTCAACGGTGTTTTTTGCCAGCTTTTTATACTGAAATTCCCATTGTTATCCGTCAATGCTTCTTCTTCGCCATCGAGCACAAAAACATGTGCATGAAAAACAGGTTTGCCTGTTGCGGCCGCTACTACTTTTCCTTCGATCACAACGGGTCCGTTTTGCTGAACAGGACCGGAACCTATAAATATAAACAGCAGTATATATTTAAAGAAAGTACTTCCCACACTTATCATCATTTTTTCCGGTTTTTTGGAACAGTAAATATCTGTAGTAAAACGCCTTGCAGCGGCGTTCTATTTCATAAAACAATGATAATAAAAAATATAAAGTCTACCAAGAAAGTAGACTAGTAATTTTCCTCATTAACACCGTATTTTAACAGGGAGAAAGGCTATTAATTCGTTAAAGTCAAAAATCAAGATTCAAAAATCAAAAAGGCTCTCCTATTACAGCAGAACCTTTTTGATTTTGACTTTTTACTTTTGAATTCTCTAAGCTTCAGTAATAGAAGAATCGATCGCCGGGGTTTTAACACGTGAGGCATTGTATAATTCATACCAGTCCTGTTGTTCGAGATCAACACTGAATGCATCGGCGATATTGCGGATCCGTTGTTCATTCAGGGTGCCGATCAGTGGCAAAGCACCTAATTTGATCAGCCAGGCCACTGCAATGGATTCGATATTCTTTCCATATTTCTTACCCAGTTCTTCCAGCTTATAGTGCACCCTGATCGCCAGTTCGTCCGTACCATTCTCGATGCGCCCGCCGGCCAGTGGGGCAGCTGCCAGGGGACGCATATAACGTTGCTTGATATAATCAAGCTGCCCGTTATCGAGTGCCGTGGTATTTAATATATTCAGTTCAATATGATTGGTAACGATGGGCACCCGCAGGTAAGAAGCCAGTAACTGGTGCTGGAAAACAGAAAAATTCGCTACCCCGATATTCCTGATCTTACCGGAAGTGCGGAGGCGTTCCAGCGTCAGCGCTGTTTCTTCCAGGTTGGAAAGAGGATCGAGATGATCAAGCAGGAATATATCGATATAATCAGTGCGTAATTTCTTTAATGAATTATCAAGGCTCTTTAAAATATGGGCCGGTGATGTATCATAATACCTCACTCTTACTTCAGGTCTGTTGGGATGAGGTAAAACGACACCGCATTTTGTAAACAATACGATATCCTCGCGGCGGAAGGAACGTTGTTTGATCACATTACCGAATAATTCCTCGCATTGATAACCTCCGTATACATCGGAATGATCAAAGGTGTTGATACCAAGTTCGAGACAGATATTGATGATCTTTTCCATGACATCTGCGGCAGATGAACTGGTATCTTCCCATCTCCAGAAACCGTAGACGGCAGGAGAAACTTTAGGTCCTGAATCACTCAAATAGATCTTATCCATGCAACTTTATTTTAACCGTTAGTAGAGGTCCTAAAATTATGAAATAATAGGCGGATGACATGAAGTAACCCGGCACTCTTGCTATTCTTATTTGATATCAGGCGAAGGGAATAATACGCCACTGAATAAAAGATAAGCCCAGAGCAGGGTCCAGAGTATATTGAATACTTGTGCGCCTATAAATGCCAGCGCCGGTCTTCCACCCTGTATTTTCACAAGATCGGCAAATCTTGCTTCCAGGCCGATCGCTACAAAGGCCAGCGCAAACCAGATCGTACGCAAACTGTTCAATACACCGCTTACCTGTCTGGTCGTATCAGCCGGTATGAAAAAGGAGAACAGCAGGGAGGCAGCAATAAAACCCAATACGAATTTGGGAAAGCGTTCCCAGATCACACCCAATCCTTTGCCTTCTGTACCCGCAGTACCGGCCGGGTTCTTTTTTATCACCCACCAGGCAGCGATCAGGAAAGCTGCCACACCGATCAATACATTCTGTGAAAATTTTATGATCACCCCCGCTTTCAATGCAACAGGTCCTACCAGTTGTGCTGCAGCTGTTACCGATGCAGTCGTATCCAATGTGCCACCCAACCATGCGCCACCTACTATTTCAGGAATGCCCAGTTTACGTATCAGCCAGGGCTGAATGATCAGCATGGGAATGGCTACCAGCAATACCAATGTGGTCACATAAGAAAGTTTCTTCTTATCTCCTTTGATAGCGCCGCTTGCTACGATAGCAGCAGATACACCACAGATAGCCACTGCCGAAGCGAGGATCACACCGAACTCATCATCCACACCGAGTTTTCTTGCCAGCCATAACGCAAAGAACCATACAACAGCTACCACTACTACAGCTTGTAAGATACCGGGTAACCCTGCTTTAATGATATCGGTAAACAAAATACTGGTACCTAATATCACCAGCCCGGTTTTGATAAAAAACTCGGAACGGGCTGCTTCTTTGAGCCAGGCAGGTAATGTGGTAAGATTGCTGATGAGTAACCCGATGATCAATCCAAAAACAACATACTCGATCCCATAATAATTGATCGTTTTATTTCCTGAAATGATCAATGAAATAATCGCCAGCACATAAATGAATGCAAAACCGGTGAGATAGCGTTTGATATTACCTCCTGAAATACGGATGGCAATAGCAGAAAGCAAAGCAAAGAGCAAACCTATCAAGGCGATCAGCAGGAGATTACTGCCTGTCAATACTTTTTGAGTAAGATCGGCACTTGTTTCCCATTGATAGACCGGTGTGGTGAATTTAAAATCCGATGCAAACAAGGCAATCGCTAATACTGCAAGTATGATCACACTGCCGATCGTTACTGCCCAGCCATCTTCCTGCAATAAAGACAAAATCGATGATTTACCCGGACGCTTGTTGATCGCATCGGGCGGCAGGGTTGTTTCGGCGCTATACGAACCCGGATTGCTGTTATCGTTAGACATATTGGTAATTGGTTGGCAGGAATAGTTAGTTATTATAAACCGGTTTGTTCCTGATGATCGTAAATGAATATTTTTTGCCTGTTTTACCTGCGGCTCTTAATACAGCGCCGGTAACATCCTGCAATGTAATATTTCCCTCGCGGTTATATTCTTCTTTACCGGGCTGTATCTTCCGGCCTTTTACATTTTTATTTTCCGTGAAGGATTCTTTTTTCAATTCGGTATTCAATGTCCTGTAATCTTTCTCATCTGCATTATGCAGTTCAATAGTTGTGATAAAACGTGCCATGTGATCAAATTTTTAAGGTAATGGATAAATTTTCGGATAGTAAGGAAGGGGTTGGGCAACAGGATCAACAACAATAATAAGAGCCGGAAAAGTAAATGCTATTTATCAGCACCCGGCGATTATGATTAAGTGTCAGATTCATTCCTGTCTTTTTATTGAATACAAAGAAAGGGGAAAATAATAAGTCTACCAAAATAGTAGACTTTATTTATAATTTTTTAATGGGTTGCCTGAATACCGGGCGTTGCGGTATTTCTCTATATGGTAAAAAGCTAATGGGAAGAGGAATCCCTTCCTACCCGCTATTCCCACTACCCATTTTACCACATAGGATCATAGATACGCAGGTTTCACATAGGGGAGTTAGAAGATATCTTTCAGGGCGCGGCCCGCTGCATGATAACCGCACATGCCATGCACACCGCCACCGGGTGGCGTGGAAGCCGAACAGAGATATAACCCTTTCGTGGAGGTTCGATACGGAGAATATCGCAACGCTGGTCTTGTAAAAAGCTGGCGGATATCCGTAGCGCCGCCAATGATATCCCCTCCGATATAATTAGGATTGTATTCTTCGAGTTGTGCCGTATTCATCGTATGCCGCCCAATGATCCTTTCCCTGAAACCGGGAGCAAACCGTTCTACCTGCTTTTCAATAATGGTTGTCATATCAGCTACCGATCCATTAGGCACATGGCAATAAGCCCAGGCCGTATGTTTTCCTTCCGGAGCTCTTGTCGTGTCCACCAGGCTTTGCTGTGCCAGTAAGATAAATGGATTGACAGGCTGCTTCCCGTTCCATACCGATTGTTCTGTATAGGCTATCTCATCAAATGTATTACCGATATGAACAGTACCGGCCTTTCTGCAAGCCACCGCGGTAAACGGTACCGGTGCATCAAGCGCCCAATCCACTTTGAATACACCCATTCCATAGCGGTATCTTTTTAACTGCCGCTGATAGAAAGATGAAAAACTGTGACCGCCCAATTGCAATAATTGTTTTGGTGATATATCGAATAATACTGCTTTTGAAGAAGGTAATTGCGCTAATGAACTGACATAGAAGTTTGTTTCGATCTTTCCTCCCAATGAAATAAAATGATTACCTAATGCATCGGCAATAGATTGCGAACCACCTTTTGGAATAGGCCAGCCCTTTATATGCGCATTGGCCATCAGCACCAGGCCAATCGCTGAAGTAGAATAATACGATAAAGGCAATAACGAATGCGCCGCTACCCCACCCCATAGTCCTTTTGCTTTTTCAGATTGAAATTTGCGGGCCAGCACCGTAGCAGGCAACAATGCTTTTAATCCAAATTTTGCAAACGGAACAGGGTGTTTGGGAAAATGCAGGGGGCCTAACAGATCTGTATCGATCAATGGCCAGTTGTCGACGACGGGCTGTATCAATTTTATATACGCTTCTTTATCTATTCCTAATGATAGCGCTGTTTCTTTCAGGGAATCGACAATAGCAGCCGCTGTACCATCGTCAAAAGGATGGGCCACTGCTACTTCCGGCCGGATATATTGCAACCCGAATTGATCAAGCGGTAATGTTTTAAAGAAAGGAGAGTTGGCGGCCATAGGATGAACAGCAGAACAGATATCATGTTTGAATCCCGGCAATGTCAGCTCGGCTGTACGCATACCGCCGCCGATAGTCGGTTTGCCTTCCACTACCAAAACAGATAGCCCTTCACGCTGCAACCTGATCGCGGCAGCCAGCCCGTTAGGTCCTGCTCCTACAACTACTGCATCGAAATCTGTTTTACTCATTTACTGATACAAAAATACTGTTACGTGAATCAATATAAACCGCTCTCATTTCCATTTTTCAGGTTTAAATAAAACCCTGCCATCTCTTTTAATAGCCCATGCAGTAACAGGATTCAAATGATAACCGCCCATATCAGCCCCTCGGGCATCGGTCAATTGTTTCAATGTCGGTTGCTGGTACCCTGTTTCATCAATGGCGCGGCTCATGATCTCGGTTTCACTTCCGTTCCATTTCCATAAAAAACGGAACCGGGTATGCGCTTTATCGAGTACAGGATTTTGCAATTCTGCCGGGAACCATTTCTTTCCTGCATCAACGCTTATTTCCACTCTCGTTATTTTACCGCGTCCACTCCAGGCAAGACCGCTTATCTCTACCCAGCCTTTTTCCAGTTGTACCGGGTAAGCCGGGAAAGTAATAATGGAACGGGCATCCATATCAAAACTGAATTGCCTGATCTTACCCTCTTTGATCGTTTCTGTATACTTCGATGTTTCTTCCCTGGTCATAAAAGGCTGATCCGACAATTCAATTCTCCGTATCCATTTGATATTGGTATTGCCTTCCCATCCCGGCAGGAATAATCTTGCGGGATACCCTTGCTGCGGGCGAAGCGCTTCTCCGTTCTGGCCATATGCGATCATCGCATCATCCCATCCTTTGCTTACAGGTATACTTCTTGTCATAACAGCTGCATCGGAACCTTCTGCCAAAAACCAGGTCGCTTTTGAACTCACACCCACTTCACGGAATAATGTAGAGAGCATCACACCTGTCCATTCGCTCTGGCTGGTCAGTCCGCAAATATCCTGTGGCGTCATTTCTTCTTTACCCGATCTGAAATTGCCCGAGCATTCAAGAAAAGCAATGCGCGATACAGAAGGAAAACGTTTCAGGTCTTTTAAAGTAAATACCATTGGCTTCTTTACCATACCGTGGATCATCAATTGATATTTCTCCGGATCGATGGCCGGTACACCCCCATGATGCCGTTCGAAATGCAGATCAGAAGGTGTAATGATACCGTATAAACTTTGTAAAGGGGTGCGTGAAGAAGTATCGGATGGTTTTTTAAGTAATTGTTCAAAGGAAGAACGGGTGCCGATCGTTCCCGGCGGAGGTCCCAATACTTTGGTAGGGTCCGCGGGAATTGGTGCCGGTTTGGGAACAGCTGCGGGAACGATTTGTCCCTGCACAGTTTTGACCAAAGCAATAACTGCAGTAGCAGCAGCCGTTCCCAATAAAGCCCGGCGTTTTATTTTACTATGCAGACCCGGAGAAGGGTCATCATCAGTATGTTTGATTTTGTCTTCCATAATTTGATACAGAGTGAAGACAGAGCGGGAAACAGGGAGGGAGAAGAAAGAGGTGTTCGCTCCCGTTGCGTTTCTCACCCTGTTTCTCTTACCTCACTTCCGGTCCGCCCCGCCTGTCATCATTCACATAATATTTTTGTGCCGGCATGGTTATCCGCGGTAATGACTTTGCGTTTACTATAGCCGTTGAATCAACGATCTTATTCATATATAATAAGAAAGCAGATAAACTATACACCTCGTCATTATCCAAAGAACCCGGCGCATTGTATGGCATGGCTCTTCGTATATAATCAAACAAGGTTGTAGCATAGGGCCAGTAGTTGCCGATCGTTTTGGTTTTTATAGTATCACCCATTACTCCCACCAAACGGGCAGCAGAACCTCCCTCTCCCTTTGCTCCATGACAGGTTGCACATTTTTGCAGATAAATGTTTCGTCCTGTGAATGCGGTGCCGCTGCCTTCCGGTAATCCTTTTCCATCGGGGCGCACATCAATATCCCAGGCATCGATCTGCTCCTGCGTAACAGCATTGCCAATACCGAAATGTGCCGGGTGGGTCGACAACTGGTGCATACCGGAATCGGTATTGATGATCGTATCGGCTCCTGTATAATAATATTGCCTGTTATCATCTTCAGAATGACAAGCGGCGATCATTACCAGGATCAGCAGGCAGGCTATCACGATTTTCATTCGCATCATATCAATACCTGCCCGCGCTCAGGCTGCTTTCTGTCAGCGCATAGTTCTTTTGTATCCTGTCAAGCACTACATAAATAGAATCTTTATTCTCGTTGATACCGCGCAGGATCACATGCGAACCATCCTGTGTATCATATTTCAGGATCATCCGGTTTCTCTTTTCATTCTTCGGGGCTTCGGCAAATTCGCGGAGACGACGGGTAGTGATCGCACTTTCGTCGATCTTGTAAGCTTCATCGCCAATATGCGCCCAGGCTTCTTTACTGATCCAGCTACCAGATGAATCACGTCTATTCTTTCTTCCTTGTTCTTTCTGTCCCGTTCCTTTAGGAACAGCAGGTCCGCCGTCACCACCTACACCTGCGGCCCTGTTGCGGCGGTCAGGGATGGCTTTGTATTTATCTTCCAGGTATAATACTTTATCGGTCTCATCTGCGTAATAATGAAAAGCGCGCTGACCTCCGCCTACTCCCGTTATTTCAAATGTGCGGTTGATATCACGCTGCGGATCACCCCCACCGTTTGAGAGATCAAGAGGCGTTGGTTTATTTACACGGTATGTCAGCGTGGACCAATTCTCGAATGTGGCTTCCTTCCATCTTGTGGTATCCAATGGCGAATAAGGTATTACCTGGTTATTGATCCGGAATTCAGTCACCGTATAGTTGCCGCGCAATTGTTTTACACCCGCTACTGAAGGTTGTTTATAGGGATCATACCAGAAATTAACCAGTTGCAGGTAGAATAAAACCACCAGGAATAAAAAGATCGTCGCCACTTTTACAATCACGCGTCCATACCGCAACCATTGCGGGAAAGAAGGATAAAAGTTGACCGGCGTTGTAAATCGTTCCCGGATAAAAAGATTATAGATCTTCGGAATATCATTTACCAGTAAAAATCCGGCGAGTAAAACAAAGTAAGAACTATATACATGTACGCCGCCATCATAAGCGAAATTCACATATACGATATCGCCGAGCGCTCCAAAAAGAAGAACAGCACCCAGGGTAGTTGTTTTGCGGAAAAACAATAACGTTCCCGCTGTTACTTCCACCACACCGGCAAATACCTGGTACCAGGGCACCATGCCGATAGAGAGCCAGTAGATCTTTTGTGCTGTAAGATCGCCGAAATTGGTATTCAACACACCCAAAGATGGATAAGGCATTTGCACCGGCAACAATTTGGTAAACCCGAAACCAATGATACCGATAGCAGCACGGTATCTTACAATGGCGCGCAGCCAGTAATATAAGGTATGATATTCGGCACGTTCTTTTTTTGCTGCCCGCACGATCACCGTCCAGATCAAAGCGCCACCCAGCGCTACCAGCAAGGTGATGATCCAGTTTGCATAACCGAGTAAGGGATCACCAAAAATGGTATTTCCAAACCAGTTAATGCCGGAACCAAACCGTGCAATATCATACAGGTCGCGGTAATGCAGGCTTGTCCAGTTGATATGAAACACCTGGCTATACCAGTCGGGATTATTCGGAATAGAGATCGCGATGAAAAAGATAAAGGCAACACGGAATAAAAACCGTTCATACGGTTTCCAGGCTGCGAAAGAACCCAGCGCTTCTTTCTTTTTTGCCGTAACACCCTGCGCCTTTGCAGGAGATTCTGTTACCAGTGGTATGTCCTGTATAATAGTTGTAGTAGACATAAAGATTAGTTTTATAATAAGTAAGTTGAATGAATGAACCCGGATCATAATTTCAATCCCCTGCGCCGTCCCTGTTTCGCGGCTTCTTCCAGGAGATATTTTTTATCGATCTTATCCAATACTACGTATACCGAATCCCTGTTATAATCGATACCTGCCAGTATCAATTGCGAAGGTGTTGGCTCACTGTAATGCAGCACCAGGGTCTCCCCTTCGTAATTAGGATTCCTGTTATAAAGTGTCAATACATGATTTTCAACATCTGCTTCATAACTGTAGTAATGGCGATGAGCCGATCCTTCCAACTCGTACAGGCGGCCATCATCTTTTACACTGACATGATCGGTATTGGTTGAATCGATCAGGACCGGTCGATTGGAACGGATACTGATCGTGTTCCATTTTTCAAATACAACATCCTGCCAGCGCAAAGGGTCAGTATCAGAATAGGGTACGGATTGATGATTGATACTGAATTCGCTTACATTATAAATACCCGCCTTGCCTGCCAAACCAGGGGTGGTTGGATATTGATAGGGATCATTGTGATAACCGGAGCGTGTTTTAAATCCATACACAATTATGAAAAAGAAAACGACTGCTGACTTGGCTATCCATCTTCCATATTTCTGCCAGGTAGTAAACAAGGGGCGAAAATGATTGGGAGCCGTAGGTTTTTGTAAGATGAGCAAACGGATGATGCGTTGCAGATCATATGTCAATATAAAAATCGCAAGACTGATCAGGTATAAACTATACACGTATTCGCCGCCATCATAAGCGATATTGGAAACAAATACATTCCCGGTGAATATGATAATGATAAAAGAAGCGATAGAAGCTGTTTTGCGGTATAATAATCCTATACCAATGATAATTTCTACCAGCCCCAGGAAAAATTCATACGAAGGGACGACCCCCAGGCTAAGGGAAAATAATTTCCAGCGGTTGAAATAACCATATTCGGTATTCAGGTTGCTGATCGATGGATAAGGCGCCTGCAGCGGAAATAACTTAATAAATCCGTAGGCGATAATCGCAATCGCCAGCCGGTAACGCACAATGGTTCTGATCCAGTAATACAGGTTATTGTAATTTTTTTCTTTGCCGGCATCGCCATAGCTCCATACGGCAGCGCCGATCAATGCTATTCCGAAAATAATAGCCCAATTGGCAAATGTATCGGGGCCGGAATAGAATCGGGGTGTGTAATGCGCCAGGTTAAAGATATCTCCGTAATGAAGATGCACCCAGTCGATGGCAAACAGTTGCTGGTAAAATTTCCAGTCAAGCGGTACCGCCTGCACAAGAAAATAAATGAAAAAGATGCGGAAGAGCGCTTTTTCATATGCTTTCCATACAGTGGTTTCGCTGGTAATAGTTGTTGAACTCATACGAATAACATTTATGATGAGGATTAATAACCAGTGTTTTGTTTAAGCGCCGGATCAAGCAATATTTGTTGGGAAGGCAGCGGCAGCAATAATTTATTGGGATCAGTAATATTCAATACTGCCTGTGCACGTCCTGTTCTCACCAAATCGAACCAGCGGTGGGGTTCCAGGGCAAATTCAATCCTTCGTTCATTCTCGATTGCCAATAGTATTTCAGGTTGTGTAGCGGCCGTAGTCCCTGCCAGTCCTGCCCTGTCACGGACCGCATTCAGATCTGCAATTGCATCAGGAAGATGATTTTGTTGTGCCCTTGCTTCGGCACGGATCAGATAAAGCTCGGCCGTACGTATCACGAAGGAGGGATCCGATGCCGGTGAACGGTAATATAAATTACCATACCAGCGGTTTTGATTATCCTTTGCGACCAGGGTATTGCGGTTGCCCCCAATCAATGGATCATTTACCAACGCAACAAAAGCATCATTCGGTGCCCACTGGCGGGTGCCACCATTGGTTTGTGGCTGCCATTGGTTGCGATGGCCGTTAACTTCCGTTGTACCATTATAGGAGATCTCAAATATCGATTCCTGTGTTCCTTTTGCATTATTGGCAAAAAATGAATTATAGGGTTTAAGCAATTTGTAATTAGTGCCATCCGCGATTATTTTAGTGGCATACTCTTCGGCTTTTGTCCAGTTGGATTGATACAAATAATAACGGGCCTTCAGCGCCCATACCGTTTTCTGCGTAGCACGATACCGGTTGATCGTAGTAGGTAATAATAATTCAGCTGCTTCGAGGTCGCTTAACGCCTGTGCATAGGTGTCTGCCTGTGAACTTCGTTGAATCCCGACATTATCAGTCGGCCCATCCGTTGCTTTGATAATGATCGGCGCTCCGCCCCAGGTACGGGCCAGGTCGAAATAAGAAAGTCCTCTCAGGAAATAGGCTTCGCCGATCAATTGATTCTTGGCGAGCTCGGTGAGTTGCGGATCGCTGACCGTCTTTACTTTCTCAATCACATAATTGGCGCGACTGATCGTTCTGAAAATTGCGCTCCAGGCGCCGCTGATCGTAGAATTATCGGCACTTACTTTATGATTGATAAATTCCTGCACCTGCGATTGGGAACCTGTCCATTGAATATTATCGCCGGAGAGATAACCGATCGACTGGAATCCCGTTCCATAATAACTTCCATCCGCCAATGCGCCGTAGATACCACGTACTGCCTGTTCTGCCGATGTTTTATCAAAAATGGTTTGCTGATCCGAAATGGATTCTTTGGGTTTTACATCCAGGAATTTTTTGCAGGAGCTGATCGCTACTGCCGAAAAAAGAAGTAAGATGTATTGAAATGATTTCATGTTTCCTTTTTTAAATAGTTATAGTGATACATTAATACCGAACTGCACTGACCGTGGTTGCGGAGGCGTACCAAGATCAATCCCCGGTTGATTCTGGCTGCTGTTGGCGCTCGATTCAGGATCGGGTCCTGTGTATCTGGTAATCAAGAAAAGATTGCTGCCGGTCGCATACACGCGCACCTTTTCGATACCAATGCGGCGGAACCATTGGGCAGGTAAATTGTAACCCAATGTCAGTGCGCGCAAACGAATGAATGAACCATCCGATAAGAAACGGCTGCTTCCATCGAGATAGTTGTTGACGTTTACACCATCAGCTTTGGGCACATCGGTAATATCACCCGGCTTCTGCCATCTCCTCAGGTTGCTGGCGAAAATGATACGGGCTGCATCGCGGGCGCCGCCACCTTCCCCGAAAAACCGGTTGTGGTCATAAGTATCGTTCCCATATTGAAAGGAGAAAAATATCCCGAGATCGAAATTCCTATAGGTAAGATTATTGGATAAACCACCAAAGAATTTGGGCCATACACTTCCCACGATATGACGATCCACTGCGGTGATCTTGCCATCTTTATTAACATCTTCGTATACCGCATTTCCTGTTTGAGGATCTACATAGAGCTGCTTATACAACCAGAACGAATAAAGCGGGTATCCTTCCTGTTGCAGGATCAGGTTACGGCTGCCATATTGTAATGGCGTGGCAAGTTTTTCAATCTTATTCTTGTTTTGAGCAACATTGAAATTGGTGGTCCAGGTAAAATCTTTACTTTGAACATTCACGCTGTTGATCGTCAGTTCAAAGCCTTTATTGCTGATCTCGGCTGCATTGCTCCAATAGGTTCCGAACCCTGTAGTGGAAGGCAGTGCCAATTGCAGCAAGCCATCACGTGTATATTTATCATACACATTAAATTCGATACCGATACGGCCATCGAGTACCGAAAGATCAACACCAATATTAAACTGGTTGGTTTTTTCCCAGCGCAGATCGGCATTGGATAATTGCTGTGGCGAGATCCCTGAATTGCCTTCATAGGAAACACCTCCGCTCCAAAGTCCCTGTGCGGCGAAATCACCGATACCATTCTGGTTACCCGTGGTTCCATAGCTGGCCCTGATCTTCAAATCGCTTATGAAAGAAACATTACGCAGGAAATCTTCCTGCTTCACGCGCCAGGCTGCACCCACGGATGGGAAATAACCCCATTTCCTGTTTGCACCGAATTTGGAAGAACCATCTGCACGAAGACTGAAATCGATAAGATATTTATCCAGTAAATTATAATCAATCTTACCAAAGAAAGAAGCCAGTGTATTCTTGCTCCAGTTTTGTGTACCGCTGATCGCAGCAGCCGATGAAATTTTGGTAAAAGAATTATTGGGAAATCCTGTTCCCTGCAAAAACGTTCTTTCATAAATATTGCTTTGCAGGGTATTACCGGCCAGTATGCCAATGGAATGAATGCCAAACTTTTTACGATAGGTAAGTGTTTGTTCATTCACCCAGCTTGAATTTTGTGTAATACCGGAAGTAGCCAAACCAGAAGGGCTACCGGAGATCAGGTAACTGTTCCAGTATTCGGATTCATTATAATTATTATAATCAACACCCCAACTGGAACGGAAACGCAGATCGGGCAATACTTCCGCTTCCAGGTATAAATTGCCTATATAGCGCATGCTGGTTGTATTGACATCGTAGTATTTTAATAAGAGATCGACATTATCAAATCCGGCGCGACCCACAGGCACACCCTGTTCATTCACAGGAGATAAATAAGTAGGTGTATGCAAAGCCGCCTGCAATAAACCACCGGCAGGACCGTCACCTGCTCTTCCCTGGTTACGGAAAGAACGGGTAAATGTATTGCTGACGCCTATTTGTACTTTTTCATTGACCTTCTGATCGAGGTTCACTTTGAAACTCGCTCTTTCGAAAGTAATAGGTTTTAATATCGATTCCTGTTTGTTGTAACCACCACCGATATAATATTTGGTGCCTTTGGAACCTCCGGATAAGGATACATCATAATTACTAAGATTAGCCGTCTGGAATACTTCGCCTAAGCGGTCATAGGTCTGCTGCTCTTCCGGCAATCCCCGGGGCGCTGGTGTCGCAGTTGGGTTATCTGTCAATGCCCTGAATGGTTTGAGCTGACCGGTATTGGTATAATATTCATTGACCAATGTAGCATGTTCAGGACCTGTTGTTAATTTCCATAAGGGCGGCGCCCAGGCGGCGCCACGGGATATATCAATATTGATACGTGGCTTCTGGTTATAATTTCCTCTTTTGGTGGTCACGATGATAACACCATTCGCGCCGCGCGAACCATATAAAGCAGATGCCTCAGCATCTTTTAATATCTCGATGGTTTCGATATCGGATGGATTGATATCTGCAATCGGCGAAGTGGCTTTGCCGCCTGTGCTTAATGTCTGCAGGCTGGTGCTATTGATAAACACGCCATCCACAACATATAAAGGTGTATTATCAGCATTGATGGAAGTTGCACCACGCAAACGCACTGTTACTGCTTCGCCAGGCACACCGGTGCTGGTAGTGGTTTGAAGTCCCGCCGCTTTTCCCTGCAATTGCGCATCAAACCCTCCGGCAGGAATATTTTTTGTCTCGTTGGGATTTACTTTGGAGATAGCACCGGTAAGGTTTCTCTTTTTTTGTGTACCATACCCGGTGATAACTACTTCATCGAGTTCTTTGGGTGATTCTCTTAGTGCGATTTCAATAGCGCTTCCATCGGCAGTGATTTCCTGTGTCTGGTAGCCGACATGACTAACGATTAAAATATAAGGGAATCGTTGTCCGGTTCTGAAATTGAATTTTCCATTGTCATCGGCGAGTACTTCGTGCGTGGTACCTTTGATCTGGACAACAGCTCCGCCCAGCGGAAGTTTACTTTTGTTATCAACCACTTTCCCGTTGAGAGTAGAATTAATCATGGGATCAGTAGTGGCTTGAGCAAAACTGATGACCGGGATCGCTAACAGTAGCCATACCCCGATCAATAAACGTTTTTTCATTATGTTTGCTTTGGTTATTATATAATAAGGCCCAGTCAACGATGCGAATCGTTGTACTGAATTGCGTGTCTTGTTATCCGGCCAGGGCTGCTGTAACAGTTCCTGGCCTTCTTTTTTGTTTGAATCCCGGCCTGGTTCAGGGACCCGCCTTCGGGTGCCATCGCATGGCAGGATTACTATGATCAGTTAATAAATGCATTATATAGTTTGAATGATGGAAAAAATAGTGGTAAGAATGTACGGACAGGTTTACCGGCATCACTTAACAACAGTTGTTTGCACAACAACAGGTTACCGATGCCATCGCAACAGGCATCTTCATTTTACCAGCATCACAGGTATGTAAAACGATTTTCTTCATGAAACAATCCTGTTAAAAATTGAGAATACAATACTATTTGTTTTTACTTAGTCCACCAAATAAATAGACTAATAATTTACAAGTTGTCCCTTTTAATTAAACGTGTGTACTATTTTCTACAACAACAATAATTATTATTGATACTTCAACTCCGGCAGGTAATTGACAAGATATTCATCCACTTCTGTTTCGACGACGTTATTAAAAATATTCGCAGCGATCATTTGTCCTGCAAACGCTATGAGCACCACCATGTTTTCCCTGGTATAGTTTTCCGCTACTGCATCATACACGTGATTGGCGATATTACCGTGATACCTGGCAATGCTTCCACCGAGATCAAGTACATTCCGCTGGGAAGGAGTGAGCTCAATACATTCCGGCTTTTCGCCGGCATCGATAATTATTTTACGAAAGAAAGTGGAGCATAGCGGGCAATTCGCTGCCTGTGAGATGGAATAGGCATATAAATACGCCAGTCGTCTTCCCAGGATCTTCTCTACTTCCTGGTACAGGGGATACCATTGCATATATATTTCGAAAGCCAGCAGGGAATGGCCCAGCGTGGCTTTCATATTCGTAGTGCGGGAATCATATTCCTGGATATGTCTTTGAAAAGATATTTTCACAGAAGGCACCAGTTCCGCCTCAGTAACAGGATTAATTCTTGCCATAGTTTATACTTTTAAAGATTCCTATTGAATAACGATCTCTTCTTATAAAAATCGTAATCAAAAAAAAGGCATCCCGCAAAAACGGGACGCCGATTCTCTAACGATTGGTTGACATGAAACATTTATTACATGCAGTGCTCCTATTTCAATAATCCATCAACAGTGATGGCCGCATAATACAATCCACCCAGGGTCGGCCCCCCGGCATATTGCAAATAGCGATGATTGAAAATATCTGCACCACCTACTTTCAGTGTTGAGTTTATTTTTGGGAACCGGAAAGTGACCTGTGCATCGATCGTATTGTAAGAAGAAATAGTCCCTGTTACCAGCGGGCTTTCCCAAAGGAAAGAATCCTGCCATCTCCAAACAATATTAAAACCGATATTCTTGATCACTTCACGGTTACCAAAAGAAAGATTGGTTGACCACTCCGGCGTATTGAACCCCGTTACGAAAATATCATTCGATTTTGTCGCCTTCATTTTGTTGTAACTGACATTACCGGACACCGTATATCTTTTATAGAATACATAGGTAAGTCCCAGTGCAGAGCCAAAATTGTGATAGGTATTTTTTGCATTGGTATATACACGGTAACGATCCTGTCCCTGGCTGGCGGCATTACCACCACTCGCGGCAGTAGCATCACGGTTCCTGTCAAGCATGGCGATCACCGCTGCATCAGAACCCACAGTTTCATTTTTGGGAACAAATACCTGCACCTGTCCCAGGAATCCATCATATGTATTGCTGTATGCATCGATATCGATGACAACTTTATTATCGAACAATACACTTTTATACCCGACTTCAAAAGAAGTGATCCGCTCAGGCTCAGCTTTCGGAAGATTGGCTACTTCCAGTAAATTCCTGTTCGCCAGCGCCGCGGCATCCGTGTTCCCCTGTGCCGCAACGACCGAGTTAAAGTTGATAACAGAAGCCTGTGTATAGCTGTTTTCCAGGTAGCCTAATCCTTCATTGATATAGGATAAGCTACCTACTCTTTTCACACGGCCATTATTTACATAAGACAATGCTTCAAAAAGAGCCGGGAAACGATATCCTTCCTGGAAGGTGGCCCTGAAATTATGTTTTTCCTTTACGGTGTATACAGCCGCTATACGTGGTGTGAACTTAGGTTGAAACTCCGGGTTATCATCAAACCGCAATGATCCCCACAGTTTCAGCTTTTCATCGAAGAAGGTTTTGGTAACCTGTGTAAATACACCGAATTTTTTATAGTGAACGTTATCTCCAAATGATCCATCTTTCAATGGCGTATTACGTTCGGCGATCGGGCGGGAGAAGTCAACAAAATTATTTCCGTCAGGAATGATCTCGTATAAACGGGCATCGCCACCGACCAGCAGATCGAATATTTTTACATATTTGGTAAGATCCCATTGCGCTTCCGTATGATATAAACGGCTTTTCTGGATCAAAGCAGCTCCGCCTGTTATTGGTGCATCGGGAATAGAACCTGAGCGGATATCCCAGTTATTGATACCGATGATCGTTTTCTTGAGTGCCTCGAACTCCGGTGTACCCGGTTTTACACGGCTTGCATCAGCTGCATCACGTGCATATTGGGTAGCTGCTGCAAGATTGGCTTCATTCAGGCCGCCGTTAGCTGTTGCATACGCATTCAATGCATTCTTGAATTTAGTACCCCAGCTTGTCGCTGTTTTTGTATCGGTGGCGCCACCGCTATACAAGTCCAGGTTATCGGCCAATGGTTTTACATTATATGAATCGCCTGTATTTTCTATCGATACATAGGCGCGCACGAGGTAGTTGGTTCCCTTTAATTCAACATGGTGGTTTTGTACAATTACATTATCCAGTTGAATTTTATTTCCACGTTGAAATACACCATCCATTTTACCAACGCGGTAAGCATAGGATAATTCTGCATTCTCGTTAACACGATAATGAATGGCAGCATCTGCTTTCAGGTTATCTACTTTCGGGCTTACAAGATCCGTTTCCCAATAACCCGTACGTGCTACGCGTAATGTCTGGTTTGTATTGCCATCGATGGTAAGACCACCAATAGAAACTACATTACTACCAGCCAGGGCATCATCCCCATATTTATTCCATCCATCGAATGCAGCATTACCTGCACCATTCAGGCCTGGGAAATTAGGATTGGCGCTTTTCAGGTTGTTCGTGTTCTGGTCAAGTCTTGTATTCGAACGCCAGTCAATCCCCTGCATATAACTGAAATTGACCTTGAAAGCGATCCTGTTATTAAATGCTTTTGCATAACGTACTGCTGTTTCTGTCAGGATAGCGGGATCATGATCCTCACCATCCACATGGTTCACACCTGTTTTCTGGTAAATACTCAATCCCTGGTAATTAAAAGGGCTTTTCGTGATCAGGTTCGCCATTCCGTTGATAGCATTCATTCCATATAATGCAGAAGCGGCACCCGGTGTGATCTCTACACTTTGTATATCCAGTTCTGTGGGCCCGATAGCATTTCCCAAAGGCACACCCAGTGTAGCAGCCTGCATGTCCACTCCATCTACGAGTTGCATAAAGCGGAAGTTGTTGGGAATATTAAATCCCCGTGTATTGGGGACTTTGAAAGTAAGGCTGGACGTGGTCATTTGTACACCCTTGACATTTTCAAGGGCATCATAAAAACTTGGCGCAGGTGTTTCTTTGATCGCGCGGATATCGAGTTTTTCAATAGCCACCGGCGATTTAAGGATGCTCTCCGCAACACGTGATGCCGTTACGACCACGTCATTACCAAGGATAGTTTGAGTAACCAGCGCGATATTCAGACTGGAACCGATACTGGTTACTTCAAACTGTTGTTCCTTGAATCCTATAGAGGTAAATGTGAGTGTGAAAGGAAGTTTTGAACGTGTACGTAATTTAAAATCGCCTGTTTTATTGGTGATCGTTCCGGCAACAGTTCCTTTTACCTGTACGCTTACATCAGCTAATGGCTGCTGATTTTCCTGGTCGGTTACTTTGCCTGATACTTCGATCAATGTTGTTTCCTGTGCAAAGGCATTCATGGTCACTGCCTGCAGCAGTGCCAGTATTATAATTATCCGTTTATAACTTTTTTTGTTGACGATGCTTACGAAAGAAGCCGGTTCATGTCTCATACCCTGTTAGGTTTTGTTTTATTTATTCTATTAGTCTATCAATTTAGTATACTATTATCCGAAAAAAAGGGATTTGATTTATGCCACAGAAGCGGGCATCACTCCGATACAACATCGCTGAAGGCAACTACTAAAAGATATGAATGTTAATTTTTTCATTATAAGGGTACAAACATAGCGGTATTTTCTTAGTCTACAAAAAAAGTAGACTAATTTTTTACCGCTGGCCAGGGAGACCTAAAGAATTTTGATAAGTATTTTTATGCTCCAGAAAATGATCAATGCGCCCAACAACAGGAAAGATGTCCTGCGGGGCAGTTTACCTGCCAGTTTAGCTGCAAGAGGAGCAGCAATCAAACCGCCGATGATCAAAGCTAAAATAGTTTGCCAGTGACTAACGCCTATTAGCGTAAAGAATGTAAAGGCACTCGCAAGTGTAACAAAGAATTCGGTGAGGCTCACAGAACCTACTACGTATTTATGACTACGCCCGTTATTTATTAATGTGCTGGTAACGATCGGTCCCCATCCTCCACCACCAAAGGAATCAAAGAATCCTCCTACAGCGGCCAGTAAACGATATCGTTTGAATTTCTTTTGTGGCTTTATTCCACGGAAGGCATTAAAAATAAATTTTATCCCTAATACCAATGTGTACGCTGCGATAACAGGGCGGATATAGTTACTGTATTTATCCCCGGCAAATACCAATAATATAGCGCCTGCAATAGCACCAAGTACACCGGGTATCAGCAGGGCCTTGAATAATTTCTTGTTTACATTACCAAATTTGTAATGGCTATAACCCGATGCCCCACTGGCAAACATTTCTGCGGTATGAATACTTCCGCTGATCGCTGCGGGGCTAACACCTGCTGATAATAAAATCGTTGCACTGGTAACGCCGTATCCCATTCCCAATGCACCATCGACCAGTTGAGCTAAAAAACCTGCCAATACCATGATCGGGAAAGCGCTGTCAAGCGAGCGGTACCATTTCACCGTTCCATCGGCGATGCTTTGAAATGAAACATAAGAAAATATGAAATGCCCGATCAGCATGAATGCAAAGGCAAGCACCGAATAGGTGGCAATGCGTTTCCATCTTTTATCTTTCTCGCCATTCTCGGTCTTGATAAGCGTCCGGGTGATCTCGTTCATCTTTTTCACCTTGTATTCAAAATCACCATTGAGGCGGTTACGGACGGTATTCAGATTTTCGATCACTTCATCGAGTTCAGCCGGCATCGCATCATTCAATACTTCTTTGATCCTTTTAGCGGCCGTGGGTGATTTACCATTGGTAGAAATAGCGATCTTCAATTGTCCTTTCTGAACAATGCTGCTGAGGTAAAAATCACAGAGATCGGGCGTATCAGCTACGTTTACCAGTATTCTCTTTTTATTCGCCAGGCATTTGATATCCGCGTGCAGGGCCTTGTCATCGGTAGCACAGATCACGAGATCCTGTCCTTCCAGGTCGGCTTCTTCAAACGCCCGTTCATGTATAGTACAAAAAGGATATCTGGCAGCCAGTTGTCTCACTTCTTCCCTTATTTGCGGCGCCACGATGGTGATAGCTGTCTCCGGGGAATTGGAAAGAAGTGAATTTAATTTTTCAAGACCCACATTACCACCGCCAACCAGCAGGAGCCTGAGCTCCTGAAGTTTCAAAAATACCGGGTAAAGCTGGTTCTTATTTTCAATTATCGTTCCTTCCATACAGTTTCAATTCACTTCGGGACATTCTGCCAAAAATAAAGACTTGTATCTAGTCCACGAAATTTATAGACTGATATATTTTGACGTTAACATTTGGACTATCTGGTAAAAATCAAAGTCAAAAGCCTGGCTGGCTTTTGACTTTGATTTTTTACTTTTAAGTGCGGTTCTAGTACTCCATATTTTCAATCCACTCCTTTGCCCGCACGGATGCATAAGAAATAATAATATCTGCCCCGCTGCGCTGAAGGGCCGCCCAGACTTCGAGATGGGCCGCATCTCTTTTCAAAAGACCCTGTGCAGCAAGGGATTCCACTGCCGCATATTCACCACTTACATGATAGGCAGCTACAGGTTTCAAGGTCTGTTGTTTTACCCTGGCTATAACATCGGTATACAAGGCGGCCGGTTTCACCATCAGGATATCCGCGCCTTCTTTTTCATCGCGCTGTGCACTGGCCAAGGCATCATTGATCGCAAAGGGAGATAATTGATAGGTTTTCCGGTTTTGCAGCCCATTTGTATTCGGTGCTGAATGGCAGGCATCGCGGAAAGGGCCATACCACTGCGAACTGAATTTGGCGGAATAGCTCATGATGCTGACTTCTTCCATCTTCAGGCTGTCGAGCCGTCCGCGGATAGCACCGATCCTTCCATCGGTCATATCGCTTGGAGCGATACAATCCACACCGGCATTGGCCAGCAGGGAAGAATAATGAGCTAATATTTCAACGGTCTTGCTATTCTCCAGCCGGCTGTGATCATGGTTAAGAATACCGCAATGGCCATGCGTGGTATAACTGCATAAACATACATCCGAAGCCAGCCAGATATCACCGGCAAATTCCTGTTTGATCGATTTAACAACAGAGACCGCATAGGAAAAATCAAAATCGGATTCCTTTTTTCCTGATGGCACCGGGAATAATAAAAATTTATGGATGCCATTCTGCATGGCTTCTTCGATCGTTTGCAAAACAGTTTGCACGGTATCAACCCGCACACCTGACAATCCATTGACATCACGAGGCGCATTGATCGCTTCGTCAACGAATAAAGGTTGTATAAAACTTTTATGCGATAACCGTACGGTTGCTGTCAGCTCACGGATATGCCTGTCGGCTCTTAGTCTCCGCTGCGTTAAAGGGAATAGGTTTTTCTCCATTGTTGAAATGCTTTTATATTCGGAAATACAACCGGTTCAAGTCCTGCTGTCCGTAACAACACGGCTGTTTCGCCTGATGGACAAGCATGCTGAACGTTTTCTTTTAATACATTTTTATATAATTCGTATTGCTGAAAGCTGGTCCAGAAAACGATATCTGCTTCGCTGATCTTTTCAGACAATTCCTTTTTTTGTTCGGCTTTGGTATCATAAGTGCCGATACTTTTCCATCCTTTTTGTTGCCAGCTTAATGCGCCCTGCCGGTTGGTGATGACCTGTACATCCTTCTTTTGAATACCGACCAGCGGCATTGACCAGGCTTTTTCTACAAATTCAAGACCAAATGCATCGGCGCAGCCTTCTACCCAAAGACCCTGGCGGGCCAGTTCATACCATGTTTTGGTGCCGGCAGCCCATATTTTTTTATTGCCAAGCTCCTTTATTATTTTCTCTTCCCTGATGGCTTTATAGTTTGCTATATATACCACCGGTGATCCTATCTCAGTTTCAGTTGTCAACGGCAGGTATTCAAAAAAACTTCCCATGAAATCGGTACTGCTGAAAAAGATCTTTGACCCTGTATTCAATGCCGGCATCGTGTACCAATAATTGAATACGGTTTCATTTTCATCTCTTCCGGCAGCATACAGGGTAGAATGATCATCATATCCCAATGTAGTCACACCAAATTTTTGCAAACAACCCTTACCATATTTTGCGGCGGCTTTTTTTTCTGCTACGCAATCGGCAAACAGGTGCGGCTGGTTGATCTTCTGCAATACAGCAATTGCTCTTTCATTCCCAGGATGTGCTTCTGCTACGATAGCGCCCTGGCAGGGTGCCGGCACACATTCGATCAGTGGCAACAGCATTATCTTTTTATTGGTCAGTAATTCTTTTATCAGCGGGGCATCTTTATCGCTTTTCAGTAAGCGGTTCAAACCGGCTGTGGCCAATATAGTAGCATCGTATTCACCGGTATTCAGTTTGCGCAAACGCGTTTCCACATTACCACGAATGGGTTTGGTTTCGATAGTAATAGAAGTATGTAACCGGGGTAATGCCTTCTTTAAAAATACCGTTGCCATTTCTTCCCGGCGGGGGGAGCAGGTGCCTATAACAAGCGGTAATCCTGTCTTAAGTTTTTCTATTACTGTTTGATTAAAGATCACTACATCACGGGTATCATCCCTGTCGATCACGGCAAAATGATGGCTTCCAAAAAAATGATCGCTGCTCATGTCTTTGAGAGAATGAACAGCGATATCGGCTTCGCCGTTTTTCAAAGCATCAAAAATATCCTGTGTAAAAAAATCGCTTCCTTCGACAGTATGTAAAGGAATATTCTGAAGGTCATCGCCTTTGCTGCTACGCGCGATCACTTCTACCTGGATACCGGGAAAAGCTGTTTCAATTTTTTGTTTCGCGAGTTCAATCTGCAGCAGAGACAGCCGGGAGCTTCTTCCAATCAGTCGTATCCTTTCCATGTAACACTTTTTTCAGGCTGTGCGCCAGGTGGTTAATATGTTTAGGCTGATGTTTGGCAGTAATAATGATACGTAAACATTCTTCGCCTTTGGGAACAGTCGGGTAATTGATCGGTTGCAGGTATACGCCCTGGCCATGCAATAACTGCTGCGCCACTTCCCGGCAAAGGTTAGCATCTTCTACCGGTACGCTGGTAATATGAGAGTCATTTTTTCTGAATATTATACCGGTTTGCGTTAAAGCATTACGAAGTTCCTGCACGTTTTTATGAAATGCTTCACGCAGGGAGGCATCTTCACGGATCACCTGTATGCTTTTATTGGCTGCGCTGCAAACTGCAGGCGGTAAGGAAGTAGTAAATATAAACCCACTGCCATAGCTCCGTATAAAATCGATGATCGTTTTCGAAGCGGCGATATATCCACCAAAAACACCAATGGCTTTGGATAAAGTGCCATTGATAATATCCACTTCCTGCTGCAATCCTTCGTGTTCCAGGATACCGGCTCCATCTTTTCCATACAATCCTACAGCATGTACTTCATCTGCATAACTAAGCGCATTGTATTTCTTCACCAGTTGAAGTATGGCTGCTACAGGAGCTACTGTGCCGGTAATGGAATAAATAGATTCAAAGGCGATCAGTTTGGGTGTTTCAGCCGGCAAGGATTGCAGGATCTCTTCGAGGTGACCAATATCATTATGACGAAAAATGATCTTTTGATTGTTTACGGCCCGCATGCCTTCGATCATCGAAGCATGATTGCGTTCATCGGAAATAAAAACAAGACCGGGTATATGACGGCCCAGGGTTTGTAAAGCCGTAACATTCGCAAGGTAAGCCCCTGCAAAAAGCAAGGCATTTTCCTTTTGATGCCATTTGGCAAGCGTTTGCTCCAGCTCACGGTGATGAATAGTGGTACCTGAAATATTACGGGTTCCGCCACTGCCCGCACCACTACGGTGAGAAGTAAAACTCAATTTCGCAATCACATCTTCATGCGTACTCATGCACAAATAATCATTGCTGCACCAGTTGATAGCAGAACGTTGTACATTTTCGTCATTGCTGTAATAGAAATGCGGAAAGTGTTGTGCACTTTTATTTACTTCCAGGAAATAACGGTATGAACCCGCGTCTTTTAACTGCTGAAGTCTGGTTGCAAGATGCGCTTGGTAGTCGAACATATCAGGCCCTCCTTTTTTCAAAAACCCAGTTACAAATGTACTGATTTTCCTACTTTTTTGGTAGACTGCTATTTAACTAACACCCGTTAATGTTATGCGTAGTTTTAGCGGTGCTATTGAGCCCGGAATAATTGATTTTAAACTTGGTTTACAAATACTGCACGGTTTTTCCGGTTGATGATCTTTACCTCATCCCCTATAGTAAGTTTCCCGGTTGCAGCATGTAATACATTCTGGCCGAAGTATACCTTATTGTTCGCCATCCGGTATGTATGTAATGTTTTTAGAGGTTCTTTCCCTTTTTCCAGCGAATCCTGGTTGATCGTCGTCATCACACAACGGGCAGATAGTTTAACTCCATAAAAACGGATGCCGCCGATACTGAATTCCTGCATTTCATCTTCTTCATAAGGCGCTGTTCCGGCAAGAACGATATTGGGGCGGAACCGGTTCATGGGTAAAGGTATTTCCAGCCGGCTGTTCAGATCGTCAAGGGAAGATTGACCAATCACCAATAAAGGATATCCATCGGAGAAAGCAGTGATGTCATTTTCATGAAGCGCAAAGCTGCGGTCCACTTTGCGGCGTGTTTCTTCAGGCATGTGTACCAATTGGCAATCCATTCTCAATTTATCGCTGAACCATTCATTGAGCAATGGATCGACGACAATGGCTTCGCACCAATCGTCCCATACATTCACAATTACCTTTTCCCTTGCTGCTGATGTAAAAGGAATGATTACGCTTTCTTTCGGATGATCTTTATGTGTGATCACAACTCCACTTTCACCTATTGCTGTTTGCAACAAGGCCATCTGCGGGTATTCACGCTGGGTAAAGAAACGGTTATGTGCATCGACCAGCATCCAGCGCCGGTCGTGCTGAAATCCGCGGTCGGTCAATTGTGTGGAAGTGAGACTGATTCCCCCCAATGATTTAACCGGGTAAATAAATAGTTGGCTGATATGAGGCATACCTGAAATTACAACGATTCCGGGAAATAGTACAGGCAGTTTGAGTGGATATCATAGCCCGGGATCTCCTAAAAACCTGTACATTTATTCCATGAAACCAACCATTATCATCGAATATTGTCCTAAATGTCATTGGCTTCTCCGCGCTGCTTATATGGCCCAGGAATTACTCACCACATTTGACAGTGACCTGAAAGCGATAAGTCTTCAACCCAGCGAGGTCAATGGTGATTTCCATATCAGTATCAACGGAAAAAAAATATTTGACAGGAAAGAATACGGTGGTTTCCCCGAGATCAAAGAACTCAAACAACTTGTTCGCGATGTGGTAGCTCCCGGCAAAAGCCTGGGTCATGCAGATACAAGGCCGCATCATCAATGAAATACAATAGAACACGGATAGAAGTGGATGAACAGATGAAAATAAGATTCATATACTATAGAAATCCGCTTAATATCCGTCCATCCACTTCTATCCGTGTTCTATTGATTCTTATATATTGAATGAACATTAAAAATCAACTATGCTTGGTGTTGTTCTTTGCGGCGGCAAAAGTTCGAGAATGGGGGCTGACAAAGGTTTACTGAAACAACATTCGCAAAGCTGGGCCTATCTTGCGAAAGACAAACTTGTTTCGCTTGGCCTCCGCGTAAAAATATCGGTAAACAAAGAACAATTCACCGCCTATTCTTCTCACTTTTCCCCGGCTGATCTTATTCCCGATTACCAGTCGTTGGATATCCGCGGACCTTTGTGTGGTGTGATGAGTGCCCACCTGGACGAACCCACACAGGATCTTTTTATTCTCGCCTGCGATATGCCATTGATGGAATCTTTTGTTCTCCGGGAACTTTTACAAATCAGCGTTAACTATGCAGGCCCGGATGCATTTGTTTTTAAGAATGATAATGAACCCGAACCACTTTGCGGAATTTATAAAGCCACAGCACTGGCCCGCATTTTCAAGCTATATGAAGCAGATCAATTATACAAACACAGTATGAAATTCATGCTTGATCACCTGGATACCTTTACCACGGCAATCCCTGAAGAGAATAAAAAATATTTCCGCAATTTCAATGCGCATGCTGAATTAAACGGGTTGTAACCCCAGGCTTTCCTTCTTTATCGTAGTGAAATCTTCTTTCGGTGCTTCACATAACTGGCAGGTGTAATCAGCCGGCAGATGTTCAAACAGGGTTCCGGCTGCAATACCGCTGACCGGCTCACCAAACAGTGGATCATAAATGCTCAGGCAATGGCTGCATTGTTTTACATATTCAACAGCAGGTTTTGCCTCTTCCTGTTTTTTAACTGAATATTTTTTTCCAGATTTCTCTCCCACGTTTCTCCGGTACGTATAAAATGTCCATACAGCTCTTCGCAATTGTTCCGCCAATAAGAACCGGGGATTATTGCGGCTGAATACTGAACCTGTACGTTCATTCGGATTAAAATCGCGGGCACAGAGAATATCGTACACATGAAATAGCCCCCACCCGAAAATACTGATCAGCGGCCTTCGCCTGACAAGTATGCTGCTGAACACTTCGCTCCTGGTCCTGGTTTTAATGCCGATACAAATACCGAATGTCCTGGTATCATCATTGCTCAATGCTTTAACAAGATGATTTTTAATGGCCAGCCCGGCCCGGCAATTATCCTCTACCTGGAAATTCAATTCATTGGCGGCATGTCTTACATTGACACGGTGTCTTTCCAGCAATTCGTTCCACTTTTGTTTGTCTTTCTCTTCAATTCCTTTTACAATGATCGTCTTCCAGGGAGTTGAACATACCTGGCCAATGCGGGTATCCAAACACAAAAGACAAAGATCTTTCAGAAATTCTATACTAAATAGTTCATCGCGCCGGTAAATACCAAGCCAGTATTTATTATTATACCTGTTCAACCCTTCATAATAAGGCAGATTGAATGAGGGCAATATCGCTGGTTGTTCAGCAGGTTTGATAATATAATTATTGATGTCCAGCAGATCAAACAAATCTTTACCGATCGCCATATTATTCCCGACAAACCGGTCGGGATGCTGAAGAATACAACGTTCTATTTCTTTGGAGATACGCGGCACATCATTCGTATAGACAAGCTGTGTCCATTCACAAATGATATTCGTTTTGGGGAAGCGTACAAACAAATGCCAGAAATGCGGAGCAGCAGCAGCAGCTACCCAATTGATATTACCTGTAAGTATGGGAGTAAAACTCTGGTTGCTGTCGGAAATATTTATTTTCAAACGGGGTGGCGCATCTATCCCGTCAAAAATATCCTTGTATACTCCTTCACTTAACCATGTATTGGTAATAAATACTTCCTGTGCCGGGTATGAACTAATGATATTGGGATAATCATCCTTATCCTGTTCACTGAACACACCAAGCTTTTTTAATTCGCCGATACAGGCAGCGATCGATTCGGGCGCTACCTCCATTATTAATTGCTGGCGAAGACCAAAACTCACCTGAATGGCACCGGCGTCAGTAGCGGCGACCAGTATATTATACAGATCACCGGGAGAAATAATGCCCCCGGGAAAATTAATTTTTATGACACAGGTATCTTTCAATGATGGCTTTTTCTATTATGCAGATCAAATTCATGAAGGGCTTTGGAAAAGTTTTTATTCTCATGACCTTCTTTACTAAGTTTCACTAAAGCAAACCGTTGAAGATCCGTCAGCGCGGCCCATTTGCTGACGGGTATGTCAATCCCTGAATTGGCGGCTTGTTCATTTATTATTCCGGGAATAGCATCGATGATTGCCCAAAGAGGATTTTTATTTACTTCCATCAGGGTGGCTTCTTTGCCGGTGGCCTTAATGATCAGATCGGCCAGGTAATCCTTATACCCCGCTACTTCTGCCGGAGTGGAGCATGGTCTTACCGCCAGTTCTATCCTTTCTTCCACACTAAACCGGCTCCATTCAGCGAGTTTTAATTTAATAGCAGCCTCATCCATTTTAAACCGGACGATCATAGGTATACAACGCACATTTTTTTCAATGAAGTCTTCCTCGAATTTAAAATATTCAATATCCTTTAATCCTTTGAAGGGAGAAGCTGCGGGTTGATGTTTCATTTGCATATTTTCATACTGTTAGTAAATCAGTTCTGACCGGATGATTGTTTTTTTCCAGGATGGCTTTTACTTCGGGACGGCAACTGCCACAACCCATGCCCGCACCGGTGAGCTGACAGAGTTGCAAATGATCCTTACATCCCTCTTTAATTTTATTGATAAGATTACCTTCTCCTACATTGTTACAACTGCAAACGAGTTTGCCGATGACAGGTTCAGCGGTCTTGCCTGACCGGAGAAGCTGTAATCGTTTTTCACTTAACTCAATTTTATTCTCGATCAGGTTGCGAAATTCCAGGAATTCGCTTTTATCGCCAATCAGTATAGCACCGATCAGCCTGTCGTTATGAATAATACATTTTTTATAATACCGTTTCGACCGGTCGATAAAAACAACTTCTTCATAAGCCGGATCATCCGGCCGTTCTACAATACCCAGCGAGCAGAGATCGGTTCCGTGCAATTTTAAAATGTTCATCAGCAACGAACCTTCATAATATTTTGAAATATCCCCGTTGATATAACGGGATACGATCTCTGCCTG
This sequence comes from uncultured Bacteroidota bacterium, assembly GCA_946479615.1. The sequence goes on along the minus strand of CAMLGR010000016.1, from coordinate 3,451 downwards.
CTGTTCCGCAGCTGCTGTAATTCCATATAAAAATCCTTTGAATTCTGCGATCTCACCGATGGCGAAAACAGAAGGATCATTTGTCTGCAGGTATTCATCCACCACTACACCTCTTTTACATTCGACACCGGCTTGCCTGGCGATTTCAATATTAGGCACAGTTCCTATAGCCATCACGATCGCCTGGCAATTGATCATTACCCCGCTTTTAAGACGAACTCCGCTTATTACCCTGTCACCAATAAAACGTTCGATCTCATCATTGAAATAAATATCCACTCCGCGATCGGCCAGTTCTTCCTGCAATAACTGGCTGCCCAGCGTATCCAATTGTCTGTCCATTAAGCGGGAGCTGCGTTGGATGACAATGATCTCAACATTTATCTCGCGCAACGAAGCTGCGAGTTCAATGCCTAATAACCCACCTCCAATAATCACTACTTTACCCGCAGAAGGATCGATATGTTTTTTAAACTCATCCGCATCGGTGCGGCTGCGCATCGTGAATATGCCGTTTATTGGAGGTGTATCACGCAACAATGCAGCACGGCTACCGGTAGCCATTATTAAAATATCATACTGATGCACCTGGCCGGCGCTATCCGTTACCTGCTTTTTTTTCCGGTTGATGTTTTCAATGCTGATACCCCTGTGCAACCTGATCCTGTATTCATTTTCCTCTGCATCACTCATTTTTACCAGGTTATGCCAGGGTAATACGCCACTTATATAATCAGGCAGCAATACACGGTTGTAAAAAGGAAAACTTTCTTTACTGAATATATCTATCTCGTCGCTGGTATTTATAGCACGATGGGTTTTGACAAACCCGCAGGCACCGGCGCCTGCTCCAATAACAATGATTTTCCGGCCTTTTCTTGTATAGGGCCATACCTGCACCGCCGAAAATTTGAAATCAGGTTCCTTGCTTTGCGGATCGACAAGATTATTGGTAAGATTATTCGCCCGGTTAAGATCGCTGTTGAGCACTTTGCCCCAATGCATAGGAAGAAATACCACTCCTTTTTTAATAGCATCGGTCAATTTTGCTTTTACCCTTACATTACCTCTTTCATTAAAAATTTCCACCAGGGTATTCTCTTCAATATTTCTTTCTGCTGCATCAGCAGGGTGTATTTCTAAAAATGCTTCACTGATATGTTGTTTTAATTTATTTACCCGGCCGGTTTTACTCATCGTATGCCATTGGTCGCGGATACGGCCCGTAGTAAGTATCAAAGGAAAATTATCATTCGGTCTTTCAGATTCATTATTATCGGGGAAAGAATGGATGATCGCTTTTTGGGATGTTGTATAAAATTTCTTATTGGCAAATAATCGTTTGGTACCATGACTTCGCAATTGCATCGCCATTTCTTTTGTGTAGGGCCATTGTATGGTGCCCTTCTTATCCAGGATATTATAATTCAGACCGCTGACATCGATATTGGTACCTTCTGTAAGAGCCGCGTGTTCTGCATAGATCGCTGCCGGGTTTTTAAAATCGAATCCCGGGAAGTTCATTTTCTGCGCAAAGCGGCAAATGATTTCGGCATCGGCCAATGCTTCTCCCGGCGCCTGCATGATTGTATTAAGATGACTGATCCGGCGTTCTGCATTGGTCATTGTTCCTTCCTTTTCCGTCCAGGAAGCAGCGGGTAATACAACATCTGCATAGCGCAGGGTTTCTGCTTTTGTGCTCACTTCCTGCACCACTACAAACTTTGCTTTTTTCAATCCTTGTTCTGCAACGCGCACATCCGGTAAACTGATCAACGGATTGGTGCAAAGGATCCAGACAGCTTTTAACCTGCCGTCATTCAGGGCGTCAAACATTTCCGTTGCTGTAAGGCCTGCTTTCGGTGAAATCTTCCCCGGTATGATATCCCAGAACTTTTCTACTTCTGCACGGTGATTATCGTCTGCTAAATTTCTATGTGCAGGCAACAGGTTGGCGAGACCACCGACCTCTCTTCCGCCCATGGCATTAGGCTGACCTGTTAATGATAAAGGACCACTGCCGGGCTTGCCTATATGCCCGGTGATCAGATTAAGATTGATCAATGATAAATTTTTATTAACGCCGATCACGCTTTGGTTCAATCCCATCGTCCACATACTGATGAACCCTTTGGCCGATCCGATAAAAGAAGCAGCCAGGCGGATATCACACTCTTCAATTCCACAAATAACAGCCGCTTCAGGGATGGTTCTTTCAAATACAGCCTGCCGGTATTTTTCAAATCCTTCTGTATGATCTTTTATAAAATCGATATCGATATCTCCTTCTTCAATGAGGCAACGGCCGATGGCATGATGAAGGGTCACATCTGTGCCGGGATTAATCTGCAGGTGCAGGTCTGCAAGGGAACAGGTTTGTGTCTTCCGCGGATCGCTGACAATGATTTTAATTGCAGGATTTTTTTCGCGCGCTGCTTCTACCCGTCTCCATAAAATAGGATGACACCAGGCAGGATTGGCGCCGGCCACAAAGATCACATCAGCCAGTTCGAGGTCATCATAACTTACCGGCACACTATCTTCCCCCAAACTCATTTTATATGCTGCGACCGCACTGCTCATGCACAACCGGCTATTGGTATCGATATTGTTGGTACCAAGAAAGCCCTTGACGAGTTTGTTGACGACATAATATTCTTCTGTGAGGCATTGTCCCGATGCATAGAAAGCCACTGAATCAGGACCATATTTTTTGATCAATGCTGTAAAGACGGCCGCGGTACGCTCCAGGGCCGTGTCCCAGGAAACCCTTTGTCTTGGCTGATCTTTTGAATACCGCATTTCAGGATACAACAATCTTTCACTGGTATCATTTACAGTATAATGCAGGTTCATTCCCTTGCTGCATAACATACCCCTGTTCACCGGGTGATCCTTATCACCTTCTATCTGCAAACGCCCCTGCTTATCGCGGCTGGCTATGATACCGCAGCCAACGCCACAATAGCAACAGGTTGTTTTATACGTTTGATGATTCATGTTCCGGAAAAAAAATTTTCATAGTCATAGTGCCGGTTCCAGTTTTGTCTTCAACTGTTCTTTCGGCCCGGATCTGGCGAATTTTGTAATGAGAATAATTACTGAAACCCCGATCACAATCATACCGATATAATGAAACGCATCGATGTAAGTGATGCTTCTGCTTTTAAATAAGAAACCGAAAAGCATACCGCCTGCATTGCCACCGGCACCTACAATACCGCTGATCAATCCATTGTTTTTTTCATTAATAAAAGGAACGATGCCATAGGTAGCCCCATTAGCCATCTTAAGAAATAAGGCGAAGGACAACATGGATACAATAGCAAGACCCAATGAGCCTGCCTGCGCAAAAAATAAAAGACCGATTCCTTCTAGCAATAATACACAGGCCAGTAACAATCCTTTTCCACGCAAAAGGCGTATTGCCATAACACGGGGCGTATCAAAT